>JBAXED010000089.1:0-16901 GCA_037140615.1 Prolixibacteraceae bacterium
CTCTGCTGGTCCACATTCTGGCCGTTGATTGCGCCTTTTAGCCAATAGTTGTATAGCGTACCGCTGGCAACCAGACGAATACCCGGCTTAATTTCATAATTGATCATTAACTCGCTGCCAAGTGAATAATCGTTGTTCATATTTGCCATGGTATGCTGCATGATATTGTCTGCCCCAAGGGTTTGAATGCGTGTCATCAAATCCTTTGTCTGACGGAAATAGCCTTCCAGTGAGATAAATGAAGCGTCGATATGCTTTAACAAGGTTAGCTCATAAGAACCAGCATATTCAGGTGTAAGATTCGGATTTCCGATGCGGATATTGTAAGGGTCCATGAATGTTGGAAATGGTTCCAGCATAAATCCTTCCGGTCTGTTTAACCTTCTGCTGTAACTTGCTTGCAGCTCATACTCCTTGACGAATTTTTGAGACAAATGCACTGTAGGAAAGAAATCAAAGCGAGTCAGTGTATAAGTTTTATTGGCCCGAAGACTGTTTAATTTTCGGTTTGTGTATTCAGTTCTTAGTCCAAGCTGATAGGAGAATGTGTTGTTGGAATGAGAGAAAGTGCCGTACATCGCATGAATATCCTCAGCATAATCGACCAAGCTGCTGTATTTTGGATTATTTACCCAATTAGCAGAAGTGTAATTGTACTCTTCAAAAATGAAATTCTCTTTTGTTCTTTGGATTCTTCCCTGATAACCGGCTTCCAGTTTGTCTTTGTCGTTGATTGGTAAAACATAATCCAGTTTTGCCCTGATTTCATTTTCCGTGGGACTTTCATTGGACCTGTATTTGTAAGGGTTTTTATCTATCGGATTGGAGTTCATATCCGTATTGTAATTGATTTGATTTGAAATATCATCTCCATTTTCGTGCGACAGATAAAGTAACCCCTGTAGTTCTTCTCCCTTCTTGTCAAACTTATGCATGAAATTTAAGTTTCCGCTCCAGTATTTACTTCCTCTGCTTGAACTGTTGTCCTGAAATAGATATGTTGACGGGATACTTTTGTTGTAAGAAGTTGTTTGGTGACCAAGGTTGGCATCGCCATGGTCCATGATTCCAACAGTACCAATGATCCCAATGGTGGTCGACGGACTTAAAACGTAGTCGATCCCACCTTTAATGTTGTGACCTTTATGGAAATTTGTCCCGTCTGCAACTGTTTTTCTGGTGGTAATCGTATCGCCACTGGTGATTTTTTGGGTCATATCCCTGGTACCCAGATTGGTCATGTCAGAGAAATCTGCTCCCAGCATAAAATCCCATTTTTTGGACCTGAAGGTGAAATTTGCATCACCGCGGTACTTATCTTTTAGTCCTGCAGTCATATTAACCAGACCACTGAAGGAGTCCTTCTGGTTTCTTTTCATGACCACATTGATGATACCTGAATCACCATCGGGATCGTATTTTGCGGAAGGGTTGGTAATAATCTCAATCTTGTCAATACCAGCGGCTGGAAGTTGTCTCAAGGCATCGCTTCCTTTGACAACACTGGGGCGACCATCAATCAGTACGGTAAAATTGGAGCTTCCGCGCAAGGTGACATTTCCTTCAAAATCTGTCTGAACAGAAGGCGTGTTCTCGAGTACTTCAACAGCAGTTCCGCCTGTGGAAACAATGTTTTGACTCACATTGACTACTCTCCTGTCAATCTTGAATTCGACGCGTTGTTTCTCTGCGACAACCTCTACCTCGTTGATTTTTTGATCAGTACTCTGCATTTTTATGATGCCAAGATCTGTAATCGCCTTTGTCGCTGTGATTTGTAGTGGGATGGTTTTTTTTGCATATCCGATGAAATTCACACTCAGATAATATTTGCCGGGAACCAAATTTTTTATTTCAAAAGAGCCATTGTCTGCGGTCATGATGCCTCCAGCTACTGTGGAGTCGGCAACTGCGAAAATGGCAACATTGGCATAACCCATCGGGGTGGATGATTCGGCCTCGATTACTTTTCCTTTAACCACCAAATTTTTGATGACCGGATTAGTAGTGCTTGTATTTGGTTTTCCTGGAACAGGGCCGATAGGGGATGGTGTTTGTCCGTTCGCTGAAAGGATGGTTATAAAAACCAGAAAGGGAAGAAAAATTTTACGCATATGTCAATTACTGTTGTTTGCAGTATTTGACAAGGGCTGAGATGTAGAGTTTAAGAGAGAGTTGTTAATTTAAAGTTAAAAGAATAAGAAGTGAACTAAAGTGAACTAAAGTGACTAAAGTGACTAGAGTATCTGGAGCTACAGAACGGACTTGATTCTTTTCTTCCCTAATTTAGAAGGGAATAGTATTTATCTAAATATTTGAACTTCAATATGAATAACTTTAGCTCACTTTAGTCACTTTAGTTCACTTTAGTCACTTCTTGAGAACGGTAGAGATGGGCAGATGATCGCTAACTCCGCCATGGTAGACGGGGCCCAGATAGGTGCGGAATGGTTTTTTCCCCAGATACCTCTTGTCTTCTTCCAGGAGAATATCTTCAGTGCAGATGATCGTTTCCGACAAGGAAACCTGTAATCCGCCTTTTTGGATCAGATTGGCAGAGCAGATAAACTGATCAAAAATTTCCCAGCGACCTCTCGTACGAATGGTTCCAACATTACTTTTCAACCATAAGTGAGATAAATTGATCAACTGAGTCGGACTTGCATGTTCTGAGGTCAAGGATGCCTTGAGTATTTTAGTGAAGCAATCCTCGTCGGGAGTTGCATTAAAATCCCCCATCAGCAACATTTTACTTTGCGGATTTTTGGTTTGTAGTGAGTCTACTAGCCTCCTTGCAATGTTGGCGGCAATATTTCTTTTTCCAAGCGTCTCCATGTAACCACCACTTCTTGAAGGCCAGTGGTTGACAATAAAGCAGAAGGTTTCCTGGTTTAGTCTGGCTTTGAAGAGAAGGATGTCGCGGGAGGAAAAATGGGACTTGCTATTCCCGCGAACAGGTATAAAAGCATAATCTTGTGGTACTATCCTCTCTTTTCGATAAAGCAGTGCTACGTCAATACCTCTGGGATCAGGTGATTCCTTGTGAATAATGCCATAATTTCCCTCTTTCAGAGGTGTTTTTTTGATTAAATATTCCAATATCCAAAGATTTTCTATTTCCACAAGTCCAATGATATCCGGGTATCGGCCATTCGCAGCAGAAATGAGGGCACGGTAGACCATCATTACCTTGCGGTCAAGTTTTGACATGGTCCAATGGCTCTTGCCGGTTGGCGTATATTCACCATCGTTGGTAGTAGGATCATCAAAGGGATCGAATAGATTCTCCGTGTTGTAAAAGACGATTCTAAAATCTTCGGGTTGCTTGTTCTGGGCAGACAATCCAATGTGGAGAAGGCTCAATGCGAAAATTGAGAACAGAAAAGGAATGTTTTTAGCATTCATTTATCTTACTTCTTTTTCTCAATTCGTTCCAATGCCCCAAGGTCAGGGCCAGCATCATTATTTCTGTTTGATCCTTTTAAATCCAGCCAATAGGTCCGTGCAAAGGCATCTTTACCATGGTCTTTAGCAACCGATAAGGTATCAAGTTCATAGTTCCCTTTTTGCGGATTGATAAACCGTGGATTAATGTTTCGCTGTAGATTGATAAATCGATCAAGGTTCGGCAATTTAAAGGTATCAGCCACCTGGATCAGACAATGATCAAAAAGATAGTTCCCCTTGCCTTGCTTGTCGATGGCAATTTTGAGTTCGTTTTGATTATTTCCTGTTATGATACAATTACCAAAAGTTGCCTGGGTGAGATCTCCGACATATTTGGCTCCGTTGGTGCTGTTAACCAAATAATTGGAGATGGTTAAAGTTTCATTTTTTCGTATTGATTTGGAAGCATCAGCATTATAATTGGCAAAAGTCGTATGATAAAATTGATAATCCCCGCCAAGGAGAAGTGCAGTATTGTAGTATCCAATGTTGGCAATCACACAGTTGTAAGCCAAAATTTTAGATTTCATGGCCCAAATACCCGACCAGCTCATATTCTCGATACGCGTGTTGGCCAGCTCGACAGAGGCATATCCACTCTTTTCAATGTTTCCAACTTGTAATCCAATGTTGGCGTTCCTGATAATGCTATGATCGATGAAATTGTTGCGGCTTCCTGATAGTAAGGTTATTCCGCTCCATTGGTCGGGCAGATTGGCAAAGGCGGTTTCCAAGCGGTCGCCCCTGAAGACTACTGGTTCTGAGGCAGTTCCCTTGACTATTAAATTGCCTTTGATGAAGAGCCCTGCATTTTTATGGAAGTATATCGTACTTCCTGCTTCAATGGTAAGGGTTTGGCAGGAGTCGACAAAAGCAAAATTATATACCAGATAGGGTTTCTCCTTCGTCCACGTGGTGGTTTTTATCATCTCAGACCTGATGAGCTTAAAATCTTGTCCGCATGCTAGTAATCTTACTTTTTGTTCTTTGCTTTTGAGATTGAAAACGATAGAGTCTTCGGCTACCATCATTTGCTTGTTCGCGGCTTTGTTCAGAAGGGCTTCAACAAAAATGAAGATACTGTCGCGGGCAGGAATTTCCAGGTTAAAAACTTCGTTGGAAGCCTCTCCGTTTATGTTTAGCCTAAATTCACTGTTATCACCACCGGCCAAACGTATAGAAGATATAATCAGGCGATCATTGGTTAAATTAAAAACCCTTAAATTCTTGGTGGGTGAACCGATTGAGGTGAAGATAGTGTCAAAAGCTACGGTGTCATTGGAAAAAGCCAGCATCTTTCCATTGGAATCACTATCGTGTTCTTTCTGACAGCTGCCAAAAAGATAGAGCGCAAAAATAATTACCAATGCTTTTACAAAGCTTTTCATACCAAGGGAGGCATTAGAAGGAAAATGTTACCAATTAAACAGATCAACCGCAAATTAGTCTTTCAAATATAAGCAAAAAAAATGAATTTTAACAGTTTTTAACATCTTTTATTTTTTGCTTGATCCGTATCAATATTAAACCAACAAATGTTAGAAGTCCATTAATTATAATTAATTCAAATCCAATCTGATACCCATTGAATATATTCTCGGAGTAGCTATTCAACAACCAAGAGATTATCGGTGCAGCGATAACGACAATTGGAACAAGGCGATCATTGATGCTGTATTTCGTTAGCATACCAAAAGCGAAGAGTCCAAGCAGGGGGCCATAAGTGAGTCCGGCAACTTTAAAAACGGCCATTACAACGCTTTGGTTGTTGACAGCTTTGAAAATCATTATCACCAAAAATAGCAGCAAGGAAAATCCTACGTGAGTGATTTTCAGTAACCTCTTTTTATTCGTGTCCTCCCGTTTTCCAAAATTCAGGAAATCAATGCAAAAGGCGGTGGTCAGGGAGGTAAGAGCTGAGTCGGCGCTTGCATAGTTGGCGGCCGTGATGCCCAGCAAAAAGAATATTCCTATCATCAGGCTCATGTGGTTGATCGCGAGCATCGGAAACAGATCATCGCTTTTTTGAGGAAGGGTTATTTGGTGCGATTCTGCAAAGATGTAAAGCAATGCACCCAAGGTAAGAAACATCCAGACGACCGCCACAAAAATTGCGCTAAAGGTCACCATGTTTTTCTGGGCTTCCTTGAGATTCTTGCATGTCAGGTTCTTCTGCATCATGTCCTGGTCCAGCCCGGACATAACAATTGTAATGAAGATTCCAGCCAGAAATTGTTTGACAAAAAATTTGCCTGAACGCCAATCCCATTCGAAAACTTTTGAATGAGGACTCTCCCGCACTTGCCTGACCATCTCACCGAAGCTCCATCCGAAACTAGTAAAGATGAAATAGATGGTTAGGACAACAGCCGAAATGAGAAAAATGGTTTGCAGGGAATCCGTCCAAATGATTGTTTTAACTCCTCCTTTGGTGGTGTAAATCCATATCAGGAAAATACTTATCAGAACAGTTCCACCGAATGGAATCCCAAAATGGGCAAAAAAAGCCAGCTGCAAGACCTCAGCAACGAGATACATTCTGAATGCTGCCCCAATGGTACGCGAAAGCAGAAAAAAGAATGATCCTGATTTGTAGGAAAAGTAGCCCAGACGTTGCTCGAGGTAGGTGTAAATAGAAATTAGGTTCATCCGGTAGTAAACAGGTAAAAGGATGAATGCTACGACCATGTATCCGACAAAATTTCCCATGATAAACTGGAAATAGGTAAAGGCCGAATTACCCACTTCACCTGGGACCGATATGAAAGTTACGCCTGAAATGGTTGTGCCGATCATGCCAAAGGCCACTACAAACCAGGGAGATTTTCTGTTGGCAGTAAAGAAGGTATCTGTTGTTGCCGATCTGCTGGTCAGATAGGCAACAAGTAAAAGGATTAGAAAATATCCGGTGAGAAGCGATGCGACGAGAAGTGGGTTCATTTTTAAGAAAGTGACTAGAGTGAACTAAAGTGACTAGAGTGAACTAAAGTACTTAAAGCTTCAGAACGATAATTTACCATTCTTTAACTTTAGTCACTTTAGTTCACTCTAGTCACTTGAGGCACTTCAGTAGAGTAAATATTTGGAGCGTACAGCCTTGTATTTTTCCAGCTCTTCCTGCCAGCTGTCGGTGATATCTTTTTCACTTTTACCGGCTTTGATCATGGTTAATACCTGATCTGTGCCCATCAAAAGGTTAAACCAGCGTTCTTTCGTCAGGAATTCGCCGGCATTGTCAAATTTTTTGTACCAATCGAGGAAGTATTTTAGCGTAAATCCGGGAATTTCTTTAAGGTTTCTCAGATCCTCACCGTAACATATTTTATCTTTTTGCAGTGGGTTCATCTCAAAACCCTTCAGACTTTGAGGAGTGAATGAAAATCCTCCGAATCTTTGATCCGGATAACCGATCACCTGGAATGGGAAAGTGGTTCCTCTGCCGATGCTTGCACTGGTTGATTCGAAAAAGCAAAGGGAGGGATAGAGCCGGATGGAAACATAGTTGGGAAGGTTGGGGGAAGGCTTAATCGGAGGGGCATAAACTGATTTATGGGTGTAATTCTTAACAGGAATCACGGTAAGATCGCATTTTAGTCCATTTTTCAGCCATCCCTCTCCATTGATCATCTGAGCTAATTCTCCGACGGTACAGCCATGAACAACAGGGATAGGATCCACTCCGACACCTGATCTGAAAGCAGGTTTCAGTATTGGTCCGTCACAATAATCTCCGTTAGGGTTTGGGCGATCCAGAACCATTAGTTTTTTGCCATTTTCGGCACACGCTTCCATCACATAATGCAAAGTGCTGATGTAGGTATAAAATCTGCAGCCAACATCCTGAATGTCATAAATGATTAAATCAATATCCGCAAGTTGCTCCGGGGTTGGTCTGTTGTTCTTGCCATAGATAGAAATAATGGGAATACCTGTTTTTGTATCAACAGAATTAAGAATTTTCTCCCCGGCATCTGCTTCCCCACGAAGGCCGTGCTCCGGTGCAAAAAGGGCTTTCATGGTAATTCCTTTTCCTTTGAGAAAATCAACCAAATGCTCGCCGCTAACTGTCGAAGTATGATTGACTACCAGACCTATGCGAAGGCCATTTAACATCGACAGATAATTTTCCGGGCGATCTGCGCCACATACCGGATTGCGATCCTGGGCATGCAAATAATTCACCGTAAACGGCATAAAAATCAACAGAATACAGATTTTTATCCATCGGTTAAAAACGACAAGAGAACATTGAGAAGACAAGTTAGTTCGCTGCATAAAGTGATTATTTGTTTTTTTGCTAAGATAGGGAATACAGTGCTAAGATGCATTTTTTCCGAGGTCAATTTTGATGTGTTTTAAATTTTGGATTTGGCATGATTTGGTTAGTTTTGGACTTTGATTTTAATAGAGCCCTTTCGGATGACAAAAAAAATACTGCTTATTTTCTGCTTTTTCATGATTGCCGGCGCGCTTCAGGCTCAAAAAAGGGGGAAAGCGAAGAAAGTAGTTCCTGTGTCCCGCACAGTCAGAATAGTTCCATCTATAAAATTTGTTACTGAGCGATCTATCCGATTAGTCCAAAGAGAGGATGCAAAACGGTCGTTGGTTGTGCTGAAAAACAGGGGTCATCTTTTGCCACTAGCCAGAATTGATACATTAAAAATACTTCTTGTCAGCGTTGGTTTGTCGGATGCAAATGAAATGGCAAAGATGTTCAACAGATATGTTAAAACAGAACGTCTGACCATCGATCCAAAGGGAAGCCCTGAAGCTATCAGGAACTCTCTGTCAAAAATTAGCAACTACAATTTGGTGATTCTAGCCATGGAGGAGCCTTCGACCGGTAATCGGAATAATCCAGGAACTGAAAATAGACTTAACGGAGTTGAGGAGAATTTATCAGTTCAACAGGAAAAATATATTTCTGAAGAGATATTGGCCAAGGTTAAAATTGTGGAGTTACTATTTGGTTCACAAAGATTTATTGGAAAATGGTCGGATGAGTCGGGTAGTACTGCGCTGGTGGTTGCAGATAAGGCAGATCATGATCGGATGGATCTAGCCGCACAATTGATATTTGGAGCGATCCCTTCTACTGGCAAATTGCCCTTCGATCTGAATAAATACAAAATTGGGGATGGGGTCTCTTTTGGATCGGTCGATAGGCTTGGATATATTTTGCCCGAAGAGGTTGGAATAGATTCGTTGATACTGGCTCAAAGGATGGACTCACTGGTAGGAATTGGGTTGAGAGAAAAGGCTTTCCCCGGATGTCAGTTGCTTTTGGCCAAAAATGGGAAAATATTATACGAAAAATCGTACGGTTATCATACGTATGTCAGAGATTTGGCGGTGCAAGATGATGATATTTATGATCTGGCCTCAGTGACCAAGATTCTTGCTCCTGTACCGGCATTGATGATGTTGTCTGATCAGCAGAAGTTTCAGGTGACCAAAAAAATGAGCGACTACTGGCCCGACTGGAAAGGAAGCAACAAGGAGGGTATTTTGCTGACCGATTTGCTCTCGCATCAGGCCAGACTCAGGCCAGGGGTCATTTTGTGGCCCAGAACGGTCGATACGGGCGGCAGGTACAAACAGGGATATTATGCCTCAATACCGACCCCTGGATTTGATTTGCGCGTATCAAATGGTCTTTATGTTGTAAATAGCTATCCGGATACGGTTTACAAGGCAATTAAGGATTCACCCCTATTAAAATCAAAGAAATATGCCTATTCAGATCTGGGATTTGTGATTTTTCCGAAGGTTATCGAAAATTTATCCGGCGAATCATATGAGATATTTCTCCACCAAAGGTTGTATGCCAAATTGGGGGCATCCTCTTTGAGGTACCTTCCTGCCCTTTCGGTTCCAAAAGATAAAATTGTTCCCACAGAAGATGATCAGGAATTTCGGCACGAAATTTTACAGGGATTTGTTCACGACGAGACAGCTGCACTATTGGGTGGAATTTCAGGAAATGCTGGTTTGTTTGGTTCTGCCGGTGATGTTGCGAAGGTAATGCAGCTTTATTTGCAAAATGGTTCATATGGGAATGAAAGGTTCATCAAGGAGGAAACTCTTAAAAACTGGACGAGCAGCCATGTGCAGAAAATTAATAACCGAAGGGGATATGGGTTTGATAAACCAGGGACACAGATGAACAAGCATTCGGGCAGAGATAGATACCCGTCCGACTTGGTTTCTGAACAGAGTTTCGGTCATTCGGGGTACACAGGAACTTTCGTCTGGGCTGATCCAGCCAATCAATTGTTGTTCGTTTTTCTGTCAAACAGAGTTTTTCCGGACAGGGATAATCATAAGATCACTAAATTACGACTACGGCCCTTGCTTTTGGAAGCCTTTTTTAAAATGGCAGGAGAGACTTCAGTGAAACACTGATAAACATGTTTTAAAACAGTTATTTCATCAGTGTAATATTGCCCCAATTAATTCTATGTGTATCAATAGGTAATACAACTTTCATGAAATTTTAAATGTTAAAAAATCTAAATTTCAATGTCAGTGTTCCAAATGTTGTAACAGCCTTGTAACAACATTGAACTATTAGTATTAATTTGGCAAAAGCGAAACTAAAAAAATCAAGTTCTTCCATAAGAATATTTATTAACTTTTTAAAAACCAATAGTATGACTGAGAAAATAACATTTAATGAGTTAAGAAAAATTAAGGACACTTTGCCTGACGGTTCAATGCACCGCATCGCAGTTGAATTAGGTTTGGATGTCGAGACCGTCAGGAATTATTTTGGTGGAGCAAATTATGCCCACGGTAAAAGTGTAGGCATGCACATCGAACAAGGTCCCAATGGTGGGATTGTTTTGTTGGATGATACAACGATATTGGAAAAGGCCCAGGAGATCCTTCATGGGCATTGATTCAAAACATAGTTCTAACATTTACTAACTGCCCCGGATTCGGGGCAGTTTTTTTAACTCAACAAAATAACTGACATGGGTAAAATTTGGTTTCTAATCGTATTTCTGTTACCGGTAATAGGTTTCGCCAAGCCGAAAGAGGTGAAATTGTTCAATGGAAAGAACCTGTCCAATTGGGAAACGTATGTTAATCCTACCTCGCCTCAGCCTTCGGAGGCCCTCTTTGGTATTGTTAAATTGAACGGTGAAAATTTGCTTCGCATCACCGGGGAGGTTAATGCTTCTCTTGCCACCAAAAAAGAGTATGAAAACTACCACTTGAAGATGGTTTTCAGGTGGGGGGATAAAGTTTTCAAGCAAAAAAATTCCGGCATATTGTACCACAGTTATGGTTCGTTTGGCGAAGGACTTGGTGTTTGGATGAGCTCTCATGAGTTTCAACTTTGCACTGCTAAAATGGGGGATTCCTATTGTATGGGAAATAGTTATTTCGAAATTCCTTCCTCGAAGGATGCTGATGGTAAGATTTTCCGATTTGCCCCTGAGGGTGCAGTCTCCAAATTTGGCGCTACATTTCCTGCAAAAAATTGTTCAAAGCAGGCTGATCATGAGAAGCCGGCCGGAGAATGGAATGTTTTGGATTTATATTGTTTTGGAAGAACTTCAGTGCATGTGGTGAATGGGGCAGTTAATATGGTCAACCACAATTCCGGCAGAATAGAAAAGGACGGAACAGTGTTACCGCTGTCAAAAGGGAAAATCCAAATACAGTCGGAGGGTGGAGAGCTTTTTATCAGAAGCATAACACTGGAAAAAATCAAACAGATCCCACCTGAATATTTAAAATAGTCAGAATTGGTACAAAATAAATAAAGGAGAGGCGAAATCAGATGAAATTTCGCCTCTCCTTTTTAATGATATTGCTTCCCTTTTCGACTAAAAGTCCGAATAATCGGTGGGATGCAGCAACACTTTAACTGCTTTCGAGACCGTGTTTTTGTATTCGGGCAAGCCTGAAAGTTTTTTCCAATCAGGGTGGTTTTTGAAAGCGTTCCAATGAGCATCATGAGCTACCATATCTGCAAATGTAGTCATGTACATAAGGTTCGGCATGGTGCTTCCGGAGATTACCTCAGCATAGAAAAGGGCATTGAAATCAAGACTTTTGAACAAAGCGACTTCGCCTCCCTGGTTGAACATCTCCACTTTTTTCCGGTAGAGATTTTCGGTTCCACCTTCATAACTTCTAAGTTCATAGATTCTTTGAGAAGCAGGAGTAGTGAAGGAAGGGATGGCATAATTTGGGTTAAGGGAGAACGCTTTTAGCAGGATAGATTCTTTACGCACGAAAGGTACCTGATCAAAAGGAGCTCCAAGAAATGACAATCCATCTTTTTGATAAACTGCGTCTTTATCCAATGCTTCCATGAGTTTGACAAGATGATCTGGCGATGTTAAAGGAATCCAGACATAGACATATTTTCCGAAAAAGGCCGTGTCAGTTTCGATGGGTTTAAAAACACCGGCTTGCTTAATTCCTGCCCTGTGCAATGCCGGCAAATAGGCTGCCTTTAGAAAATTATCGACTTTCTCCTCCTGAACTTTGCCGTTGATTTTGTACACCTGGATCTGGTAATAATCCCTGGATTTAGCAATTCCTGAATCTGGGAGTAAAGTGATAAAAAGGGCAATCAGAATCAGGGATAGAATAGAGAATTTGTGAAGTTGCTTCATTTGTTTTTGTTTATAAATTGTTTTTAATGGCCAGTTGGAATACAATGCTAAAATTAGCATTTTATCCAGACTAACATTCTATGACAATAATAAAATAGGGAAATGTTGGAAAGTGTTATAAAACATGATTGGTATCTTTGCCATGGCATTTCAATATGAGTAAGAAATACTTTTATAATTTTGTTTAGTCTGGCCAAAAGTGCTGGCTGAAAGTGAATTTTTAAAAGAATGCAATCAGAAATTTATAAGAAATATCCAAGGCATCATGTCGCTGTTGATTGCTCCATTTTCGGATATGAGGCAGCTGAGCTTAAGCTACTACTTTACCCACGTGGTTTTGAACCGGAGAGAGGCAAATGGTCTTTGATGGGGGGATTTGTCAAAGAGGATGAATCATTGGAAGACGCTGCCAGAAGAGTTCTGTTACAAACCACAGGATTGCATGACATCTTTTTGGAACAAGCCACTGCATTTTCGCTCCCTGCGAGAGATCCTGGGTCAAGAGTAATTAGCATGACTTTTGTTGCACTTGTTCGTATAGATCTATATGACAAGGAATTAGTGAAGGATTCGGGAGCAAAATGGTGGCCGGTAACAAGGATGCCCGAATTGATATTTGACCACAAAGAAATGATTCAGAATGCACTTTCCTTGTTGCAGCAAAATGCCATGATTAATCTGATAGGCAAAGAACTGCTACCTGAAATGTTTACACTTACACAATTAAGGAATCTGTATGAGGCAATATTCCAGAAGACTTTTGATCCGGGAAATTTCCGGAAAAAAGTTCTTTCTGTTGATGCAATAGAAAGGCTGAACAAGAAGAATACGGCCGGATCAAAGAAGGGGGCATTTTACTACCGATTTAAAAAGTCCGAAAATGGTTCTCAAATGGAGCGAATCATGAAATTTCCCACGCTAGTAAACGGAAATTGATAGTGTCTGACGGAAAATCGGGATATATGGTCGACTTTCTAGGGGGCCTTCCGGTACACAAAGAATAAAGAGTATCAAATAATTTTCATGAGACAAAAGATTTTTTATTTGTTCTTGTTTGCATCCTTATTTTCTCACGTATCCTTCGCCACAACTGCTGTTCAGATGAAGGAATCAGACAGGTTTAGGGTGGAGATACGCGCCAAAGGTCAAACGAAATGGAAGAAGCTCATTGCCTATCAAAGCATCAATCCGAACCAGAAATCACAGGATATTTCGTGGAGTTCTTTTGCCGCTCCCAAGCCGATGGAGATTCGAATTAGATCTGTTCAGCAAAACGTAGATTCAGTTCGGATCCGACCCGGTGCTTTCAAAATCAATTATGAACTGAGAGATAATTTCATCTTAGTAAATATTAACAAACCGCTGAAAATCTCAATAGAAATCAATGGAGACAAGAACCATCCCTTGTTGCTTTTTGCAGAACCTTCTGAAATAGTGCCTTCTACAGCCAAGGCAGGAAAAGTAATTATCTTCAAAGCAGGTGTCCATCAAATTGGGGAGCGCTATCCACTGGTAAGCAACACCACCTATTATCTGCAGGAAGGAGCCATTTTGATGGGTTCAATGTACGGAAAGGGGACGGTTGAGAATGTGACCATCCAGGGTCGTGGCATCCTCAATTCAGGTCATCAGCTATGGCAACATCCGACCAAAGGACTGCTTTCAAACATTTCGTTCGAAGATGGCCGAAACATCCGGATTGAGGGGATTACCTGCATTGAAGCGGGCAATTTTCAGCTCAAAATACAGTCAAAGGGAGAAAACACGCAAATTTTGATTGAAAATGTTAAACTGATCGGATGGAACAACAACACCGACGGCATTCATGTGTCGGACATGGATTGGAAAGATCACCCCATAGTCGGGAACGGGGCAGGAACCCGTCTCACAGTCCTTGATTGTTTTATCCGTGCCAATGATGATGCTGTTTTGCTGAACGATGGAGTGGCGTATTCAGAAATGAAAAACTGCGTGATCTGGGACGATGGCGGCGGGGCCACATTTTGCATGAGCTGGGGCGGACATAATCGGGTCGATTCGTGCCTTGTCAGCCATTGCTACGTCATACACAAAGAGGGGAAAAACCCTGTATTTCGGGCAAATCATGCCGGCGAAGCTATACTGCAGAATCTTCGTTTTGAAGATATTACGATTGAAGGCGATGCTCCAACATTGATCGGGCTGAAGATTTTTCAACATAGGTATGATCCTGATCCTGGAATGGGTGCCATCCGGAATGTATCTTTTAAAAATATCACCTTGGAAGGCGCTAACACCGAAAACTTCATCGAGGGGTTCAATCAGGAGCACATGATTGAAAACATCACTTTTGATTCACTCAGGATAAATGGCAAATTGATCCAAAAAGCTGAGGAGATGAACCTAAAAATGAATGCTTTTGTTCGGAATGTAAATTTTACAAAACATTAAAATTTCACGAACGATCAGTTTGTTCCGATGCTCAAGGCTGAGCTTTTTAATCCGGATGCATTGGGGACAATTTTTAAGAATTCGGATTTCCTGTAGAAATAGCGGGTAATAACTCACGGGTAAACTATCTCCGCAGCGCTAATTGCGCTGCGGAAAACTAGTGTATTTATTTTGCTCCATTCTTCACTTTGATCACCCATGCATATTGGCATGGCATGGTTGATGGCGAAATAGCTGGAGGTAGGATTGTCAATTTATTGCCTGCAACCGTATATTTTACTTTGCCTTCAAAACCCAGCATTGAAACAGACTGTACATTCCCAACGCTTTCTATCACAATTGGTTTGTTCTGCCATTTGGTCACAATCACAAATAAATCGGTTCCTTTTTTGGTGAAATAGACCTTGGTCTCCTTGCTGACTGCTGGGGCTTTTTCCCATTTGCGGGAACCGTAAATGGCTTCTCCGTTCACTTTCAGCCAGCTCCCTATATCCGACAAGCGTTGCTGCATGATCTCAGGGATGCGGCCGTCTGCAGTTGGGCCAATGTTGAGAAGCAGGTTTCCGCCGCGGGCTACCTTGTTGATCAGGATGTGTACCAGTTCTTCGGAAGTAGAATAATCTTCCAAAATCTCGTTTCGGTTGTAGCCAAAGGAGCCGGCAATTCCCCGGCACTCTTCCCATGGATGTTCAAATTTGGTATCAAGAGAATTTCCTTCGTGCACAAGATCGTATTCTGTCGTGTAGATACCGCCGTGTTTGCTGCGCGTTTCTTTACCCCAACGGTCGTTGACCACCACGCTGTTCTTCACCGGTGACTCATTGTACAGCCATGCCAGGAACTGAGTACTTTTCCATACTTCGCTCGGATGGTCCCATTCACCGTCTGTCCAGACGATATCAGGCGAATAGCGGGTGACCAGATCCTTCATTTGAGGCAGCATGTGTTCATCAACGTATTGTGCCAGATTGGATTTGTACAGCGGATTAAACCATTCGTAGAGAGAATAATAAAATCCCATTCGGAGACCCTTCTCTTTGACTGATTTTGAGAGATCGCCACACAAGTCGCGGTGCGGGCCCACATCCATGGCATTCCAGTTCCAGCTCTGCTCGCTTGGCCAGAGTGCAAAACCTTCGTGGTGTTTGGAGGTCAGCACCACATATTTGGCACCTGCCTCTTTGAATCGCTCCGCCCACGCATCGGGGTCGAACATTTCGGCTTTGAAAAGGCCCGCAAAATCCTGGTATTTGAAATCTTTGCCATAAACTCTGTTGTGGTAGTCGATGAAAAACTGTTGCGTCTTGGAAGGCTTTACCCAGCGGCTCCAATACCATTCGGCATACTGTTCGTAAATACCTACTTTGTCTCGTTTCGTTGGGCTGTAGGCAGGTACGGAATACAATCCCCAATGAATAAAGATGCCGAATTTTGCATCTTCGAACCAAGCCGGAACAGGCCGGCTATCAATGGATTCCCAATTAGGCAGGTAGGTTTTCTGCGCGAAAGCAGAAGAAATTCCCAAAATGAGGAAAGTCAGAACAAGGAACAATGATTTTTTCATTTTAAGCATGGTATCATAATTTGATTTATCTATTTCAATCTGCAGATTCCGTTTTTAATATTTCAAGGATTAAATCCTGATAGTTCATCTTCGGTCAATGCCCTGTCGAAAACCGCCAACCCACCAATCTGGCCCTTGAAAAAATTACCCATTCCGGTTTTTAAAAGGACCGCACCTACAGTAAAATCCGAGCCGTTATTGCCTAGTCCATCAGGGAACAGATAAGGATTTTTGGATTGGAACAATCCATCCGGATAGCCATCAAAGCCTTTGGTGTGATCTATCAGCTCTGGTTCACGTGCTTCAAATTTGCTGTTCAAGAATGATCTGATATATTTTCCATCATAAGTAAAGGCAACAGATACCCATTTTCCGGCAGGCACTTCCTGTTTACTGGCAGAATAATCGATGGAAAAAGGGAAAGGAGGTGTTGGCTTCCCGTTCAACGATATATGGCCACATACCTGATTTTTGCCGTTGTAATATGGCAATGAAACAAATAGACCGTACTGGCGTTTGCCGCCATCCATGTATTCATTCCACATGCCGCCAATAAAACCTGTTTTCTCGCCAGACCATTTTACCCAGGCAGCGATGGTTACTCCCCTGTCTTTCCCAAAAATATTTAATTTTCCGGTCTGTTCGTTTGGCAGACACAAATAGGCATTGTTCCCGAACTGTGAAGAAAACCCCGACAACGGGCCTTCATTGATTCGGGGCAAATTGCCGTCCATCTCTTTCAAGGGATACTTATCCGTTCCAACAGTTTCTCGTATCTGACCTTCCTTCTCTTTAAAATCCCATAAGGCAACAAGACCTTTTGT
>JBAXED010000090.1:0-16842 GCA_037140615.1 Prolixibacteraceae bacterium
TAATTACAGCTATGGCAAAACTTGATAACAATGAAGTGAAAGCTCTAAACACAATTGCTCAGGACACCAAGATCAAAGGGAATATAGAATCTGACGGAGATTTTAGATTTGATGGCGTATTGGTTGGTGACATTGATTGCAAAGGAAGGGTAGTTGTAGGTCCTGATTCAAAAGTTAACGGCACAATTCGCTGTTCCAATGCAGAGATCCTGGGTTTTGTCAAAGGCGATATTATAGTAAAGGATCTTCTCTCCCTAAAAGGAAGTGCCACTATCAATGGCAACCTTTCCATGGGAAGACTTGCAGTCGAACCTGGAGCCCATTTTTTTGGTCAATGCAAAATGCACAATGAGGAAAAACAAATCCTCGAAGCAGATCAGCAGGAGATATAAAAATGCTCAGTCTTCAGCTCATTCAGGAAACATTTGAAAAAGAATTTCAGCTGGAAATTCGTAACATCCAATCAAGCTCACCTGCAAATTTATATGAACCGGTAGCTTACTCCCTGGATGGCGGAGGCAAAAGAATACGGCCAGTACTACTGATACATGCCGCTTCCCTTTTTTCAGATCAGCCATTTAATTTTTTCCCGGCAGCTGCTGCCATTGAACTCTTTCACAATTTTACTCTGCTGCACGATGATATTATGGATAACGCCAGCATTCGCAGAGGCTCACCAGCAGTACATATCAAATATGGAGAAAATAGTGCAATCCTGAGCGGTGATGCTATGTCCATCATGTCTTTTAAGTTATTGTCCCGGTGCGAATCATCCAAACTATCCCACGTTCTTTCCCTCTTTTCTACCACAGCCCTTGAAGTATGTGAAGGTCAGCAATACGACATGGAATTTGAAGAAAGAGATCAGGTAAAGCTAACTGAATATCTGGAGATGATCAGATTAAAGACTGCAGTACTTATTGCAAGTAGCCTTAAGACCGGAGCTTTACTTGCGGGAGCTGATGAGGAAAGCTGCCAGTTGCTTTCTGATTTTGGCGTTTTGATCGGAATTGCATTTCAGCTTCAGGACGATTGGCTGGATGTGTACGGAGAAGAAAAGACCTTTGGCAAAACCATCGGCGGTGATATTTGTGAGAATAAAAAAACTTTCTTATTACTAAGCGCTTTGGAAATGAGCGATGAAAAAACCCGCTCAATTCTTCTGGATTGGATCGGCAAAGCAAATTTTGACAGAGATGAAAAAATAGCCGCTTTCAGGGAAATATTCACTGAATCCGGAGCTTCTGAATCAACAAAAAAAATCATGAAACAATATCATGACCAAGCTCTTGACGCATTAATGCGACTAAAAGTAAACGATTCATTAAAATCAGAACTTAGAGGATTTGCTTCCCAAGTTCTATCAAGAGTAAAATAAATCCGGATCAATTCCCCAAAGTATTCTCAATTCGCGTAAGAGCCTCTTCTAAAGTCTCTCGCGGACAAGCAAAATTCAGTCTGAAAAAACCAACTCCTTCTTTACCATATATAGATCCTTTGTTTAAAACAACCTCAGCAGTGTCTATTAGTAATCTGTTCATTTCTGCCTCTTCTAAACCATACTCCCGAAAATCTAACCATGCTAAATAGGTCGACTCGGTATAAGTCATTTTGATCTTGGGCAATTTCGTTTCGAAAAATTTAAGCATGTAATCACGGTTCGACTCAAGGTATTCGTTTTGTTGAATAACCCACTCCATCCCAAATTGATAAGCCGCTTCCAATGCAATGTTCCCAAAAAGATTGCCATTCTTTAAATGCAAAGTGCGAAGAAAATGATCAAATCTTTGCCTGATTTTCCTATCCGGGATTATGACAAAAGAGGTTGCAAGTCCGGCAATATTGAAAGTCTTACTCGGTGCCATGCACACAATACAGTTGGCGGCAATCCGATCTGAGACCAATGGCAATGGCAGATGATGGTACCCACTAAAAATTAAATCAGAATGAATTTCATCTGATATTATCAAAATGTTGTTTTCTAAACATATATCTCCCAGTTTCTCAAGTTCTTCTTTAGTCCAAACCCTGCCAACTGGATTGTGTGGATTACACAAAATAAGTAATCGTGTCTCTTTGTCAATTTTACTTATCAGGTCTTCAAAGTCAAAAGTATAACGCCCATCGCGATCTACTAAAGGATTCTCAATAACTATCCTGCCACAATCTCTTACACAAGAGAAAAAAGGTGTATAAACCGGGGGCTGAATGATCACCTTATCACCTTCATTTGTGAAAGCCATGATGAGTGAGGAAAGAGTTGAAACTATTCCCTGGGTTGGCAAAATCATTTCACGTTCAACAGGCCAGTTATGCTTTTGATGCTGCCATCTGATAATTGAATTGTAGTATCCATCCGGTCGAAAAGAATATGCATATATCTCATGATCTGCACGATAGCGAATAGCAGAAGTAATAAAATCAGGCACCCTGAAATCACTGTCCGCTACCCACAATGGGATAGCATTGCCGTTCCCAAAATGGCTCTGCAAATGATCGTATTTTTCACAATCAGTCCCCTTTCGGGGTATTATTTCGTCGAAACTGTATTTTTTCATTGTAAGAAGTGAACTAAAGTGAGCTAAAGTGAACTAAAGTACTTAAAGATTTATTGGACTCCAATGATTTCTGTGCAAAGTATGCCGCAAATAAAAGGCACTTCAGTCACTTTAGCTCATTTTAGTCACTTTAAGTACTTTAATCCCAAATTCTTCCGTGAGCTTTAATACGAAATCAAACTTGTCAAGATCCAGACAAAGATCAAAATCAGTGGAAGGCGACCATTCATGGTTTACAGGGTCAAGGAGTCTGGCACCGTCTCCCGTGCGAAGGGTCTCTTTCATCCGGAAGAAATCTGTTGAATTTCCAAGCAATTTATCACGTATATATTCTGCCAGAAAAGTATCTTCCTGAGTTGGCCTTTTGCCTTCGTATCCCATGCAAACCAAGCTAATGGTGGCAGGATTTTTGTTTTTAAGATATTGGATGATCGCCCCGGCGTTGACGAAACTGCCACTCAGTATCTCTTCTGCCCCAGTGGCATTCATCAGACCTTTAGTCCCCGAGCTGGTGGTCATGATAATGGTTTTCTCCTTCAAATCCTGCTGATGAATATGAGTTGGAGAGTTACCAAAATCGAAGCCAGGTACCTTTTGCTCGTTCCTCTCGCCAAGCAAAATTGCTTCCGGAAACTTCTCTTTTAAAAGGATCGCTTCTTCTACTTGTTCAACGGGTATAATCCTTGACGCACCAGCCGCCATTAAATAGCAGGAGGTCGAAAAGGCACGGAAAACATCAATCACGACAGTTGTTCCTTTTGCCTTCCTTGCCCCTTCAGTGAGTTGTAATATTTCGATTTGCATCTGTTATAAAATTTAGCCACTTACCTGAACCGATAAGGACGTTTCCATTTTTACTTTTTTGCCAATTTCCTTCAACCTGGAAATTGGTATACCAATTAAATTTTCTGCTGGAGTATCCCGTGCAATGGAGTAAATCATCACAGATTTTGGTCGAATTTCCTTTAATAGCTTTATCCACATGTCAATTTCCAGCTCAGTTGAATTATCGAAAAAATGACCATTGTAAGATCCTTTCAAGAACATTGTTTGAATGATGAGCGCTCCTTCAAATTTCTTCAAATGACTGACAAGTGCTTCAAGATTTAGCTTTCCTAGAGGTTTGTTGAGCAGCAAAATGGTCTCCAAAATTCCGGAGTCAAGTTTGAGAATGTTGTCGTCCACTTTTTTTAATGCAGCTACGACACTCGGTTTGTGCAACATCGTAGAGTTGGACAAAACAGCAATTTTCGATTTTGGTGACAATTCATTCCTTAACTGAATGGTATCATCAATAATTGCGGCAAACTCAGGATGTAGCGTTGGCTCTCCATTTCCTGCAAAAGTAATGACATCAGGTAGTTGAGAATTAAATGACATGGCTGTGAGTTTCTGTCTTAGCAGAGATTGGACCTCTGCACGATTTGGCAGAGCAACAGGGTGCAGCTTTCTATCAGGATTCCATCCGCACTCACAGTAAATGCAGTCGAAAGAACACAATTTTGTATCGTTGGGCAGTAAGTTGATACCAAGCGAGATCCCCAGTCTCCTGCTGATCACTGGGCCAAAGATGGTCTGATCAAATAGAAATGTCGCCATAATATTGCCATATATTAATTGGAGTTCTCAGCATAATTTTTTCACTTTTGTACCGGGTAACAGCTTCTTCCCAACAATATCAAGGCCAGTAAGCAAATTGATTCCGGGACGTTTCCCAACTTCGATGGATCCCGCCCATTCGTTGATTCCCAAAGCATTAGCGCCATTAAATGTTGCCCAGCCTGTCATCTCTTCCAAGGTGATAGATGGGAAGAAATTCTGAAGTATTTTCATCTCCTCCAAAATAGATAGCTGATGATTGGATACCAAACTATCTGTACCTAAGCAAATCTGTAAATGATTGTTCCTGAAGAGTGCAATATCAGGTAGTTTGTTCTGAATGAAAAGATTCGATCCGGGACATAGAACAAACCAGGTATTGCTCAGTTTGCGTTTACTTGCAATATAATCCAAATCAGACTGATTGGTATATAAGTTATGAATCAGTAATAAATTGTTTTGCTCTGGAAAATATTTTAGTGTACTTTGAAGTGCGCCTTTCCCGGTAGGTTTGAAGGATGAGGTATTTATCCCCAGGTCATCACGAAAAAGATTGAATAAATCTCCTGATCCCTTTAAATAAAGCTCATCCTCCTCTGTACTTTCCTGACTATGGTATGAGATAGGGGAACCTGTTTTTCGTGCCTCTGAAGAAATCGCATTGAAGAGTGAGGTTGACACGGAATATGGGGCATGTGGAACTATGGAAGCTTTCAATCCAAGATTTTCGGCACTTTTAAGACAGTCCATTGCTCTTTCGAATGCATTTACAGCCCGATCAGGATCGAATCCAAGAATTTCAATAAATGTAAAATAGTCGATCTTCGATTGGCTCTTAATTTCAAATGAGGATGTTTCATTAGAAATATCCCCGACAGCCACAATGCCTTCTTTAAACATCATCAAATCAGCATTTTCGGTAGATTTGATGATTCTTTCAGGTTCACTTGCCCTACTTTTTACTACCTTTTTTAAGAAAGGAACCATTCCACCCCCTTCAGAGAAAGCATCCTTTAAATGAGACAGTTCAAGATGACAGTGTGCATTGACAAAGCCTGGAACAATTACACCGCTATAAAATTCCACTTCGGCCGATTCATTCAAAATCCCCTTTGTATCAACAATATCCGTGATTCTGCCTGACTGATCAACAGACAGAATCCCTTTGGGAAAACAGTTACCCAAGCCATCTATGATCAGGTGTGCAGAGATTTTTCGCATTCGTCAATGATTAAATTTTATCTTGGAAGGAGAGCACCTTTAACTTCAGGAGACGGGGATTTTCTTGTCTTTGTAGTATCCAGATCGAAACCACCTACATGAGCCGGTCTAAGTGTATCATTTTTAGCCTTTACCTCCATTTCGCTCAAAACGTTTAATGCCTCATCATAAATTGGCACAAATTCTCCTGTGTGTTTCCCATAATAGAGAAGTGATTTTTCTATAGCCGACCGTTCTACTTTGTATTTTTGGCATATGGAAAGATAAAGCTCTTCGACAAGACTGTCCCGAACAATAGACATATTGAATTTTTGGCCATTAATTGCCTCAGAAAGATGTATGTCAACAATAATGGGCACCATCTTCTTTGCAGGTAAGACACCATCTGGAAGTTGGCGGCCACAACTAACCAGCATAACTCCAATTGCCAATAAAAGAAAGAAATGTCTAAGTCTCATTCGTCGTCCTCCCGCTGTTTCAGGTCACGAATCCGCTTTGACAATGGTGAAGCAAAGACAAATTCGTTCAATTTTTTATTTCGTGTGAAAAGTACTTGTGTGTTATTTCCCTCCCATCCTTTTTCTCCGCTTGAGATGAACAGGATATTATCGCCAATCTCCATCACGGAGTTCATGTCGTGGGTATTAATAAGGGTAGTGATATTAAATTCCTGGGTAATTTCCTTGATAAGGTTATCAATTAAAATTGAGGTCACTGGATCGAGGCCGGAGTTTGGTTCATCACAAAAAAGATATTTTGGATTCAGCGCAATTGCCCTTGCAATGGCTACCCTTTTTCGCATACCTCCTGAAATTTCTGATGGGAAAAGATGATGGGCTCCTTTGATATTGACCCTGTCCAGGCAAAAATCAACATGCTTGTTTTTTTCTCCATTGGTCATATTGGTAAACATGTCCATTGGAAACCTGACATTTTCAGCCACATTTAAGGAATCAAACAGCGCACCTCCCTGAAATACCATACCCATTTCCTGTCTGAGTTGCTTAAGGTCTCTGAAATTCATCCGCCTGATGTCCCTGCCATCAAATAGGATCTCGCCTTCATCTACCTCTATGAGCCGAACAATAGATTTTAGTAAAACAGTCTTTCCTGATCCACTCTGTCCTATGATCAGATTCGTCTTCCCCTTTTCAAAAAGTGTAGATATATCCTTTAAGATTGGTCGCTCTTCAAAAGATTTTTTTATGTTCTTAATTTCAATCATTTAAATAGCAATTGAGTCAAAATCAAGTCAAAGAAGAGTATCAAGATGCTGGTATTGACCACTGATTTGGTGCTGGCCGCCCCGACCTCAAGTGCTCCGCCTTGCACATTATATCCCTGAAAAGCAGGTACTGTGGCAATCAAAAAACCAAAGACCAAAGTTTTAATGATAGAGAATGTGACGAAGAATGGGACAAACATTGTTCTGATTCCCCCCATATAAGTGGCTACTGTCACAACCCCTGAGAGTGGACCGGCAATTAATCCGCCCACGATTCCGCAAAAAACACTTAGAATAAAAAGTATCGGACTGATAAATACGACGGCAATGATCTTCGGTAATATAAGGAATGAGGCAGAGTTCACGCCCATGAGTTCGAGGGAATCAATTTGTTCTGTTACTCTCATGCTTCCGATTTCAGAAGCAATATTTGAGCCTACTTTGCCAGCCAGCATAAGGCTAAGAACTGTGCAGGAGAATTCGAGAATGAGCGTATCACGATTTCCAAGTCCTACGAGGTAGGTGGGCATCAAAGGACTAGACATATTGTAGGTCAATTGAAGGGTAATAATTCCCCCCATGAAAACAGAGATGATGGCCACGATTCCAAGAGAATTAATTCCAAGTTTTTCTATTTCCAGCACCAATTGACGCCAGTAAATGCGCGGCTTTTCAGGACGACTGAAGACCCGGTACATCAATAAGAAATAGCTCCCGATCTCATTGAAAATCTTCATGCAATTTTTTGATAAAAGTACAAATTATTAAATAAAGGCCTTATACGATTTAGGAACCTCTTTTCTGAAGAATATAAGTTGATTTTCAAAAAATAAGCTAATTTTGGTAAAAATCGCCTGAACATGGAAAATCGCAAAAACTTTTGTGTCATTATGGCTGGCGGCATTGGAAGCCGTTTCTGGCCATTAAGTACTGCTGATCGTCCCAAACAATTTATTGATATTTTGGGCATAGGTAAAACATTGCTCCAATTAACTTTCGAACGGTTCAATAAAATTTTACCTGCTGAAAATGTATTTGTTGTTACAAGCGAGAAATACAAAGACCTGGTTATGGAGCAGTTACCTGAACTCAATGAGTCGCAGGTTTTACTTGAACCAATAAGAAGAAACACCGCTCCATGCATCGCCTATGCTACCTATAAAATACTGAGCATTTGTCCAACGGCCAGGATTGTTGTCTCTCCTTCCGATCACCTAATTCTGAAAGAAGAACTATTTCTAAGTGAGATTGAGAAGGGATTGCAGTTTGCAGGAGAAAATGAAGTACTTGTCACTTTAGGCATTCAGCCCTCAAGACCAGAGACTGGATATGGTTATATCCAGGTGAATGAAAAACTTGCCTACAACAATTTTGACAATCTTTACAAAGTGAAGACTTTTACTGAGAAACCTGACCGTGACATGGCAAAAGTCTTTGTTGAGACAGGTGAATTCTATTGGAATTCAGGAATTTTCGTATGGTCGGCCAATTCCATTCATAAGGCTTTTGAAAAGTACCTTCCTGACTTGAATTTGTTGTTTGAGAAAGGTAAGAAATTGCTGAATACCGCTGATGAATGCTTCTTTATCAACAAAAGCTATTCTGAATGTCCCAATATTTCCATTGATTATGGAATCATGGAAAAAGCCGATAATGTATATGTTCTGACAGCAGATTTTGGCTGGTCTGATTTGGGAACGTGGGGTTCTCTATACGAAAATCATCCCTTGGATTCAAAAGGCAATGCAGTTTCCGGAACCAAAATATTTCTGTATGAAACAGAAGGATGCATTGTCAACCTTCCTCAGGAAAAGATAGCTGTGATTCAAGGCCTAAAAGATTACATCGTCGTCGAGTCACAAAAAACTTTACTCATCTGTAAAAAAGATGACGAACAGCAGATCCGGCAATTTGTTGCTGATGTGATGTTATCTGAAGAGAAAAAAGTCTGACCAATCAGCTAAATGGTTTCTTTTTTGTACTAGCGGATTTAGATCCCTTGAGCTCCTTGAGAAGTTTGTCTCTAACCGACAAAAAATTTGACTTGTTATTTGGTGATACAGGATTTGCAGGAGGCGACTTCAATTTTAGCGGATCAACCGGAAAGCCATTCATAAAAACACGAAAATCAAGGTGAGGCCCTGACGCAAGCCCTGTCGCTCCAACGTATCCGATTAAATCACCTTGCTTGACACGCGTTCCTGCCTGAATACCCGATCCAAATTTTGAAAGATGCATGTAAGTGGTCGTATAGACAGAATTGTGCTTGATTTTGATAAAATTTCCTCCCCCACCCGACTGATAGGCTCTTGTTTGCACCACGCCATCCCCAATCGTATATACTGGCGTACCGGTTGGAGCCGCATAATCCACCCCAAAATGAGGTCGCACAATCCGAAGGATGGGATGCATTCTGGCTGCTGAGAATCGTGAACTGATTCTAAAAATTTTAAGCGGCGCCTTTAGAAATTCCTTTCGAATGCTTCTTCCCTGCTCATCAAAGTAACTTTGTCCATCCTCCTGCTCAAAATGAATGGCATAAAAATCTTGCCCCGATGAATTAAAAAGTGCAGCATGAATCCTTCCAATCCCAATTTTTTCGCCTTTCACATAATCCTCATCATAAAGAACAGTAAAATAATCTCCCTTTTGAATGGCAAAGAAGTCAATGGACCATGCAAACAGATCGGACAGCTGAATTGCCAGCATGGGATCCAGGTTATTTTCCTTCATGGCATTCCAAAGAGAAGAATTGATGGTTCCGGTTGCCACCTTTCGCTCAGTTGTTACCTCATTCTTTCCGGCATTAACACTGCAGGAATCCATGGATAAACGATATTGGTAATAATTTACCAGGTTCTCCGAGTAAACAAAATAGAGTGGGGTTCGCAAGGAATCGCGGGAATAAAAAACGGCATAATCATTTCCAACTTTCATTTTCCTAAGGTCAAAAATGGTAGGAGGAAGGTGAGCTATTCTATCTATTAAAAGGGAGGAAACGCCCCTGTCCGACAAGATATCCGACAGGCTTTCATTGCTTCTAACAGTATTTTCCTCTACGTGAAAGGAATCGACCGGAAGGCCATATAATAGTTTGGGTTCAACAAGTAGGATATCTTCTTTTTGATCGACGGTTGGGATCATGTAATTGTACCACATGATGCGCGAGAAAGTGAACATTAGCAAAAAGAATAAGGAAATTCCAAGAAACCATTCGGGAAAATTCTTCTTTTGCGTTGTTCGCTCTCCTGCCCTCTGTAGTTTTAGGAGAATTTTTGATTTAATGTCTGATTTCATCAAACCCCTTTCCATAAACACCCATGACTGAACCTTGTGAGATAAAAGCTTCCGGATCGATCTGCTTTATTTTTTGAAAAATCATAGGAGATTCGCGCTTTTTCACAACTGTCATGATCATCTTTACTTGCTTCTTGGTATACCATCCTGTACCCTCGAAGATGGTTAAACCTCTTCGGGATTCGAGGTTGATAAAGTCGGCAATTTGCTCGTATTTCTCAGAAAAAATAAAAAGCTGAACAGATTGTTGCGCTCCTGTAAGAAATGCATCGACCGAATAAGCCACAATCCACATGGTTACATAACCGTAAACCAGTTTTTCAACGGATTGAAGGATAAAGAATGATGAAGTGATGATTATCACATCACAATATAGAATGATCTTTCCCGGACTGATGTTCCGGTACTTGTTGATGATCATGGCAATGATATCAGTACCTCCTGTGCTTCCTCCCTGGTTAAAAGTTATGCCTAAACCTACACCTCCTAATATTCCGCCCAGAACAGATGACAGAAAAATATCTTTGACAAGTGGTTCTTTAATATACATCTGCATCACATTAAGCAACAGAGAGATAACAACCATGCTAAAAAGTGTTTTCAGACCAAAACTTGTACCCAGAATACGAATAGCTAAAATGACCAGGAAGCTGTTAATGATTAAATAAGGATAGCCAGTTGGAATGCCGGTGGCGAAATAAATCAGCATTGAAATACCGGTAACTCCACCTGCAGTAATCTTCAAAGGAATTAGAAAAGCTGTTACCCCAAAAACATACATCGCCAAACCGATGATCATGAAGGTATACATTTGGATTATCGAAAAGATTTTCTTGCTCATGGGGAATAATTAGGAGTGCTAAATTAAATCTTTTTTAAAAATTTATTTAATTTCACACCCGAAATAACAAACTAAACTTTTCAAGCAAATTAATCGAATTGACTAAAAATCAAATTTTTTCAAAATCGAATATATTTTAATCAAATTATATAGATATGAAGATTCACGAATATCAAGCAAAGGAGATTTTTTCGCGTTACAAAATCCCTGTAACCAATGAAGTAGTGTGTTACACAGTAGCCGAGGCCGTTACTGCTGCTGAAAAGCTTGGGCTACCTGTTGTTATCAAGGCTCAGGTTCTGGTTGGTGGAAGAGGGAAGGCAGGAGGAGTCAAGCTTGCACGAACAAAAGAAGACGTTCCTGTATTAGCAGGGCAGATTCTCGGGATGGACATCAAAGGATATACAGTGGAGAAAATACTTGTTGCTCAAGGAGTTAAATTCTCTTCTGAATATTATGTCGGTTTAACAATTGACCGTAACTCAAAGTCTGTTATTTTTATGGCTAGCAGTGAAGGAGGAGTCGAAATTGAGGAGGTTGCCAAAGATAATCCAGATGCTATTCACAAATTTGTGATCGACCCTGATCTTGGGCTTACGCCTTTCCTGGCCAGAAAAATCGGTTTTGCGCTCTTCAGCGATTTCAATCTGGTTAAACAAGGGGCAGATCTTTTCCAAAAACTCTATCGCATCTTTATGGATACTGATTCCTCGCTGGTAGAAATCAACCCATTGGTGATCACTGAAGATGGTAAGCTATTGGCCCTGGATGGTAAAATGAATTTTGATGACAACGCGCTGTTCCGTCAAAGTGCCATTGAAGCACTCAACGAACCAACTGAAGATGAATTGAAAGAACTGGATGCCAAAGAGAAAGGCTTAACTTACATTCGTTTGGATGGTTCAATTGGCTGCATGGTTAACGGTGCCGGACTGGCTATGGCAACTCTCGACCTGATCAAATATTTTGGTGGTGAGCCTGCCAACTTCCTGGATATCGGAGGAAGCTCTAACCCTCAAAAAGTGATTGACGCCATGAATCTCATCCTTTCTGACAAAAATGTGAAAGTAGTCATGATCAACATTTTTGGCGGGATCACCCGTTGCGATGACGTTGCCCGGGGACTTGTAAGTGCTCTGGAGAAAATTAAAGTCGAAGTTCCCATTGTCGTTCGCCTTTCGGGAACCAACTCCAAGGAGGGACTTGAAATTTTAAAACAAGCCAATCTCCCAATTGTTGAGACCATGAGTCAGGCTGCTCAGAAAGCCATCGAATTGTGTGCACAAAATTAAGAACCTTCTTATTATTTAAGATATGAGCATTTTAGTCAATCAAAATACAAAATTGTTGGTGCAGGGTATAACGGGTAGAGACGGAAGTTTCCATGCCGGTAAGATGAAAGCTTATGGAACTAATGTTGTGGCAGGTGTCTCTCCGGGAAAGGGGGGGTCTGCTGTTGATGGCATTCCTGTTTTCAATACTGTTGAAGACGCTGTTAAAGCAACCGGGGCCAATACAACGATCATCTTTGTTCCTGCCCATCTGGCAGCTGATGCTATCCTGGAAGCATCTGAGGCAGGCATTGAATTGGTTATTGCCATTTCAGAGGGTGTTCCAACACTCGACATGGTGAAAGTGATGCCTTACCTGACTAAAAAAGGGACCAAGCTTATTGGCCCAAATTGTCCGGGACTTATTTCACCCGGAGAAGCATTGGTAGGTATCTTGCCTGGAAATATTTTCCTGAAGGGCAATGTTGGCTTGATGAGCAGAAGCGGTACCCTCACCTATGAGATGGTATATCAACTTACAAGCAATGGGATTGGGCAGAGCACGTGTGTCGGCATCGGTGGAGATCCTGTTGCAGGACTCTATTATCTGGAGCTTTTGCAAATGTTCCAGGATGATCCTTCAACCGAGGCAATCGTTTTAATTGGTGAGATTGGCGGAGATGCAGAGGAAAGAGCCGCTCAGTTTATACAAGATCATGTAACGAAACCTGTCGTTGCTTTTATAGCCGGTCAATCGGCTCCTCCCGGGAAACGGATGGGCCATGCCGGTGCTATTATCTCCAGTGGAAGCGGAACCGCTGAAGAAAAGATCAAAGCCTTCGAACGTGTTGGCGTAAAAGTTGCCAAAATACCTAGCGAGATACCAGAACTCATCAAGCAGGTTTTAAAATAAAAAAAGGGAGGAGCAATTCTCCCTTTTTTTATTTCTCATTTCTGGCTGCATTCAGCACCTCATTGACAGAGCCATGAAGTAATAACAGTCGCTTAGCCTTGTCCTCACTGTACCCAAGCTCGCTCACGATCATGCGCGTGCCCCTGTGGATCAGTTTTTGGTTGGTCAGCTGCATGTTGACCATTTTATTTCCTTTAACACGACCCAATTTGATCATAACAGAGGTAGTAATCATGTTAAGAATCATTTTTTGGGATGTGCCCGATTTCATTCTTGTACTTCCTGTTACAAATTCAGGACCCACAATTGCCTCAATGGCAATGTCAACATTCCTGGCAAGGATACTGTCAGGATTATTGACGATGCATGCGGTTAGGATGTTATTCTGTCTGGCCTTTTTTACTGCTCCAACGACATAAGGAGTGCGTCCGGAGGCAGCAATGCCAATAACAGTATCCAATTCATTTATTTCGAGCTTTTCTAATTCCTTCCATCCTATCTCCTCATCATCTTCTGCAGCCTCAACAGCTTTGCGAATGGCTCTATCTCCCCCTGCAATCAATCCAATAACAAGTCCATACCCTACGCCAAAAGTTGGAGGAATCTCTGAAGCATCCAAGATACCAAGCCTGCCACTGGTACCCGCTCCCATGTAAAAAAGTCGACCTCCCTTTTTCATTCTAAGAAATGCCTGTTCAACAAGTTTTTCTATCTGCGGCATCACGGCGCTTATAGCAGGTAATACTTTTTTATCCTCTTCATGAATATTCTGAAGCAACTCTTTTACAGACATTTTCTCCAAATCGTGGTACAACGAATCTTTCTCAGTAATACTTTCGTTAGTCATTTTGTACTGCTTAAATGTTATTGTTCAGATGATATTTTACAAGTCCGTCCATGGGCTCCCGAAGAATTGATGCACAATTTATTTGGTACTTTTCACATACTTCTTTTAAAATAATGCTAAAATAAAAAGCGATAGATCCAACAAATCCAATTGGGAGCGAACTGTAATTAGGTATTTTGGTCACATTCCTTTCAAAAAACTCATTAAAGCTATCTCTAACAAGATTTTGAGCATAGTTGGAGCTTATTTCTTCTGAAATGAATGGGGCAAAAGAAGCAAGGAAGTGATTTGGCTTTTCAGCTTTGTATACTCTTTGAAGTGCTTCCTCCCTGGTAAGACCATACTTCTTCGAGAATTTTTCTCTCAATGGTTCTGGCATCACTTCTTTAAAAAAATCACCCAATAATTTTCTGCCCAATACCGCTCCGCTACCTTCATCTCCTAAAATAAAACCCAGAGGCGAAACTGAGGCAATTACTTTCTCTCCATCATAAAGACAAACATTGGAGCCTGTTCCTACAATGCAGGCAATCCCCTTTGAATTTCCAAAAAGGGAACGGGAGGCAGCCACGACATCACTGAATAATTCAATGACAGCAGCTGGATATAGTTTTGCTAGAGCCAAACGAATAACATTGGCCTTTTCATCATTGATAATACCTGAACCATAAAAAAATATTTTTCTAACGCCGGAAGTTGTTACCGGCAAAAGTTCCTTGAGAAGCTCATCATAAATAGATGTTGTCGTGCGAAAAAAGGGATTAATTCCCTCAGTGTAAAGAGAACCAATGGTGCCATCTTCCGATAGAAATTTCCATGAGCACTTAGTTGAACCACTGTCTGCAATTAATATCACTGTTAAAAGAATTAAGTAGTACTAATTAAAATATTTTTAGGTGCTTCCGTTTGTATATGTAAAGATACAAAAATTAACAACATATTACAGGTATTATATAACATGTATGACCAATATTGCAATTTTCATTATTTAGGCTATTTTTGATCTATTATAAGCTGGATTCCATTTATTAAAACTCTTTGCAATGGTTAGATTATTTGGGGTATGGATGTTGATGATTTGTTTTATTTTCAATTCCTTCGGGAGCGATTTGATCCGAATCAATCAAATGGGGTATCTTCCGGATGGAATAAAGATTGCTGTTTTTTTAAGCGACCGGTCAGTTGATATAAAAAAATTCAAGTTAGTCGATAACCTTACCGGCAACTTGATTTTTGAAGGGGCCCCACTCCCCGTTGAAGGATCCATCTGGGGACAAAAAAGTGCTTACAGACTTGATTTCACATCTGTCGTACAGCAGGGAGGTTACCACCTTGAAGCAGGTGATGCAATTTCTCCTTCATTCAGTGTCTCAGCCAGCGTTTACAAAGGATCTGCCGATTTTGTGCTGAAGTATCTCAGGCAGCAGCGTTGCGGCTTTAATCCCTTTCTAAAAGATTCTTGTCATACCTCTGATGGCATCATAGTCGATCATCCTACTAAAACAGGTAAATGGCTGGATGTTACCGGGGGATGGCATGATGCTTCTGATTACCTCCAATATACGCTCACTTCAGCCAATGCAGTATATCAAATGCTCTTTGCCTATAGTGAGAATCCTTCTGTTTACAAAGATACCTACCTGGCCAATGGACTGCCAGGGTCAAATGGCATTCCTGATATTCTGGATGAAGCCCGCTGGGGATTGGACTGGCTACTAAAGATGAATCCAGCGAAAGATGAAATGTACTACCAAATAGCCGACGATAGGGATCACCGGGGGTATAGATTACCAACGCTTGATACTGTATCATATGGATTGGGGAAGAAATTCAGACCAGTCTATTTTGCTACCGGAAAGCCACAGGGAAGCGGCAGAAACCGAAACCGAACAACAGGGGTAGCGTCGGTTGCGGCCAAATTTAGTTCCTCTTTTGCCTTAGGATCCAAGATTTTTAGCACCATAGATCCTGCTTTGTCAAGTCAGCTAAAAAAGAAGGCCAGGGAAGCATGGGAGTTTGCCCTGACTGATCCGGGAGTTTGTCAGACAGCTTGCGTGGCTTCACCATATTTTTATGAGGAAGAGAATTATACGGATGACATGGAACTGGCTGCTGCGACTCTGTCACAAATTTCGAATTTGGCGGAAGATCAAAAAGCAGCTGCAAAATGGGGCGAAATTGAGCAGGTCACTCCATGGATGGAACAGCATCGTGCGCGTCATTATCAATATTATCCCTTTGTCAATCTGGGCCATGCACTTCTGGCACAATCAAAAGACACAATTCTTTCTGCAAAGTTTGCGGTCTTTATGAAACAGGGATTGACCACATTGCAAAAGTTCACCTCAAACGACCCCTTTCCAATTGGTATTCCGTTTATTTGGTGTTCAAATAATCTGGTGGTTGCGGCGGCTACACAAGCCAGACTTTACCGCCAAATCACCGGCGACCGACAATTTGAAAAGCTTGAAGCAGCATTGACCGACTGGCTTTTCGGCTGCAATCCCTGGGGTACTTCGATGATTTGTGGTCTGCCCTCTTTTGGCGATTATCCCGAGGACCCTCATTCAGCCATTACCTATTGGATGAAGCAAACAACGTATGGCGGATTGGTGGATGGACCAGTTTACCAGGAGATTTACAAATCATTGATTGGAATTACCCTCCTTCATGCTGATAGCTATAAGGCGTTTCAGGGAGGGAAGGCTGTATATCATGACGACAATGGCGATTATTCCACCAATGAGCCCACTATGGACGGTACTGCAAGTCTTAGCTTCCTGCTCTCCTCCCTTGAAGCCGCAGACCAAAGGAAGCCCCTGCGTGCACAAACAAATGATAATCAAGGAGCAGTTGTCAGGATGAATTTCGGAGAGAAGAAAATTTATCTGATTTTTTCTGCCCACGAATTTAACGAAGGCGGTATGGCCATAGAAAAATCACTCGGGAAATTCGGCTCCAAAGGCTCTTTCTTCTTTACCGGTGATTTTTACAGAAACAAACAGAATTCATTTCTTATTAAACAACTTCTGGCCAATGGCCACTATTTAGGTGCACATTCTGATCGTCA
>JBAXED010000091.1:0-16569 GCA_037140615.1 Prolixibacteraceae bacterium
ATCCGCCACCTCCGGCTCCGCGACCATTGGTTGAGCCTCCGCCTGTCCCTGTATTGGTAGTTACCGCATCAACACCATTCGTGATAAATTCCATCCAGTTCTCACCACCACCCCCGCCTGCAACGAGTAAAGGGGAGTTGCTGTTATCGGTTACAAATGAACCCCCTCCGCCACCTCCGGCCTGGTTGCCTGAGCGGTTATCGGTGGTTGGTCTTCCCTGCTGGCCCACTAATAGTTTAAGTATCTGACCTGGTGTGACAGCAAATGTGCCCTTCATTCGGGCGCCTCTTCCTGGTCTCGTATTGCCCGATGGACCGTCATCACTGTAGCCTCCTTCTGCGCCATACGCTTCAATCTGCAAAGATGTTATCCCTGCAGGAACGGTAAAGGTTTGAATAGAACCACCATAATTGAAGGTGGACAGGTAATTCGAAAGAAATGACTTCGGATTACCTGTGCCTGAAGCCGTATTATAATTCTGACTTCCCGCTGAACCAATATAATCCAATACCATGGCCTGGTAGCTGGTACCTGGTGTTAATCCTGTTATGGTAACAGATGTACCTATGCCATCATACATACAATACCAGCCTGTCGAACTTATCTGGGTACCTGAACCAAAAATTGTGTTTGCGGTGTAAGTTGTTGCATTTACCGGAACAGGTGAGCCAGAGTTAGCGGCTTTTACAAATACGATCCTTTTGGTTCCGTTGCCATTTGTCCAGGCAATATCTGCCTGATTGATGGTAATATTGCTGAAAGTAAGGTTGGATGCCTGACTCGGTGAAGTAGCAAAGATAGTTGCGGTCACCGATAGCGATTTTGTGGGTGCACCGCTGGAAGAAAGTGCCACATTGCCAGCAGGTGTTCCGGAGGCAGCACTTGTTGTGCGGATATAAACGCTGGTCACCGGGACAATCCCACTGGTTGGGGTAAATGTTAAACTGTTTGTAAATCCCGTACCCGAATTAAGAGATATTTCATAGCCGTCAGGCGCTGTCATACTGATGTTGCCTGCCAGGTAGGCACCTGAAACACTTATTATTTGGGTTAAGGAAGCCGAACCGGTATAGGCAGCAAAGGATGTTAAGGATCCTGTAGCGCCGATGTTCGAAGTAGTGGAATATGTGATTGTTACCAAACCATCTCCGGTTCTTGCCCCTGCAGAATTGGATTGACTCGTGCCGCTGTTGTATGAACCAGCAGCAGTGGGTTGAGCACTTGAATAGCTGTTTTGTAAAATGACTCCTCCGCCATTGTAACCTCCGCCGCCTCCACCTTCATATAAGGCACCACCACCACCACCAAAGCCTCCGGCATTCGTCTGTCCTGCACCTCCGGCTCCGCCATTAAGAAATGATTGTCCACCAATACTACTTGCGTCGAAATTTGTTCCGTTTGTTGAAAATCCGCCACCTCCGGCTCCGCGACCATTGGTTGAGCCTCCGCCTGTCCCTGTATTAGCAGTTACCGCATCAACACCATTCGTGATAAATTCAACCCAGTTCTCACCACCACCCCCACCTGCGACGATAAAAGGTGAGTTGCTGTTATCGGTTACGAAGGAACCTCCACCACCGCCTCCGGCCTGGTTGCCTGAACGGTTATCTGTGGTTGGTCTTCCTTGTTGACCGACTAAAACTTTGATAACCTGACCGGGAATCACGTCGCATGTTCCTTTAATCCTAGCTCCACGACCCGGTCTCGTATTGCCCGAAGGCCCGTCATCACTGTAACCACCTTCAGCGCCGTATGCTTCAAACACAACAGATGTGATTCCTGCCGGGACGGTCCAGTTGACAATTGACCCGGTATAATTAAATGTCGTAACATTTTGAGCAACCAAAGAATTTACCGCTGAAAAAAGTATCAGGGTAAATAGGGTGATGTTGAGTTTATTTAATAGTCTCAATGTATATTGTTATTTAGTATAGTTTCATGGAACATTGTTTGGGATGACAGCGAATTGCAAAAGCTGTGCCATCTATTCCAGACAAAAAAAGAGAGCCTCATACCAGTATGATAATTAGTCGAATAAAGAATAAAGAATTGATCGGATGTAGATTGTATCGGTTGAAATTCCCATTGATTGAGAGTCTGCTTAAAGAAATAATCGCGTATATGCGCGAAAATGCCATCAAAATGAGGCAAAAGTTCTGTGATCGAGGTACAAGCCTTTAACCCGGATTGTTTAAAATCTGGCATTGGGTTGATAATAGTAGTTACTGATGCAAGGGATTGAAAAAAATAATGGCGAAAATGAGGAATTCCGGGAATTCTGCTCATTTTACACGAAAAACTTTGTAGCAAATTTGAAATTTGACACAAAGTTTTTCCATTTCTTCCATTTTTGAGATAAATGGCAGCGGTATGAACGGGAATTGATTCCTTGAAAAGTGAAGGGTGATTATTCCCCTGCGCATCCGCCTTCTGATTACTAAAATAAAATACCAGCAACAATACTGGTATCAATTTTTTGATTCTTGAAGTATTAGATAAAAGTGATTGAAAACACTGCCCTAAACGATAACTTGTAACGTCTAAAAAACAAAGTATAAATGCACTAATTAACAATAATAGCAGGACAATTAGCATAAGGCAGCTGGATTCGAAACATGATTGACTGCCCAAAAAGAAGAGCAGATTTTCTTACTTAACAAAAAGGCACCAATTTGGTTCACTATTTGTCAAAAAAAATAATCCTTTTTAAGCAATAGACTAACCTGTGAACAACTCTCCAAAACCCAATATTATATTAGGATCTTTGTGAAGCCATTCACCTTCGATTAATTTTTTCAAAAATAGCTATTAGGATTGTGGCTGCTTTAATTGCAGCGTGGTCAAAATGTGGACAAAAGTGCTTATTTTGAGCCCTCTATGTTATTATTAATCTTCCGGAAAAGGTAATCCAATGGTTTAAAAAGTCCGGATGGCCCGGACCCTGGCAGAGGAGCTTTTGGCCAACTGACCAACAACACCGCTCGAAAAGGATTGAATATAACTGCTTGTGGACGAATACTCTGAAGAGCTCCAGTAATTGGAATTTGAAAAACCACCCAATCCCTTTAGCTTGAGATTGTCATAAATCAGGCTCAACTCATCCCGCGAAGGGAGATACCAGTCACTGTACCCTCCGGTAACCAGATCAGCACAGATTTTAGCTGCAATACCTGTGGTTGTACAGTCAGTCACAATGGCATTGGTATTAGCCAAGCCAGTTCCCTGCACCAACCCCTGACTTCCCGGTATCAGGGTGCCGGAACATCCCCATGCCGCCCCGACCGACTGGTCATATGTGCTGGCAATCAATCCATGCAACGTTGTGTCATCCAGGTAAAAAATCAGTCCTCCCTGGTAACTCTGACCCAATTTCAACTCTGGAAGCGTGGTAAAACTGACCTCATTGCCATACGCCGTGCCCGAACTATTTGTGGCAAAGGCCCTCACAAAATAGGACATTCCGGGTATTAACCCAGTTATGGTGGAAGTAAAGTTTCCCGTTCCTGTGCCACTGATAACCACGCCATTTGACAAACTTGGGTTGCTGGTGGGTCCAAAGCATACCCCGCGTTCCGAAACAGCAGAACTTCCGGCATTGGTAATTCCTCCACCGCTTCTGGCTCCGGTCTGGGTTATCTGGCTGGCAGAAACTGTGGTAAGCGTGGGCAGGCTCGCCGTGGTGAACGAAACTTCATTCCCATAGGTCGTTCCAATGATGTTTATGGAATAAGCACGAACATAATAGTTAGTGTTGGTCGTAAGATCATTAATGACAATGGAAAAATCACCCAGTCCCGAACCTGCTGCAATAGTCTTGGACGCAGTGGTCGGTGCCTTGGAGGTACTGAAACAAATGCCCCGCTCCACAACATCTGCACCTCCGCCGCTGGTAACATTACCACCGCAAACTGCAGAAGTCAGGGTAACCGAACCAACGGGACTCGTGGTCAGGGAAGCCAAACCCAAAGTCGTGAAAGTGGTTTCATTTCCATAGGCCGTGCCTGCCCTGGTCGTTGCATAGGCCCTGAGATAATAGGTTGTCAGTGCCTTTAACCCATGCAATGTTGCGGTAAAAGTTCCTATTTCTTTGCCACAAACCACCACCGTGTCTTCAATGGTCGGAGAGACCTGAATCGACAAACAGACACCCCGTTCTGTCACAGGCGAACCCCCATCATCCGTAATGTTGCCCCCGGCCGAAGCTGTGTCATCCAAAATATTTCCTACTGCAGTGGTCTCAACCACAGCAAATTTTGGCAAATTCCAATCAAAACCTGAATGAATACAAGCGGTTGACAGGCATGCCAAAAAAATCAGGAATATTTTAGAACCAGTCTTCAATATTTTAGGGTTTTAGTGGTGAATTAATCAGTTCTATCGGACCCTTCTTCAGAGTTTCCTTCAGTGTTCTGCACTTGACATCATTCCTGATTCCTCGCTCAAAGGCATGAATGATGTCACTTACATAAATTGCAGCAGAAATACCTCCCGTAACCAAAAAAAGTTTGTTGGCGACATCAGCTTTGCTGTAAAATTTATCATTGTGCGCCGGGTCCTTCTGATATTTGCGGTACATCTCACCGGAGAAGATCTTGCTCCCGATGGAGATGGCTGTCGAAATTAAAAAAAGTGTCGTGGTCCTTGAACCATATTTCCCGTCAGTCACCCTTCTTGTGCCCCAGCCGGGCATAATAAAGGAATACAAACAATTTTCAGGACCGGTGTTGGATGAGAACGAAGACAATTTAAGATCCTGAAAATTAGCTCTATTCAATTTCTTTTCGACTACCTCAAATTTGTATAATCCATTTTTGTAGGATAACCCATTGATATATTGCCGGATTCGGTTGTTGTAAATTGTGGTCGAATAATCCTCATTTTCAATTACCGCTTTTTGATTCTTTACCACAGAAACGATCTTTTTTGTCTTCCATGCCAGGTCGAATCTCAATTCATCACGAGTTGAGATAAAGCTCTTTTGAACACGAGGCGGGTGAATATTCGAAAATACAATTTGGGGAATGATATCGCTGAGATCCTTATGGCTGATGAAATTAATTTTTTGATTCGAAAGGTTATTGCCTTCGATATCAAACTTGACCACTGCCGTAAAATCAATTCTTCCGTTGGCGGAGGCATGAGCCATCATGTTGTTAAGCATCTCATAGCAACTTCCTTCAAAAACCCTGTATCCTGCCGGATTAATATAGGCATATGATTGCACGCTCTTTCGGTATTCATCCAGATTCAGAAAATTCTTCGCCTTATCTATCTTCTCAATGACCGAAGGATTCAGAGAGTCAATTTTTAAGGCATTTCCATACCTTGAAAGTGCCTCTTTGAAATTTTCTTTTTCGAAAAGCGAATCGCCGGCATGAATGAATTGAGATAATGCCTGCTCCTGCAACCTCATTCTGCATCTATGAAGGGAAGATTCAATTTCATCCGATGCAACAATATCCCAGGATTGAATGTTGTTTGCAGCTGTTTCATATTGGGAAATCGCTTGCTTATATCTTCCCGCAGCGAAATATTGATTGCCTGCCTTCAAACTACTCCTGTAATTCTCCAACCTGGCCTTTTCTGCCTGTATCAAGCCCTTCAAGGATTCCTCCTGATAAACCAGGATTGAAAATTTCCTGCCCGTAGAATCGTTACTATATTCCCGAAATTCAAGTACCTGATTGGTAATCCTTTTAATGATGGTCGCTTTGTACCCATCACCTTGCACTTCTACCGGATTTGCCGGCAGCAGATCTCTGAAACATCCTTCGTTAGTTTGAAAAATGACCAGATTGGGAATACCTGCCTGATGGTATAACAAAGTCGATCCAATCCATGTTAGAGCATTGGCTTTCTCCCATTTTTGAAGGTTATAACTCAAAAAAAAGCCGAAATAATCATGTATCGGATTATCAATAGTTGGGTCAGTTTCCCAGCCGGCCGAACGCAATGTTTTAGAAAGATCTTCTACCTGGGATTTTTGAATTTTCAGCAGTCGCTCCACATTGAACGGACATGTAGTCACCTGGGCAATGCAAGGCACTGCCAACGTAAAAAATATCAAACCAATTGCCAGGTTTCTAATCATGTAGACGAATGCTGTTTGGGTCTTACCAACTCCAGTCTTCACTATTTCAAAGTTACAATCAATTTTACCAATTGTTCACCTTGGAAAGCGAAAAGATAGCACTGATTCATCCGGTTGTGACAATCTTTCTAATTCCTCTCAGGTTGAAAACAACTCAGAAAAAGAATAAAACTCAAAAATTATTTTGAAGGCAATAAGGTTAACCTCCTTCTAATTGGTACAATCACTTCCTATTACCACGGTAATTCCTGATGCAGCATCGAAGAGTTTCCCGCTGTTTGTTACTATCCCCTGATAAGCACAGACGGTAACTGTCACACCTAATGCAATGGGTATCACCCCAGAAGGTATACCATCAGATCTCGTGTAAGTATAAGAAGTTCCCGCATCCGTTCCGCCTGTCCTGGTGATCTGTACTGATTTAAATTTAGCAAAGGATACAGTCATATCACTGGAATATTTTGCCCCGGTGGTATTTTCAGTAAGGGTGTAACGTAAAACATAAATCTCGCCTTGCCGGCCAAATAGATCAGGGTTTCTTAGATTGGCATTGGAAAAACAACCGTTTGCTCCGGAAACAATGATCCAGCTCCCGGAGTAGCCATTGGGTGCTGCACTCCCGGCCAGGGCCGCCCTGAGCCAGCTCTGACAGCCATTGTTGGTTGGAACCACAATGGCTCCTGGAATATTAATCTGATCCGCTCCGGCACTTACTACCGGCTTTGGCGAAGTGGTGAAAGTAACCTGATTACCATAGGAGGTACCGGCATTGTTGGTCGCATAGGCCCTCAGGAAGTAAGTCGTCTCAACTTCCAGTCCGGTGATGTTGCTCACAAATGTACCCGAACCTGAGCCATTGGAAGTTTTACTATCAGCAATGGTCGGATTTTGAGAAGTGCTCCAGCAAACGCCCCTGGCTGTTATGGTCGCACCTCCGGCTGATGTAATGTTGCCACCGCTGTTGGCGGTAGAAGCCATAATGGCCGTAACATTGGCTGTAATTAGCGTGGGAGCTACAGTGGCAGAAGTGAATATCACATCGTTACCATAAACGGTTCCAACGCTGTTGGTTGCATAAGCCCTGAGATAATAGGTAGTTCCCGGGTTCAGTCCGGTGATGGAACTGGTAAAGCTTCCTATGCCTGAACCGTCCAGTGTCTTGCTGTTTCCAATGTTTGGATTGGGCGAAGCACTCCAGCAAACGCCTCTGGCCGTCACTGGAGTTCCTCCGTCATTAGTAATATTGCCACCACTGGAGGCAGAGTTTGGTGTAATTAAACTGATAGCAGTCGTGGTTATCGTTGCCGCCACTGCAGAAGTAGAGAATGCTATTGCATTGCCATATACTGTGCCAATGCTGTTGATTGCGTAGGCCCGCACATAATAGGTCGTTCCTGGCGATAATCCTGTAATGGCACTATTAAATGCGCCTGTCCCGGTTCCATCCGTGGTTTTGGAATTTGCAGTGGTAGGATTGACTGTAGTGCTCCAGCAGACACCTCTGGCAGTCACGGTAGCACCACCCGATGAAGTTACATTTCCCCCGCAGGCTGCAGCGATTGAATTGATCCCGCCTATCGCATTTGTTGTCACAGTTGGCAGAACTGCCGGAATAGAGAAAACAACTTCATTCCCATACGCCGTACCCGCGCTATTTGTGGCATAGGCCCTCACATAATAAGTTGCACCCGCCGCCAGAGCTGTCAGGGAGCTCGTAAAGGTTCCGAGTCCCGATCCGTCTGAAGTTTTGCTGTTGTAGATCGTCGGATTGGAATTAACGCTCCAGCAAACTCCTCTCGCAGTAATTACTGAACCAACCGAAGAGGTAATATTTCCTCCACTTGCAGCAGTCGTAGAAGCAATGGCAGTGATGGCAGTGGTCGTCAACACTGGCAACAGTGCTGATGCAGTGAAAGTGACCTGATTGCCATAAGCCGTCCCTGCACTATTGGTGGCATATGCTCTTACATAATAAGACGTTCCGGCAGTAAGTCCGGTAAGGAGACTGGTAAACCCTCCGGGGCCCGAACCATCCGTAGTAAAGCTATCTGAGATGGTCGGATTTGGCGATGTTCCCCAACATACACCCCTGGCAGAAACATTGACGCCGGCGGCAGTGATAGAGCCTCCACCCGCTGCTGTAGCCGAGGTGATAGAAGAAATTTGGTTCGTTATCACATTGGCCAATATTTCAGGAGTAGAAAATGTCTCCTGATTCCCGTAAGATGTACCAGCACCATTTGTTGCATAAGCCCGTACATAATAGGTAGTTCCGGTTGACAATCCGGTGAGTAAGCTGGTAAAGCTTCCTGTACCTGACCCATCCGTCGTTTTACTGTTCGAAATTGTCGGACTCTCAGAAGTGCTCCAGCATATGCCCCTTGCGGTGATAGCCGAGCCATTGTCGCTTGTAATATTGCCACCACTGGTCGCCGAGATAGAAGTTACAGCTGTTACCCCAGATGTGGAAATCACCGCATAAACATTTGTCGTGGTGAATGATAGCTCATTCCCATATCCCGTTCCTGCCCCGTTCGTGGCATAAGCCCTGACATAATAGGTCGTTCCGGGCGTCAACTGTGCCAATGAACTGTTAAATGCACCGGTTCCTGTTCCGTCCGTTGTCTTGGTATCTGCAATTGTCGGATCATGTGAAGTACTCAAGCAAACACCTCTGGAAAGTACCGATGACCCTCCATCGAAGGAGACATTTCCACCTCCGGAAGCAGCAGTCGTAGTGATGGAGCCTATTGAAGATGTTGTAACCGTAGGCGCTACCGCTGATGTTGTAAATGAAATTTCGTTGCCGTAGGATGTCCCGGCGCTGTTCGTCGCATAGGCCCTCACATAGTAAACTGTTGCCACCGTCAATCCGGTGATGGAGCTGACGAAACTTCCTGCTCCTGTCCCATCAGACGACTTACTGTTCAGAATGGTCGGACTGGAGGATGTGCTCCAGCATACACCCCTGGCTGTCACCAAAGCGCCGCCCGTAGAGGTGATATTCCCACCGGATACTGCAGAATTTGAGGTAATAGAAGAAATAGAACTACTCGTTAAAGAAGAAGTAATGGCTGAGGTTGTAATAGTTTGTTCAGGTCCGTAGGCCGTACCAATGCTGTTGATGGCATATGGTCTGACATAGTAAGTGGTTCCTGGGGCCAGACCCGTGAGAACACTCGAGAAACTTCCCAAACCGGCCCCATCAGTTGTTTTGTTGTCAGCGATTGTCGGGTTGGGGATAGTGCTCCAGCAAACGCCTCTGGCTGTAACGGCCGATCCTCCATCATCTGTAATATTCCCCCCAATGGTCGCAGACGTCGTCGTTATCGTGGCAACGGATGTTGGTGCTATTTTCAAATTACTGGCAACAAATGTCACTTCATTGCCATAGGATGTACCTGCACTGTTGGATGCATAAGCTCTTACGTGGTAGGTTATTCCGGCTGTTAATCCTGTAATATTGCCAGTATAAATTCCCGTTCCTGAACCATCTGCTGTCTTGCTGTTGGAGACTGTCGGGTTGGCCGAAACACCCCAGCAAATACCTCTGGCAGTTACGGAAGATCCACCGTCACTCGTGATATTACCACCGCTGGTGGCGGAAGAAGCCGTGATGGAAGTGATCGCAGAAGTTGTCAAAGTCGGATAATTGGACGCCGAAATAAAAGAAATCACATTCCCATATGCTGTACCGGCAGTGTTGGTGGCATAAGCCCTGACATAATAGGTCGTAGCCGCAGTCAAATTCTTTAAGGTACTCGTAAAGCTTCCGCTTCCTGCCCCTTCTACAGTCTTATTGTCTGCAATGGTTGGATTTTCAGATGTACTCCAGCAAATACCCCTGGCAGTAATCGTGGCACCTCCCGAAGAGGTGATGGTTCCTCCGGAAGTGGCCGATGATGTTGTGATGGCAGTAATATCTGATGTAGTAAGCGTTGCAGGTACTGATACTGTGGTGAAAGTCAGCTCGTTTCCATAAGCCGTACCTGCTGCATTCGTCGCATAGGACCTCACATAATAGGTTGTTCCAGGGATCAAAGCAGTCAGGGCACTGGCATAACTGCCTGTACCCGAACCATCCGTGGTTTTTGAGTTCGCAATGGTTGGTCCGGTTGCCGTGCTCCAGCAAACCCCTCTGGCAGTTACAGGTGAACCTCCGTCGTTGGTCAGATTACCTCCGCTTGATGCTGAGATTGTTGTGATAGCGGTTACAGCTGCGGTCGAAATATTTGCGTTGGCAGGCAAGGTTGTAAAAGTTACTTCCTCTCCATAAGATGTCCCTGCAGCGTTGATGGCATAAGCCCTGACATAATAAGTAACCCCCGGGGACAAACTGGCGAGGGAACTGGTGAAACTACCGGTACCGGTACCATCGGTTGATTTGCTGTTTGCTATGGTTGGTCCGGCCGAAGTATTCCAGCAAACTCCCCTGGCAATGATTGAAGTACTGCCGATTGAAGAGATATTACCTCCGCCGGAGGCTGAATTCGAGGTAATGGAAATAATGGGTGAAGTTGCAATAGTTGCCGCCAATCCCAGCGTTTTAAATGCCGCCTGACTATAATATGCCGTTCCGACGGCATTGGTCGCGTATGCCCTGATGTAATAAGTTGTATTTGGATTGAGTCCGGTAATCTGACTCGAAAATGCGCCTAAACCTGAGCCATCACTTGTTTTGCTATCCGTTATCGTTGGCGAAGTATTGGTTGTACTCCAGCAAACACCCCGGTCTGTAACGGTTTCGCCCCCATCTGTGGTCACTTCGCCACCGGCAGATGCTGAGTTTTGCGAAATTGCAGAAACTGCCGATGCAGTTAAGGTAGGAACGGTTTTTAATGTCTCCTTTTTGCAGCTGAATAAAACTGTCAGAATCAATCCGGACACAACAATAGCAACGATCGATGAATAGGCCCTCATAGTTAGTTCTTTAGTTGCTCAAATATATAATAATTGAAGATGTCTTTTCTAAAAAAAAAATAGAAAATGTACAGCCCTTCATAAGCCTGATTATCTGACAACTACAATTATATATAAATAATAAAAGGAAGCGAAAACTTCCTTTTATTATGCTAATCACGTTGTTGACTAATTCAATCCAAGGTGATTCATTTGCGCTACCGTAAGAGGAGCCCCAACTTCAATAATGGCAACTTTTCTTGTTCCAGCTTCATGGCTGAAGTGTTGGTGTTTGGCATTTGCCTCGATTCCTAACATAACGATCATTCCAACAACGAAAAGTGATAATCCTTTGATAAAATTCTTTGCTTTCATAATTTCTATTTTTTAAAGTTTAAATGTTTTTATTTTAAATTGTACTCAAACATAATCACAGCTTGCAGGGTACAAAAATGGAATAGACCAATCGATCGATTTCATAGACAAACTGCTGTTTTTTATCTACTTTTGACTAAATAAAAAATTCAGTCCCATCCATAAAACAACACACATGGCCAGTCAGAAATTGGTAAAACTAGTCCTAATGTTCCTTTTGGGAACTCTAACGAATTCTATACAAGCTCAGAACTGGCCCGGCTGGCGTGGCCCATCCGGGGATGGATCCAGTTCGGAGACCAACCTCCCCACCAAATGGGATACTACCACCAATGTATTGTGGAAGAGTTCGATTCCTGGTGTCGGCTACTCCTCTCCTATTGTATGGGATGACAAATTGTTTACCCTAACAGCTTTGCCAGAATCCCAGGAAAAAGTACTTCTTTGCTACAACAGCAAAAATGGAGATTTACTCTGGCAGAAGACTGTTCTGAAAGGAAAATTTGAGGCCAAACACAACGACAATAGCTTTGCATCCGGCACTCCCGTGACAGATGGGAAACTGATTTACCTGTCAGTTTTGGATGGCCAGGAAGTTATTGTTGCTGCCTACGACTTTCAGGGAAAGCAGGTCTGGCTACAAAGACCGGGTACTTTCTCCAGTCCGCATGGATACAGCTGTTCACCCGTTTTATACAAAGACAAGGTGATCATTAACGGCGACAGTCAGGGCGATTCGTTTGTTGCCGCCATGAGCCGTGCAGATGGCCATATCATCTGGAAAATCCCACACAACCATCCGGCCCATAGCTTTAGTACTCCTATCTTCAGGGAAATGGCCGGAAAGATGCAAATGATCCTGGGTGGGAACAAAGAGGTTTCTTCCTATAATCCGGATGATGGCTCAAGGTATTGGTTTGTGAATGGACCCTCTGAGGACTTCTGCTCCACTCCGGTTTACAATGCAAAATCAGGATTGGTGCTGATAAGCAGCTCATGGCCAAAACGAATTCTACTTGCCATAAAACCCGATGGAAAGGACGATGTATCCAATACCCATGTCGTTTGGCAATCCACGAAAGGAGCTGTTTACGTGCCTTCACCGGTTTGTACGGATGATTATCTTATTACAACCATGACCAGCGGTCAGGTCCATTGCATCGAAGCAGCTACGGGAAACATTGTCTGGATTGAGCAATTGGGCAAGCAATACGCTTCTGCCGTTCTTGCCAACGGACTCGTCTACATGCCAAATGACGATGGTGTGATCACCGTTATAGAACCCGGACCGGTATTCAAAAGCATTTCTAAAAATTCCATCGGGGAGAAAATGTTCGCCTCACCGGCCATCAGCAATGGCAAGATATTTATCAGAGGCTTTCAACACCTCTTTTGCATTGGCACGAAGGATTCACAATAGCAGATAGCAGGAACTATTCACTCATGATTATTTTTTGGATACCCTTGGAAATTTCACCAATCTTTCCATTGGAAATGCCATGAGAATCAATGGTCACAATGGGTAAAACTCCCTTTGTCGTGCTGGTGATAAATACCTCATCGGCAGCCAGTAAATCAGCGAACTTAAAATCGGATTCAAATACCTTGAAACCTGCAGTGCTTAAGATCCTCCTTCTGGTAACGCCTGCCAAAACTTTCGATTTGGGGGTATAAATGCATCCATCCTTGACCATGTAAACATTGGACCTTGAACATTCCCGAACCCAATTTCTATCGAGATACAAAACTTCGGCAGCATTGGTTTCAACAAGCTTTTGGGATAACCTGACAGACCTGAGGTAATTGATGGTCTTGGCCTCCGGTATTTCACGCTGGTACTTGCTGGTGATCAGGCTAGCCCCGTTTTTCCAGATAGCCGGAATTTTTACTTCAAACGGTTTATTGATGATGATCAATGTTGATGCTACCGGAGATAAGGTAAAATCGTCAATTGATAAACCTCCTGTCAGAATAATCTTGACTGACGAATTAGGGATATTATTTTTTTTAACTAATTCTTTGACCATGGCTGAAAGCTCCTCCTTTGTATAGGCAAGTCCCAGGCTCAATAAAGCAGCGGAGTTGATAAACCTATCAAGATGAAAAGATAGGAATTTGGGAACTCCATCCTTTACAAGCAAAAAATCAAAGATCGCATATCCGCGCTGGATGCTCAGATCAGAAACATGCAGTGTTGACTCATTGAAAGGAACAAATTCCCCATTGATAAAAGTGTAATTGCTGCTCATTGTTGAAAATTTTAATTCCTCAAAGATAATTTTTTATATCCCTGCAGGCGATGCTGCTTTCAAAACATAGTTCTCTACAACCCATTTGGCAAACGGGAAACAGCAGGTAAAGGCAGGTGACACGGCATTCAGCACATGAATGGAGTCGTTGTCTCCTTCCACAACAAAATCCATGATCAGCTCGCGTGTATTTTTGTTCAGCAACTGCGCCCGGATACCCGGTTTTCCCCATTCGTTGAACCCTTTGACATCAATTTTTCTGACAAGATCCTGCGCCAATCCGGCAAAATAGGCCTTGTTGTATTTCTTTATTTCATCCATGGCCAGGTTCCTGAAACCAAAAGAATTTCTCAGGAACAACGAGGCTTCCCACGACAAAATTGAAGCCATTTCACCCGCACTGAACCGATCAAATCCGATGTAATTTTCCCTCCAAAAAGCAGGCATGGAGGTTGGTCCGATTTTTACTGTCCCGTCAACTGTCACCGTAAAGTGTACCCCCAGAAAGGGATTTTTCAGGTTGGGTACCGGATATACATTTGTCCTGGCAGGGTTTTCGTTGCCATGGTATTTCAAATAGACGCCCTTGAACGGTATAATTGTGTACTTTTCAGAATAGCCGAAATCGTTGGCAACTTTGTCCGCATACAATCCGGCGGCATTGATGATTTTCGTCGCCGAGAAGGTATTTCCAAGTGTCGTTTTTATCTTGTTGCCATCTACTCTGGATTTGTAACCTTCTCCAAAAAACATCTGTATCCCTTTTAAACGCAGTTCGTTTTTGATGGCATGGGTCACTTCCGAAGGATCCACCGTGGCAGTGGTGGGTGAAAAGAGCGCATGCTGAAATGTTTTTACGTTGGGGTCTATCTCGAACAACTCCTTTTCGTCGATCAGTTTCACCTCCACGCCATTGACCTTCCCCCTTTTCTCCAGCTCAAATAAAGCTGGAAGTTCGCTTTCGTTTTTTGCTACCACAACCTTCTTGCACTCATTGATCTTCAAGTTATTGGCATAGCAATATTCCCGTAGTTGCTTATTGCCATCCCTGGTGAATTTGGCCTTCAAGGTATCGGCCGAATAATAGAAGCCGGCATGCAGGACTCCGCTGTTGCGGCCACTGCCATGGTACGCCACATCAGCTTCTTTTTCCAGCAGACCAATCTTTGCTCCGGGGAATCTGGATCTCAGATCTCTTGCGATGGCTAAACCAACAACTCCTCCGCCGATAATCAGGTAATCAAAATGCATGGTGGTATTTTTGTTAGGATGTTAGTAAGAACAATTTTAATCAATTATTTTGTAATTTTGATTGAAAGAAACCTCTAAAAACCTTCGCCATGATTTGGATTATGATTCCTGTCGTCATTGTTATGATTATCTTCTGGCTGATTAGCATTTACAACAGTCTGGTCAGGCTTCGCAACACAAGACAGAACGCTTTCGCGGATATTGATGTCCAGCTGAAACAGCGCCACGATCTGATTCCTCAACTCGTAGAAACTGTCAAAGGTTATGCAACTCACGAGAAAGAGCTGCTCACCAAAATCACCCAGGCCAGGACTGCCGCCATGGGCGCCACAACCATTGATGAAAAAATCAAAACAGAATCACAACTGTCGGCTGCCTTGCAAGGATTGAAAGTATCTGTCGAGGCTTATCCCGATCTGAAGGCCAACCAAAATTTCCTTCAACTTCAGGAAGAGTTGAGCGACATCGAGAACAAGCTGGCAGCCGCCCGCAGGTATTTCAACGCCGCCACAACCGAATACAACACCGGCATCGAAACCTTCCCGTCCAACCTGATCGCCGGCAATTTCGGCTTTCAGCGTGAGACGCTTTTCGACCTCGGACAGGAAAGAGCATCTTTCGAGGAAGCTCCAAAGATTAGCTTCAATTAATGACTTACGTCGGCATACAAACACAAATCAGGAGAAACAACTTCAACAGTATTCTCCTGATACTTGCTTTCCCAATCGTGCTGCTTGGGATGGTTTATGCCATAATCTATTTCAGCCAGCGCCAGCAGGAAGTGCAGATCGTGAATGACACATTTGTCAGCGTGGTTCCGTTTGTCATTCTGGGCACCACCATCTGGTTTTTGGTCGCCTGGATGACGCACAACTCCCTGATCAGGATGGCCACCGGATCCAATCCGCTCGAAAGAATGGAAAACAAGCGGGTGTACAACCTGGTCGAAAATCTCTGCATCTCGAAGGGAATGAAACTCCCTAAAATATTTGTCATCGAAGACGATTCCCTCAACGCCTTTGCCAGTGGCATCAGCGATCGCACTTTTTCTGTCACGCTATCGCGCGGAATCATCAACAAGCTTGAGGATGACGAACTCGAAGGGGTAATCGCCCACGAACTCTCCCATATCCGCAACCGGGATGTCAGGCTCATGGTCGTCTCCATCATCTTTGTCGGCATCTTTGCTTTCATTGCCGAGATGGCCTTCCGGAGCATCCGTTTCGGGGCCCTTTCGAGAGGGAAGAAAGATTCAGGCATAGCCATTCTGGTGGTCATCGTTGTCTCGGCCGTTTGCTATCTGATAGCTCTATTACTCCGGTTTGGCATTTCCCGGTCACGCGAGTACATGGCCGATGCCGGAGCCGCCGAGATGACTCATAAACCATATGCACTGGCCAATGCCTTGCGGAAAATCGACCAGGACCCATTGATCGAAGCCGTTCAAAACCGCGATGTGGCTCAGCTCTTCATCGAAAACCCTCAACCCGAAGAGAAAAAGTTCTCCTTCAGCAATCTCTTCTCTACGCATCCACCGATTGCGAAGAGGATTGAATTGTTGGATCAGTTTGCGTGAAGTGAACAGATGTCTGAATCAGAATTTTCAGAATTATAGAATTAGCAGAATTAAGGAGGGTTGAGAGTGAAAAAAGAAAAGGGGTTGGGAGACTAGGCGAGTGGTTGAAGAAGGAAGAATACCCCGGT
>JBAXED010000092.1:0-16499 GCA_037140615.1 Prolixibacteraceae bacterium
CTGTTTTTTTCTCTGCTTCCTGCGGCTCGATCAATACTTTGCCGGCAAGGATTTTTCCTTTAAGTTCTGCCATTTTTCAAAAATTTATTTAAGTAATTATGTGTGAATAATATTTTTTACAACTCAACCCTAACAGATTTTGTGCCAAAACGATGAAACAAGCTTTGCCTGCTCCTTTTCGGACAAAATTACAACAATAATTCGCAACAATTATCATTATTAATTATAAACATCAGAATTTCAGTTAATTGATTTGGTTAAGTGTTGTCAGTTTTAACTGTCAAGATGACATAAAAAAAGAGCCACTGTTTTTGGACAGTGGCCTGTATAGGTTTATGAAAAACCGATCCCTTTTATTTTGTCTTGGAGGTATCCGTTCCCTGTGGGACTGACTGAGGAAATGTAGGCAGTGCAGTTGGATCCTGAACACCTTGGATTTGTTGTTCGATGGCAGATTTAGCTTGTTGTCCCTGACGTGGCAGGAAAGCAGTTGCCATGATACAGAGTACCACTAAACTTCCGGCAAGAATCCAGGTTCCTTTTTCAAGGAAATCAGTTGTTTTGCGTACGCCCATAACTTGATTTGAACTCGAAAATGAGGAGGCAAGTCCGCCGCCTTTAGAATTTTGAACAAGTACCAAAAGGACGATAAAGAAACAAACGATGAAAATCAGGACACTTATAAATGCGTACATAATGAATTAATTAAGCAATTTTTTTATCTCTTCAATTTGCTGGGCAAAATAAACACTTTTTTCGGGAAATTTCAAACTTAACCGCTTAAAAGAATTGATGGCTTTTTGATAATGGCCTTGTTTGAGATAAATCCTTGATAATGTTTCGGTTATATATTCGTCATTTTCGTTATCGACTTCATCCTTTGCATCAGCCAGCTCTTTTGGAGCAGACGAAATCTCGATTCGGGGTTGAATTGTTGGATTAACTTTGATGAATTGTTCTATCAAATCAACTTTTTCTATTGATTTGGGATCTTCCTCAGCAGTTTGCATCGGTGGCAATTCTTCGGAATTTTGCTCCGGCTCATCCAGTTGGAATGAATCTTCCTGCTGATTGAAACTTAGCATATCAAAATCTATGATACCCGGTTCGACGGGTTCTATGTTGGAAAATTCAGGAAAATCAGTGATGGTAATGAGGTTTTCATCCGACAGTTCAAAAAGCGGAGCAGATTCCTGAGCTGCTGTTTCCGCCGTTAGGGGTTGTTTATGGAACTGTTCGCGAATAGATTTTGGTTGGAGTAGCCGGTAAAGGATGGATCTGTCAGTAGCATAGATTGAGCAGATTTTCAGATAAGCATCATATCGAAAGTTGGACCTGGTTTGAAGGTTGTAAGTGTATAGAAGTTGAGCGGATTGAAAATAGGGAAATTCGTCGACGATTTCCTTAAGGTCACCAATGGTTTGTTCTTTAAGCAAACCGGGTTTTTCTATAAACAGGAGCAACTGATCTTTGGTTAGTGACATGGTTGACGCTTCTTGTAATTCGCTAAATTAATGCAAATAACTAATAAATCATAATGTGCGGCTACCCCTCGACTCGCTCGGGGACCGGAGCAATTCCCACTCTCGACTATCAGCTCTCAACTTTTTTTACCAGTTGGCAACAGATTTATTGAAAATATCATCAATCAGCTGAGTTGTAATGACCAGTACTGCATCATTTTCGATCTGATTGATGGTTTTGGAACTATCCCAGTCGTAATATGCTGAAAAAGAGGTGTTAAAATCCTGGTCGTGGTCTTTGTTGTTGACGAAAATAACTTTGACAGTAATGGTTAGCCTGTTCTGCGAGGCAAAATCGCGTCCGTTTTCACTTTTTTGGATGGAAAGCGGCCGAACATCGTAGTTTGTTATTTCGCCTGAGAATTCGAGATCACCCTGGTCGGTGTTCATTGTCAAGCCGGTCTCGTTGACAAACTTATCTTTCATGGCTTCCGTGAAAGACTGACTCAAAGTTGGATTGATCACCTTGGACCGGTTCCTGAAATAATCGACAAAAACAGTTTTTACTTCCGGTGAAATGGAGGCCCCGCTCATGGTATAGCTGATCTTGCATCCTGAAGTGAGAACAAGGAGCAGAATCAACATCGGAATATGAATTCTCAGGAATGGCTGGTATTTTCTCATTTTTGTCTGATGTTATTTTCTTTGATTTTCCGGTAAAGGGTTCTCTCCGAAATGCCAAGTTCTTCGGCAGCCAGTTTTCGTTTTCCGTTGTGTCTTTCGAGTGCTTTGAGAATAAGTTCCATCTCTTTTTCCTCAATGGATAGCGATTCCTCGACGAATTCTTCGGTATCCTGAATGTGTGCCCGGGTATTTGGTTTCAGGTAGCCCGGGAAAATAGCATCATCCTGGTTAAGGCTACTTTTTTCTTCCTTGTACAATTGCATATAGCCATCGTCTGTCTCTTCAGTCCTAACGGCGGAAGGAGCTGCCTTGACAAGTTGATTGAATTTTTCCTTGAGTTCATCCAGCTCTTTTTTCAGTCCGATCAGGGCGTTCAGCATCATCGTTCGTTCATTCTCCAAGGCTCTGGCATCTGATTCCTTGTGGTACAAAGCCGGAAGAAAACCGGTATCCTCATTGGGAATGTAGTGAATCAGCTTTTCTGCGTTGATATCGCGATCTGTTTCAATGATGGAAATTTGTTCTGTGATATTTTTTAACTGCCTGACGTTGCCGGGCCACCGATAACCCAGAAAAATTTTCTGAGCCTCTTCATTCAGACGGATGGAAGGCATTTTGTAGCGTTCGGCAAAATCATTGGCAAATTTTCTGAACAGAAGGAGAACATCGTTTCCGCGTTCTCGCAAAGGAAGTACTTTGATCGGAACGGTATTGAGACGGTAATAGAGGTCTTCTCTAAATTTTCCTTCTTTGATGGCATGAGTAAGGTCGAAATTTGTGGCAGCAATTACCCTGACATTGGTTTTTTGAACCTGCGAAGAGCCGACCCTGATAAACTCGCCGGTCTCCAGTACCCTCAAAAGTCTGACCTGTGTTGAGATGGGAAGTTCACCAATCTCATCCAGGAAAAGCGTTCCTCCATCCGTGACTTCAAAGTAGCCCTTCCGGTCGTTCAGGGCACCGGTGAATGAGCCTTTTTCGTGACCGAAAAGCTCAGAATCTATGGTTCCTTCGGGGATGGCGCCGCAGTTGATGGCGATGTATTTGCCGTGTTTCCGGGGTGAATAATAGTGGATGATCTGGGGGAATGACTCTTTTCCCACTCCACTCTCTCCGCTGACTAACACAGAAAGATCAGTAGGTGCCACCTGAAGTGCAACTTCAATGGCCCTGTTCAGTCCCGGCGCATTCCCGATGATGCTGAATCGTTGTTTAATCTCCTGTATATCCATGAAATCGACGAAATATTTAGGACCACAAATTTAGTATTAATCCTCGAATAATTGATTAGAGCCAGAAGAAAGAGACACCAAACCCCTTCCAACCACGGATTGCACAAATTACACGAATTAAAACACAAATTAACCCCGGCCCTACCACGGATTACACAAATTACACGAATTAAAGAAGAAATTATTTTCTGCGTTCACTGTTCACCGTTCCTCTCTTCTCTCTTCTCGTTTCCTTTTTCACCACTCGCCCCGTCTCCCTCTCGACAAGTCGCCAAGTCCTTCTTCTCCGTTTCATTGTTTCTCCGTTTCCCTCTTCCTTCTTAAACCACTCGCCCCTTCTCCCTCTCGCCAAGTCGCCAAGTCCTTCTTCTCCGTTTCCCTCTTCCTTCTTAAACCACTCGCCCCGTCTCCCCCTTGTCAAGTCTCCCAGTCTTTCTTCCGCTTCGCTCAACATAATCAAACAATAGCTATTTTTGCAGGTAAACATTCTAAGCCATGACCAAGAAATTTATTGCCATTATCCCTTCCCGATATGGATCTTCAAGGTTTCCCGGAAAACCTCTTGCAGATATTTCCGGCAAGCCGATGATTCAGCGTGTGTATGAACAAGTGATTCAAGCAGTAAAGGAAACCTGGGTTGCAACGGATGATGAGCGCATAGCCGAGGCAGTTCGAGGTTTTGGCGGTAACGTGGTGATGACATCTGTTGATCACCGAAGTGGTACTGACAGATGTGCTGAGGCGGTTCGAAAAGTGACACAGGAGACAGGCATCGATTTCGATGTGGTCATTAATGTTCAGGGCGATGAGCCCTTTATCCAACCGGAACAAATTACAATACTTCAAAAGCCTTTTTGTGATGAGCCAAAAACCGAGATTGCAACATTGGTACAAAAAATAGATCGGTCTGAGGTGCTATTTAATCAGGCAGAAGCAAAAGTAGCCCTCGACATTCATGGTAATGCCTTGTTTTTTAGCAGGATGCCTATTCCTATGGTTTTTAAATCTGAAGAAAAGGAGTGGATCAATAAATTCCAATATTTCTGTCATGTGGGTATATATGCCTATCGAACCGACATTCTGATGAAAATTTGCCAATTGCCTGAGGGCCTGTTGGAAAAAGCTGAATCATTGGAGCAGCTTAGATGGCTAGAGAATGGATACACCATTAAAACGGTGGCCACAGACCATTCGACGGTAGGTATTGATACGCCGGAAGAATTAGAGAAAATCGTTGCGGACGGTATTGAAAAATATTACACAAAGCGATAAACTTCGTTAATTTGAGTAACTTTAGCTTACTAAAAGGTTAATTGCTATGGAAGTTCCCCAATTGGTTAGAGAGGATCCCTATTTGCAGCCGTACACATCAGATTTTCTTCGATGGGCTGAAAAATACCGATCCAAAGAGAAGGCGTTGCTTGGGGAAATCTCCTTGCTGGATTTTGCTTCGGGTCACGATTTTTTCGGACTTTTTAAAACAGAAAAAGAGTGGATTTTCCGCGATTGGGCCCCGAATGCCAGGAAGATTTTCCTCCAGGGAAGTTTTAATGGTTGGCAGGATCAGGCAGATTATGAATTATATAGTATAGGAAACGGATCCTGGGAGGTTAAGTTGCCACTTTCATCCATGCACCATAGCGATCTTTATGCTCTTTCGATGCATTGGGATGGTGGTTCGGGTAAAAGAATTCCGGCATGGGCCAGGAGAGTCGTTCAGGATAGCGAAACCAAGATATTCAATGCCCAGGTGTGGGCTCCCCGTGAAACATTTCAGTTCAGTCACAACTTGAAGCCATCGAAAGAGGCACCTCTTATCTATGAATCACATGTGGGAATGGCAGGTGAGGAGCCGGCTGTTCATACTTACAATGAGTTTCGCTATGAGATGTTGCCGCGTATTAAAGCTGCAGGATACAACACCATACAATTAATGGCCATTCCGGAACATCCGTATTATGGAAGCTTTGGATACCATGTTTCAAGTTTCTTTGCCCCTTCATCAAGATTCGGAACCCCCGAAGAGTTGAAGCACCTGATCGATGAAGCCCACGGGATGGGAATATCAGTGGTGATGGATCTGGTCCATTCTCATGCGGTTAAAAACGTGAATGAAGGGCTTGGATTGTATGACGGAACCCGCACCCAGTTTTTCCATGAAGGGGCCAGGGGAGAGCATCCGGCCTGGGATTCATTTTGTTTTGATTATTCAAAGAATGAGGTTATTCATTTCCTTCTTTCAAATATAAAATATTGGCTGACGGAATTCCGCTTTGACGGATTCCGCTTTGACGGGGTTACAAGCATGCTTTATTATGACCACGGACTTGGGAAAGCCTTTACGAGTTATTCCGACTATTTTACCCCAAATCTTGATGATGATGCAGTGGTCTATTTTATGCTGGCTAACAAACTGGCCCATGAAATAAATCCACAGGTACTTTCAATTGCAGAGGAGATGAGCGGTCTGCCCGGACTTGCGGCCCCTCTCGCCATCGGAGGATTAGGTTTTGACTACAGGATGTCAATGGGTGTTCCTGATTTATGGATCAAGCTCATCAAGGAGCAGGCGGATCAGGACTGGAATGTTGGTCATTTGTTTCATGAATTAACGGCACATAGACCGGAAGAGAAGGTGGTTAGTTATGTTGAAAGCCATGACCAGGCTATGGTTGGTGATAAAACGGTTATATTCAGGCTGATAGACAAGGAGATGTATTACAGCATGCGCAAAGATCAGCCCAATATGACGGTTGATAGGGGCATCGCCTTGCACAAAATGATTCGGTTGGTTACCATCGGATGCGCTGGAGGTGCCTACCTTAATTTCATGGGAAATGAATTTGGTCATCCTGAATGGATTGATTTTCCGAGGGAAGGCAATGGCTGGTCTTATCAGCATGCGCGCAGAATCTGGAGCATCGCAGATGAACCTGAATTGAAATTCCACTGGCTGCTTGATTTTGACAAGGATATGATCCATCTTTTCAGGAAGGAGAGATTGTTGGAAGTCCCCGAAGTATGGCGAATCCATGACAACATGCCGGATCAGGTTTTGGCATTCAAGCGAAAAGACTTGCTCTTTGTTTTCAACTTTAATCCGGACAAATCATTTGAGGATTATGGAATTCATTGTGAACCTGCCAAATTCAAGTTGATTTTTCAGACGGATGCCCACATTTATGGGGGCTTTAACCGGGTGGACGATCGGATGACCTATTATTCATTGCCTGAGAGCGGCCTTGGATCTCCTCACCAGCTAAAACTCTATCTTCCGGCGAGGACTGCCATCGTTCTACAACAGCAGGCATACACGAAGGTGAGGTAAAAGGGGAAATGGGAAAAGAGGCAGAGTTTCTGATTCGACTTAAATCAGGCAATGACGTTGCCTTTGCCGAATTGGTTTCTGGATACAAGAAAATCGTTCTCAACATTTGCTATCGCTTTCTGCTCAACAGAGAAGATGCAGAGGATGTTTCGCAGGAGGTTTTTTTGGAGGTACATCATTCCATCAAAAATTTCAGGGAGGATTCAAAGTTAAGCACCTGGATCTACCGGATTGCTGTAAGTAAATCGTTGGATGAACTTAAAAGGCAAGCCAGAAAAAAACGGATAACTTCGATTGGGAAGACACTTGGCATAGAAAAAATATCACAATGGTTGGCTGGGAACGAGCGGCCTGATAAAGCTATTGAGGACCGCGAAGATCTTGATCGGATCATGAAAGCTCTGGACAGACTGCATGAAAGTCAGCGAATAGCCTTGACTTTAAGCAAAATTGAAGGTTACTCCAACACCGAGATTGCAGAAATAATGCAAACTACCTTGACAGCCGTGGAATCCCTAATTTACAGGGCTAAGCAAAATCTTAAAATATTTTTAAACCGCTAAACGCCAGATTCTATATTCAATATCGTCTAAAGTAATTGTTATGAAAAGAGTGCAGAATTTATTTGATCAGTTTGATCATCTTTCGTCCATAGAGCCATCAGACAATTGGGACAAGGAGTTGATGAAGCGTGTGGAGTTGTCTGGGAAAAGATCTTATAAGGACCATTCGGGTAGATTGGTGATATTTGTCATTCTGCTACTTCTGGCATTCAATATTTTCTCTTTCTCCAAAAGTTGGATGAGTGAACAATCCCTGCAAAGCAGTAATAATTTGCAAAACATAGCATCCGATTACCTTATTTCAACTAACTCTTCTAAATTTTGAAAGGATGGATATTTTTACACGAAATAAGTTTCTTCTTCGCATTATTTTTATCCTGATTTTTCTCAATCTCATCTCAACAGGTTATCTCTTGTGGAACAAAAAGGGGGGACCTAATCCCAGACAGCCTAAAAGAGACAAGGAAAATTCCACCCAGATTTTAAAAGAAAAATTGCATCTGACGAAGGAGCAAGAGAGCGCTATTTTTAAATTACGGGAGGAATTTGCCCAAAAGGAGGAAGCTTTAACATTGTTGATCAGATCTCAAAGGGATTCCATGAATGTAGTGATGTTTCATGCAGACACTGATACAGCAAGTTTGAAAAGAATTGCCAGGCGTGTGGCTGAAAACGAATATCAAATGGAGTTGTGCAGGATTGAGCAATCACAACAATTAAAGAATATTTGTACTGAAGAGCAACTCAAAGAATTTCAGCACCTTGTGTCAAACATTAGAAATTTCTTTCAACCCGATAAGAAAAAAGAGTAGTTCAGTGCCAGATTTCTCCCTTTTCATCTTCTAAACAGTCATAAGTTTTCTTTGGGATTAACAAGAAATCAACATTTATGATTGTTTTGAAGATTGTAAGAAACAGTTTAATCCTCTTCTTACTTGCCATGACGGTAGGTTTTTCGTGCAAAGAAGATTCGGCATTAGCTGATACACCTGATTCTAGTCAACAAATTAAGGGTTCATTGCCAGATACAGGACAAACATCCAGCTATACAACGACTAAGGGCGAAGACTCCGACTTTTTGATATATCCTCCCTCCTATACCGATCTCGGCAACGGGACAGTCACTGATAATATAACCGGATTGATGTGGCAGAAAGTTGATGGCGGAGAGATGACTTTCGAGAATTCTGCTTCTTATAGCAAAAATCTGACACTTGGCGGTTTCAGTGATTGGCGTCTGCCTACCTCACACGAACTTTTTTGCCTCAACAATTTTGACAAGGTGAATCCTGCACTGGATGTTACCTATTTTTCCAAAACAGCAGCTGAATACTGGTGGACGACCGATCTACGTGCTGATTTGTCAACAAATGTATGGGTGGTCAATGCCGGAGGTGGCATCGGGGCTCATCCCAAAGCGGAAACAATCAGTGCAGGAGGCACAAAAAGATTTCATGTAAGGGCAGTTCGTAATCCAACTCTGGCAACACTCCAGGTTGTGCATTTTGTTGACAATGGCAATGGTACAATCACAGACAATTTTACTGGGTTAATCTGGCAGAAGGTAGCATCCGGCAATACTTTTTCCTGGGAGGAGGCACTGGTCTTTGCTACAGGCCTGTCCCTGGCTGGGGCGAACGACTGGCGTGTTCCAAATATCAAGGAGCTACAGTCACTAAATGATGAAAAACTATTGAACCCATCTTTCAACAAACTGTTTTTCTCCACCATTGTTTCTGGTAATTACTGGAGTTCAACTTCAATGGTAAATGCCCCTACAAGAGCCTGGGACATCAACACTGAGTATGGCATTGTGTCTTACAACGAAAAAACGGTGAAAGAATATTTGTTGTGCGTAAGAGGAGGAAGGTAATAGTAAGAGATTGAAATAGGCGGAAGTGCAATGGAATGGATCGAAATAATAGGAAATAATAGGTTTTATGAATGGGATAAAATTAGGTAGGAATATGCTGATGTTGGTTTTCGTTGTGACAGCGTGTTCGAAAACCGATACCGGGATTGGCAAGGATAAAGAAATAGTGCTTCCATCTGATGGAAAGGGTTATTCTGAGATTCTAGGCAGACCGAGCAATTCAACAGTTACAATGAGCATTCTTTTTGATCAGCCATCTGAAGTATATTGGGAATATGGAACCACATCCGGTACTTATAACTTAAAAACTGCTACTGGTTTAACGATAAAAGATACCCCTCTCGAATACGATTTTACAAATTTGGCCCCAAATACAAAATATTATTACCGCACATGTTCGAGATTAAGTGGCGAAACTGCTTCTTTCCTTGCTGGGCCTGAACATACATTTCAGACACAGCGGGCTCCCGGAAGTACCTTTTCATTTACCATCGAATCTGATGAGCACTTGTACGACAAGAAGGGGGTTTTGAGCATTTATCAGATCTGTCTGAACAACCAAGCTCTTGACTCACCTGATTTTATGTTCTCTCTGGGGGATACTTTTGGGGATGATCACCAGGCCACATCGATCACATCTGCACAGTTGGATGCTTTGCACAAATATTACAGGCCTTTGCTTGGAAAAATTTGCAGTTCGGTACCTTTTCTGTTCTGCTTGGGGAACCACGAAGGAGAAAACGATTATTACATGGGTCTGACACCTCCAAACAATCTAGCCATCAACGGAACTATTTGGCGAAAATTCTACTATCCAAATCCCTTCCCGAATGGGTTTTACAGTGGCAATACAGATAATGAATCATGGGGGATTTTGATGCCGGAAAATTATTATGCCTTTAACTGGGGAGATGCATTGTTCGTGGTTCTGGATGTATACAGATACCAGAATAAAACCAATCCAAAACCGGATGGTTGGGACTGGTCGTTGGGTCAGACTCAGTATAACTGGCTAAAATCAACGCTCGAAGCTAGCAAATCGAAATACAAATTTGTTTTTGCACATCACGTTCGTGGCGAAGGCAGAGGAGGAATTAATCTTGCCAAGTACTTTGAATGGGGTGGTTTCGAGCAAAATGGCGTGACAAATAATTTTTCAGTCAAACGCCCAGGTTGGGCAAAACCAATCCATCAATTGTTTGTCGATAACAAAGTAAATATCTTCTTCCAGGGACATGACCATGTTTTTGCTCATGAGGTAATGGATGGTGTCACATACCAGGAATTACCCATGCCGAGCGATTCAACCTACCAGATCGGAAAGCTTGCCAACGGAGATGCATATACTTCAGATGTGGTAGCAGGTGCGGGGCATTTGAGGGTTAATGTTTCGGTAAGCGGCGTTAAAGTGGATTTTGTCCAGGCATGGTTACCCAGAGATGAAAATGGCACGCAAAAAAATGGTCAGGTAGCATTTTCCTATTTAATTAAATAATTATGAGCACATTAAAAAAATTGTTAGAACAAAAAGTTCTCACTATACTATCCTTGATTTCATTTGTCCTTCTTTTGTCCTGTCACAAAAGCGAGACATCTTCCACAGACTTGACCAATACAGAAGACCCTACCAGTGTGGTGAAGACTGATGGACTGGCATTTTCTGAGATATTGGGAAGGCCAACGAATAGTTCAATCACAATAAATATTCTCTTCACTCAACAAGCTGAAGTTTATTGGGAAACAGGTACCTCATCCGGGAATTATTCAGGTAAAACGGCTACCTCCACTGCCACAAAAAATCTGCCGCTTGAAGTCGACCTGACCAATCTGACGGCTGACACCAAATATTTTTACAGGGTCAGGTATCGTTTGTCAGGAGCTGCCACTTTTCTCGCCGGACCTGAATATTCCTTCCATACTCCGAGAGCAACCGGCTCCACATTTACTTTTGCAATTGAAGCGGATCCGCACCTGGATGAAAATTCTGATACGACTTCCTATGCCTTGACGCTAAAAAATATTCTGTCAAAAAGTCCTGATTTTCTGCTTGATCTGGGCGACACTTTTTTTTCAGAGAAGCAAGCGACAAAGACCCAGGCGGTAGTTACCAGCCGCCATTTGCTGCTCAGATCCTATTTTGACAACACCTGTCATTCCGTTCCACTCTATCTGGTCCTTGGAAATCATGAAGGCGAAGCTGGCTGGTCGCTTGATGGAACTTCCACCAGTCTTCCGATAATGGCCTCCAATACGAGAAACCTCTACTTTCCGAATCCAGCACCAAACACTTTTTACAGTGGGAATAGCAAATCAGAAACCAATGTGGGTTTGCGCAAAAATTACTATGCTTTCGAATGGGGAAATGCACTGATCGTCGTTCTCGATCCTTACTGGTACACAACTGCCAAACCGGGCTGGGGATGGACGCTTGGTACCGACCAGTACTCATGGTTTAAAAGCACGATGACAGCCAGCAAAGCAAAGTATAAATTTATTTTTTGTCACAATCTGGTGGGAGGGAATGGCAACGATGCCCGTGGAGGCACTGAATTTGTTGACCTTTTTGAACAGGGAGGAAATAATCTGGATGGCACGGCCGGTTTCGACAAATACCGTCCGGGCTGGGGAAAGCCAATTCATACTATAATGAAGGAGAACAAAGCAACCATCTACTTCCATGGGCATGATCATTTCTATGGCAAGCAGGACAAAGACGGGATTGTCTACCAGGAGTGCCCGCAACCATCCAACCGCAATATCAACAATACTTCGGCTGCAGATTATGGTTACAAAGAAGGGGTGATACTTCCCGGTAGGGGTTACCTTCTTGTGACTGTATCTACATCAAACGTCAAAGTTGAATACATCAAAACTCTTTTACCGGCTGAAGAGGGTGCCAATGGAAAGAATGGAGATATTGCTGCATCATATACAATTAATTAACGCCTCAATAGTATGAAAAAACTGTTGATAACAACCTTTGGGATACTTTTTTTGATGAGTGCTTCCTGTACAAAATCAGAGCAGACTGTTACTCAAGACCCAATATCCACCACGAATTCGACTTTTACTGATGTCCAGATTCCAGGTGGCGAATTTGATATGGGCGATCATTTCGGCTTCGTTGATCCGGCCCATCCGAGCGATGAATTGCCAATACATAAGGTGAAGATCAATGCCTTTTATATGGCGACCACTGAGACCTCCAACAAGCAGTTTTTAGACTATCTGAATAGTGCATTAACCAAAGGATTGATTGAAGTGCGCAACAACATTGTCTATCCGATTGGAGGAACCGATATCTATTATTATACCAATCAATATGCCTCCTATTATAGCATTGGATTCGATGGGAAGAGTTTTTCGGTTGTTGATTTCAGGGCCAATCACCCTGTGGTGGGAATGTTGTGGAATGGTGCAGCGGCTTATTGCAACTGGCTAAGTACCCAGAAAGGCTTATCAGCATGTTACAATTTGACTACCGGTATTTGTGACTTTACTAAAAACGGATATCGGCTGCCTACCGAGGCGGAGTGGGAATATGCCGGAAGAGGTGGGCATATTAATCAATATTTCAATTATCCCAATGGGAATACGATAGATAAGTCAGGAGTTAATCTGCCCGATTCAGGCGATCCTTATGAAGGCAATTCAATCCCAAACACGACTCCGGTTGGCTTCTATGATGGGAAATTAAAGCAAAAATCTGACTTCAACTGGCCCGGCAGCGCTACAACCTACCAGACATCAAACGGAGCAAATGCATTTGGATTGTATGACATGCAAGGCAATGTATGGGAGTATGTCAATGATTGGTATGGTCAGGATTATTACAGCTCAAGTCCTTACGACAATCCCAAAGGTCCTGCTACAGGATTCATCATGCCGGATGGAAAACCCTACCGGGGAATGCGCGGAGGAAACTGGTACAACGGTCTTGTTGTAAATGGAGTGAATGACGGACATTCAAGGGTTTCCAACCGAAATCCATCCTACTATCGAGGGCCTCAAGATCCGAACCATCCCTATTATCATTTGGGATTTCGGGTGGCGAGGAACTTATGAAGAAGGACTAGGGGACTGGGCGAGGGGGAGACTGGGCGAGTGGTTGAAGAAGGAAACGAGAAACGGAGAAGAAGGACTAGGGGACTGGGAGAGGGGGAGACTGGGCGAGTGGTTGAAGAAGGAAACGAGAAACGGGGAAGAAGGACTAGGAGAGGGGGAGACTGGGTGAGCGGAACTCCGAAGTTGAGAAGGAAAATAGTTGAGAGTTGAGAATGGAAAGTTGAGAGTGAAGAATATAAAAATCAATATCATGAAAATAAAATCTATTGTAAGTCAGGGTTATACAATGATTGGGGTTTTAATCTTGCTTTTTTTGATGGGAACAGCATGTAAAAAATCATCCGATAATGCAGAGGAAACCACACCTACGACTACTACCATCGATACCGGATCGATTACAAATAATATGGGTTTGATACTGAATACCACCAAGGCATTTCAGGGATATTTGCTTTTTGCACCCAAACAATATACTGCCACTTATCTGATCAACAATGAGGGTCGCATCATGAACCAGTGGTCGGCCAGCAAATACCCTCCCGGACAGTCTGTCTATTTGCTTGAAAATGGAAATATCCTGCGTTCCTGCATGACCAAAGGTCAGCTGAGTAGCGGTGGTGGTGAAGGAGGAAGGATTGAAGAGTATGACTGGAATGACAACCTGGTATGGCAACTTGATTTCTCAACAGCTACCTATATGCAGCATCATGACATCCATCGGTTGCCCAACGGAAATATCCTTATGCTGGTGATTGAAAAGAAAACATATGCCGAATGTATAGCGGCAGGCTTTAATCCGGCAAAATTCCAACCTGAAATTGCTCAAAAAGGAATGATGCTTCCCGATTATGTGGCTGAAATCAAACCGACCTATCCGATCGGCGGCACAGTAGTTTGGGAATGGCATACCTGGGACCACCTTATCCAGGATTTTGATGCTACAAAACTTAACTATGGAGTGGTGAAATCGCATCCTGAACTCGTCGATTGCGCCGGTGACCAGAAAAACCTCCCAGCTTTTTGGAACCACATGAATTCTATCGATTACAATGCGGCTTTCGATCAGATCGCTCTTAGTGTGCGAGGAAACAGTGAAGTCTGGATTATTGACCACAGCACAACCACAGCCGAGGCGAAAGGCCACACAGGCGGCAAGCGTGGAAAGGGTGGGGATCTTCTATATCGTTGGGGAAATCCGGCTTGTTACCGGACTGGAACAGTAAGTGACCAGAGATACTTTCAGCAGCATGATGTAGAATGGGTCAATTCGGATTGTCCTGGAGCCGGAAATCTAACTTGCTTTGACAACGGACTCGGGAGAGGGGATTATTCGACAGTTGAGGAATTCACCCCTGCAGTTGATGCTAGTGGGAACTACACCATGGTCGCTGGCTCAGTTGCTGGACCGGCAACATATGCCTGGGTTTACAAGGGAACAACAGCAAATCCAATGTATTCTGAAAATATCTCAGGAGCACACCGCCTTCCTAATGGCAACACCATTATCTGCTCCGGAACTGTAGGGCAGTTTCTTGAGGTTAATTCTTCTCTTGAGATCGTTTGGAAATACATTTGTCCGGTAGCAGCAAACGGTCCGCTAACGCAGGGAGCAGCCATTCCAACGGATGCTGCCCGTGTGGGCGAATTGATGAACTCAGTTTTCAGGGTATACAAATATCCGCTGGACTATGCCGCTTTTAAAGGTCGGACAATGACTGCAGGGAAAAAGGTCGAGAATTAATTACCAGTCAGTTGTACTTCTCTTCAAATCTCCTATCTTAGTAGCAAGGTTTGATTTTCCTGCTATCGCATGAAAGCTTTTAGCCGTTAGCTATTGGCTTTTAGCTGAATTGAGTATGCCGGAATCTCTCTCCAAAATCCAAAATTTCAAGATGGGATGAGTGGAATACACGAAGAAAGTATCGCACAGAATAAGCGCAGTTCGCAAACCTATATTCTGGTAACAGCATTTCTGGCCTTGTTTGCGATTGTTGGATTTGCACTTTATGGTCCCCCCTTCTTTTACGATTTCATGACGAAGGAGTTTGGATGGTCCAGGTCCGTCGTCACTTCCGGCAATGCCCTTGGGAAATTGCTGGTGGCTCCTTTATTTGGCTTTCTGGCGGGATGGTTGATTGATGCATACGGTCCACGAAAATTGATGCTGACAGGAGTCTTGTTTGCCGGAACCGCGCTGATAGGGTTGAGTTTTGCAAGTTCACTTCCTGCGTTTTATCTATTCTATATTTTCAATGCGCTGGGCTATGTTTTTGGCGGTCCGCTTCCATGCCAGGTATTAATATCAAGATGGTTCGACAAAAACAGGGGAAAAGCAATGGGTATTGCCTACCTTGGAATCGGCACCGGCGGCGCATTGGTTCCGCTTATTTCGGCCGCGCTTGAAAAAAATCTCGGCTGGCACATGGCACTGGCGGCGCTGGGCATTCTGATTGTTCTGATTGCTTTCCCCATGGCCTGGTTCATCAGGGAAAATTCCGGAGATCAGGCAGCTCAATCCAAGCCAACCGAAATTGTTCCGATCAAATCGATACTTCAAAACCCGAATTTTTATCTTTTGGCCATTGGCAGCATGTGTTCCATTGGAGCCGTTGGCAGCATCATGCAACACATGAAACTCTACTTGCGGGATTTGGACTATTCCCAGGCCAATGCCGCACAGGTCATGTCTTTTGTGATGTTTTCCAGTCTGGCCGGACGGGTGCTAATGGGTTTCCTTGCCGACCTTATCAACCGCAAATACGTCATGATTCTGATTTACATGATCGTCGCCTGCGCCATACCACTTTTGTTGCTTCCTGATTTCCCCGGTAGGATCTATATTTTTGCCATCATTTTCGGAATAGGTCTTGGCGGTGACTACATGATCATTCCGTTGATGGCGGCAGATTTGTTTGGCTTACGGGCCCTTGGCCGCACGATGGGAATCATCCTTGTAGCCGACGGAATTGCCGAATCACTTTTCCCGATGCTGATCGGACATTTGTATGATGTGCCTACCAAAAGCTACGCGATTGGATTTTCATTTCTGATTGGATTGGCGTTGGTGGGGGCGGTGATTGTTTCCTTCCTGCCCAAAACGAAGAGATAGGAAGGACGGGGAGACTTGGAGACGGGGAGAGGGGGCGAGAGGTTGAAGAAGGAAGAGAGAAGAGGGAAACGGGAAACAGGATGGTGACACGTGAGGCGAGAAATTGAAAATTGCGATACGTTGTGTATAATTAAAAAAAACATTTCACGAAAATGACGCAGTTGTATTCAACATTGGCAAAT
>JBAXED010000093.1:0-16499 GCA_037140615.1 Prolixibacteraceae bacterium
GACTGGGAGACTGGGAGACTGGGAGACTGGGAGACTGGGAGACTGGGAGACTGGGAGACTGGGGGACTGGGAGAGGGTTAGTCAAGCGAATTTATGATTCTTGAGACTTAAGGATGGAGTACCGAAAATTAGAGCCGTGGAGCGGCGACCTATTTGTAGGGAAATTGTTAGAAAAGGGATTCCGTCCGCGAGGAAATGAAGAAAATAGGTTAAACGTTCATTCGGACGGAATAAACATGAGACGGAATATACAAAGAATACATTTTAAAATATTAAATATCAAACAATTAATCCATATTACCTCGTGAAAAAGATAAAGTACGCAATATTGTTTGTTCTGTTGGTTGGTTGGGCGGTATCGACCAGCGCCAAAGAGTATCCTAAACGGGAATTGAGGGCCGTTTGGATTGCCACTGTAGAAAACATAGACTGGCCATCTACCCCCTTTTTAACGACGGAAGCTCAAAAGGCAGAAATGATCGCTCTCTTGGATGCGGCCAAAGACTATAACATGAATGCTGTAGTCTTTCAGATACGGCCTGATGCAGATGCCCTATATGCCTCTGAATTAGAGCCATGGTCTGAATGGCTAACCGGAAAACAAGGTCAGGCACCGGATCCATGGTATGATCCGTTGCAATTTACCATCGACGAATGTCGCAAAAGGGGAATGGACGTTCACGTTTGGCTAAATCCGTACAGAGCAATACAGAATACTGATAAAACCAAAGCCGCACCCAACCACGTTTCCAACTCCCACCCGGAATGGATGCTTACCTATGGCAAGAAAAAATATTTTGATCCGGGGATTCCTGCAGTTCGAAATCATGTTGCCCGGGTGGTCAGCGACCTCGTAAGAAGGTATGATATCGATGCCATACATTTTGATGATTATTTTTATCCATACAAAATTTCCGGAGTGGAATTCCCGGATGATAACTCCTTCAAAAAGTTCGGAGGCACATTTGGCCCACAAAATAAGGATGACTGGCGTCGGAACAACGTGGATCAGATTATCAAGCAGCTTCACGACAGCATCAAATCCATCAACCCCAATGTCGAATTCGGTATTTCACCATTTGGTGTTTGGCGCAATAAAAAGAATGATCCGGATGGTTCCGAAACAAGGGCTGGAGTCTCAAATTATGATGATTTATATGCCGACATTCTAAAATGGCAAAAAGAACATTGGATCGACTATGTTACTCCGCAGCTCTATTGGTATATCGGCAAAGAGGTTGCTGATTATAAAATACTTGCAAAATGGTGGGCTGAACATAATTATGGATGTAATATTTACAGCGGACAAGCTCTCTACCTGCTTGAAACGGCTTCGAAGGATCCTTCCTGGAGAACTTCTGATGAGATTACCAATCAAATCACGCTGAACAGGACTTTCCCAGAAATAAAAGGCAGCATGTTTTTCAGTGCTAAATTTCTATTAAAGAACCCCTTATCTGTTAAAGAAAATCTATTAAAAGAACACTATCGTTATCCCGCTTTGACGCCGGTAAATCCACTGGTTGTTCCTGTCATTCCGGCTAAGCCAATAAATGCAAGCATTCAAAAGGAAGGGAAAAACATTATACTATCCTGGGAAAAGCAAGCTAACAACAGCAACTATGCAATCTATCGATTCAAGTTTCTTCAGCGTAAGAAAATTGAAAATCCTGACAAGATTATCTTTACTACTTCCTATCAAAAAATACTTTTAACTGCTACCAAGGGTTACCGACCATCGAGGTACAGGTACGTTGTAACAGCGATAAGTCCTACTCATACCGAAAGCGAACCGGTGAAATTCAAAAAAAATTAGAACTATGAGCGGCCAAACCAATAGCAGTCAACGATACCTTGCACTGGATGTCCTTCGGGGAATGACAGTTGCCCTTATGATACTGGTCAACAATCCCGGTAGCTGGTCTCACATTTATGCACCACTTGAACATGCTGCATGGCAAGGATGCACTCCGACAGACCTTGTGTTCCCATTTTTTCTATTTGTTGTGGGTGTATCCATGTTTTTCTCCTTTGCAAAATATGGGAATCAGCTGAACAAAGAATCACTCTTAAAAATTGGCAAGCGTGTTTTGTTGATTTTTGCTATCGGTCTCTTTCTGAACTCATTTCCCCAATGGAATCAGGATTTCTCCAAGCTGCGGATTATGGGGGTTTTACAACGGATCGCCTTAGCTTATGGATTCGCTGCACTGCTGGTCTTATCTTTTAATAACAAGCAGTTGCTATTCCGGGGTGGCATTATATTATTACTCTACTGGTTTATCGTTGCCTATAACAATGGAACAGACCCTTATTCTCTAGCCAATAATCCTGCAAGTCCTTTCGACACAGCAATTTTAGGAGTTGCCCATCTTTATAAAGGATTCGGGATTCCATTCGACCCGGAGGGGATCTTCAGTACCTTTCCCGCCATTGTAACGGTCATCATCGGCTATTTGGTGGGTTCCGTCATCAAAGAAACAGAGAAGGCAAAAGTACCGGTTAAACTAGCATTATTTGGTCTAGCCGGCATTATTTTGGGGTGGATTTGGGGATTGTACTTTCCAATATGCAAGCCGATGTGGACCAGTTCTTACGTCATATATACCGCTGGCTGGGCTTCGCTTGTGTTGGCTCTGCTGATTTGGATCATCGACTTAAAAGGTTTTACCAAATGGACCTCTTTCTTCGTTGTCTTCGGGGTAAACCCGCTCTTTATTTTTGCATTTTCAGGATTATGGGCAAGGATTCTTGGAAGAATGATCCATGTGACTGGTGCAGATGGGAAAGTGGTGAACGGCTCCTCCTGGCTTTACAGTGAGGTATTTCAACCTTTGGCAGGCGATCTGAACGGATCATTGTTGTATGCCATTTCTCATGTGATACTGTTCTGGATGCTGGGATACATTCTTTACAAAAAGAAAATTTTCATCAAAGTCTGATTGGGATTTGGATGAAGGGATTAATGGATTTTTGGATTTAAAATTTACGGCAATGAGCAAATATGGTATTTTGTTGTTGACATTATTCCTGGCATTAGAAGTTACAGGGGCTGACAAGGCCAAGAGACTCTATGCTAAAGCCAAAGAAGCATCTGTTCAGTTCGCAAAGGATGCATCTGTAGGAAAGGTTTACAAATTCAAGGTAGATACACTAAAGATGGATGCCAAAGGCTTAAGTCTAAAGTTGCAGATGACGCCGACTTTTGCAGAAATTCCTTTTCGACCGGAGGACGTTCAAAAATACTATGCCGATTACAAACATGTTCTCGGCAGAAAATTCAGGAAAAGTTCATTGACAATATCCTCGATGGGGAAAGAAATAAGTGAACTGGTACCCAATTATTATAGATTTGATCGCCTTAAAATTGATTCCTCACGGCTATCTGTTCCAGCTAAAAGAACCGCACCGATTGTCAACAATGTCACCAGAAATGTAAAGTTCCCGAATGGTCTTGACGCCAGAAATATTGCACTGTGGCAAAGTCATGGCTGGTACTATGAAAACACACTCGATCGTTGGGAGTGGCAGCGTGCACGCGATTTTTTAACCGTTGAAGATATTTGGACCCTCAGTTTTGTTGTTCCCTACCTCACACCTATGCTTGAAAATGCGGGTGCTACCGTCTGGCTTCCCCGCGAAAGGGATTTTGGCTCGAAAGAAGTTGTTGTTGATGCTGAGAAATCATCTTATGCATCAGAATATCTGGAGGAAGGATCCAACTGGCAGACGTCAGAAAAACCCGGGTTTGAGATGAAATATCCATTCCTGCTGGATGGTGAAAATCCATTCCAATTTGGTCATGGGAAAAGCAATATAGCTAAAATTCAGCCGGATGCATTAGCAAAGTATATTCCGGATTTTCCTGAATCAGGCAATTATGGTGTGTATGTTTCATATATTGCTGACGATCAAAATGTGACCGATGCTCATTATACTGTCACCCACGCAGGAGGAAAAACCAGTTTTACTGTCAACCAGACAATTGGAGGCAATACCTGGATCTATCTGGGTACTTTTAAATTTGAAAAGGGTAAAGAACAGGGTAAAGGAATGGTCGAACTAAGCAACGCCTCAACTGAACCAGGCAAGATGGTTTCAGCCGACGCCGTCCGTTTTGGTGGCGGAATGGGGAATATTGTCAGGGGTAAAGCAGACCAATTGAAGCAGTTGTATGATATCAGAGAAAAAGAGGGATGGAAAACCGATCCTGCCATATGGATGCCTTTTGCCAGTCAGCGGCCGAGGTACCAGGAGGCTGCACGCTATTATTTACAGTATGCCGGATTCCCTGATTCACTTGTTTATAGTCTTAACCGGACGAAAGTCGACTATTCCATCCGGGGTGCTGATGCTGCTTCATTTGCCAAACGCGAAAGCGGTATGGAGGATTACAAGGATGATTACATGAGCAGAGGAGAATGGGTGAACTATCTGATGGGTGCTCCCAATGGTCCAACGAAGGCTCCACTGGTTAAAGGGATGGGAATTCCCATGGATATGTCAATGGGTTTTCATACCGATGCCGGTACAACGAAAGACAGCTCAATCATTGGAACCTTGCTGATATATGATACTACATTTGACAAGGATATTTTCCCCAATGGCCAATCCAAGTGGGCAAGCAGGGATCTTGCAGATCTTGTTCAAACGCAGGTAGTGAATGACTTGCGCCTTTTGCACAAAGCTGACTGGACAAGAAGGGGAATGTGGAACAAGAAATATTTCGAAGCAGCCCGTCCAAAAGTTCCGGCTATTTTATCGGAACTGCTTTCACATCAAAATTTTGCCGACATGTACCTGGCACAGGATCCAAGGTTCAAATTTGACGTTTGCCGGGCCTACTACAAAGGAATATTAAAGTTTCTATCCGTTCAGAACGGAGTTCCTTATGTTGTTCAGCCTCTTCCGGTAGATCATTTTGGAATGAAACTTGAAGAAAACAATTTAAAACTTACCTGGTCGCCCGTGAAAGATCCTCTTGAGCCATCGGCGAAACCTGCGAGTTACAGGGTTTATACAAGGATTGAAGATGGTGGTTTCGACGAAGGGGTTGTCACCAAGGAGCCGGCAATTACCATGCAGGGTTTGAAGCCAGGCACTATTTACAGCTTTAAAGTGACTGCGGTAAATGATGGCGGAGAAAGTTTTCCATCAGAAATTCTTGCTTGCTCTCTTCCACAAAATGATTCAAAACCGGTGTTGATAGTGAATGGATTTGATCGGATTTGTGCCCCTGCGGCGTTCGATAATGGCAAAGAGGCTGGCTTCAGAATGTCGGAAGACGAAGGAGTCGCCTACCTCCAAAATATGACCTATATTGGAGAGCAGTATGATTTTGACAGGGAATCGCAGTGGATTGATGATGATGCTTCGGGATTTGGTTCCAGTTTTGCGGATCAGGAGACAAGGATCGTACCCGGAAACAGCTTCGATTATTCTTTTGTTCATGGCGAATCATTCCGAAACAATGGATTGGGATTTATATCTGCCAGCGACGAGCTTTTTGAAGAAGGAGCTTACAATCCAACCTCATACTCTCTATTCGATTTGGCCTTTGGAGAAGAAAAGACCACCCTGCGGATGATGGGTTTCCCCGGTAGGGATTTTACACTTTTTACTCCGGCGATGAGACAGGTGCTTACCAAAATTGCCGGAACAGCAGGCGCCAAAATATTGGTTTCAGGGGCATATGTCGGCTCAGACCTGACTTTGTGCGGAGATAGCCTGGCAAAGAAATTTGCTGCTGAGGTACTTCATTATTCACATAGAACTGCCCATGGCAGCAAATCCGGGCTTATTTACACAGTTAACAGCCTAAAAACGAATCTCACAGAGCAATATCACTACGTTAACAATTGGAATCCATCGATATACAAAGTTGAATCGCCTGATGCCATTGAACCGGAAGGGAAAGGGGCATCCGTACTTTATCGCTATTTTGGTGACAACAAAAGTGCGGGAGTCTGGTACAAAGGACTTTACCAAACAGCCGTTTTAAGTGTTCCTCTTGAAACGATTTCAACAGATAGTGAAAGAGATGCCCTGATGAAACAACTGCTTAGAATTTTAGATTTAAAATAACTTAAAATGAAGATAACCTGTTTTGTCCCATTTGGGAGTGAAAAAGAAACCCAGGCAACAGTTAAGGAACTAAGAAATTCAGAACTTGTTGCCAAAATATTTATCACAGGCTCCGAAAAGGAATTGTTTGAAGTGATAGGAGCAGAATGGCTCAGTTCTGGAAGCTTAACTTCCGGACCGACTATTAATACAATCGCGTCGCATAGCCACACTGATTATATTCTTTTGTACACAAGGAATAGTCCGCTGAAATTGAGCCAATATTCCCTTGATCGTTTTATGCGCGTGGCAGAAGATACTGGCAGTGGAATGGTATATTCCAATTTTTTGGCAGTTAAAGCCGGCTCAATAGAATCCCATCCGTTAATTGATTACCAGGAAGGAAGTCTGCGGGATGATTTCAATTTTGGATCATTGTTATTTTACCGGACAGAAAAGTTAAAAAAGGCAGCCGCTTCAGTTGATGAATCTCTTAATCATGCAGGACTCTATGCTCTTCGGCTCAACCTTTCCCTGATCGCTCCGATCTTTCGTGTTCCAGAATATCTATACACGGAGGAGGAGTCCGATTTGAGACTTTCCGGTGTGAAAATCTTCGATTATGTTGATCCTAAAAACCGGGGAGTTCAAATTGAGATGGAGAAGGTTTGCACCCAATTTCTAAAGGATGCCGGAGCCTATCTTGAGCCCAAATTCCAGCCTGTTGACTTTGGCAGCGAAATTTTTCCTGTCGAAGCCTCCGTCATTATTCCTGTGAGGAACAGGGTTCGTACCATCGAGGATGCCATCAAATCTGTTTTATCGCAAAAGACAAATTTCACATTTAACCTGATCATCGCAGACAACTATTCGACCGATGGCACGTCAGAGCTAATTGAAAAATATGCCTTGAAAGATCCGAGACTCATTCATCTTATTCCCGATCGTAAAGATCTTGGTATCGGAGGATGTTGGAATGCAGCAGCGGCGCATCCTTTATGTGGAAAATTTGCCATTCAACTCGACAGTGATGATCTCTATCTGGATGAAACCACCCTTCAGCAGGTGGTCGATACTTTCTACCGTGAAAAATGCGCCATGGTCGTCGGTTCCTACCGAATGGTCAATTTTGACCTCCAGGAAATCCCTCCCGGCATCATCGATCACAAAGAATGGACACCAGATAATGGAAGAAATAATGCATTGCGAATCAATGGATTGGGAGCTCCCAGAGCCTTTTTTACTCCGGTTCTTCGCTGCATAAAAGTTCCCAACGTCAACTATGGAGAAGATTATGCCCTGGGATTAGCCATTTCGAGGTACTACCAAATTGGCAGAATTTACAACCCAATTTACCTTTGCAGGAGATGGGATGACAATTCAGATGCATCCCTGAGTGTTGAGGTGATGAATGGCCACAATTTGTACAAAGACCGGATCAGGACGATTGAATTTTTGGCAAGGAAAGCGATGAATGCCGGGAAATGAAACGGGGAAACGAGAAGAGGGAAGAGAGAAACGGTGAAAGTGAAACAGGGAAACGGGAAACGGAGAAGGGCAAATGATACAAAATAGCGATCAATTCAAAGATTTTCTACTGGAACAAAATCATTCATGGCAGTTGTCGGCAGATAACTACCGTGGATTAGATCTTGTCGAAGAGAAAACCCTTCAATTCGACAACTTTACCATCAAAGTTCAATTCAATCCACAGCGAATGCGCTCCTCTGTGGCTAAAGTTGATGCAAACTCAATCGCTGCCAGAAAATGCTTTTTATGTGCTGAGAATCGCCCGGCGGAACAGATCAGCCTGGATCTCGGACATGATTTTATCCTATTGGTTAATCCCTTTCCAATTTTTCATACGCATTTTACCATTCCTTCCATTCATCATGTTCCACAAAGGTTGGTTTCAAATCTGGAAGCTATGTTTGAAATTGCCAGACAAATGGAGGGATATCTCCTTTTCTACAACGGACCGGAATGTGGCGCTTCGGCACCGGATCATCTCCATTTTCAAGCCGGAGAAACAAGTTTTTTACCGGTTGAGTCTGAATTTACACTATTGCGAAAGGATAAGGGAAACCTTTTGCATGATAGTGAAAGCCTTAAAATGTGGGCTTTTGACCACTACTTGCGCAAAATGATATCCGTGGAAACGGAAAATAGTCAGCAAGGAATAAACACTATCGAGAAAATCTTCTCACGATTTCAGGAAATTCAATCCGAAAAAATCGAGCCCATGCTGAACATGCTTTGTACGTATAGTCAAGGGAAATGGATCATTCATCTTTTTCCGCGTAAGCAGCATCGCCCTTCGCAATTCTATGGTCAGGGGGATGACCAACTTTTAATCAGTCCGGCATCTGTCGATTTTGGCGGAGTTTTTATCACTCCACGCCGAGAAGATTTTGATAAAATTACAGCTTCTGATATTGCTGATATTTTTGAACAAGTTACCTTGAATGACAAGGAATTTAATGATCTCAAGGATACAATAATTAAAAGATAGAAATGGAACAGCCAAAGCTTAAGATCGGGATCATGGTAGAAACTGAAATTAATTTCTGTTTCAGGCAGACCTATATATCAAACTTAAATGGCAAACCGTTTTTGGGGAATCAATCGATTCACATCAAAGAAGGAAAAATTCTTTTCAACGGAGATGCGATAACAGCTGATGAGCTTTTATTTGAACCTGCTGATACTAAAAATGGTGCATTTGAACTTTTTGATGTCACCATTGGAATTCAATTTCACTGGGAACGCAAAGAAAATCAACTATTTAAAGGCGCACTTCTTTTTTTAGTTGAAGACAGTAAGGTTCTTGCCATTAATATTCTTCCCCTGGAAGATTATCTGATCAGTGTGATATCTTCTGAGATGAGTGCGACAAGTAGTCTGGAATTGTTAAAAGCGCATGCCATCACTTCACGTTCGTGGCTCATCGCACAAGTGGTGAAAGGAAAAGAACTAAGACAAACACGCGAAAAATACCAGACTATATTTGAAAATGAAGAGGAGTACATCCGCTGGTGGGACCGCGAAGACCACGCCCTTTTTGATGTTTGTGCTGATGACCATTGTCAGCGTTACCAAGGCATTACGCGTCAGACCAGTCCGCTGGTCGAAAAAGCCGTGACAGAAACCTCCGGTCTGGTGCTGATGTCAGGCGGACTGGTTTGCGATGCCAGGTTTTCAAAAAGCTGCGGCGGAGTGACAGAGACTTTTGAGAAAGTTTGGGAGCCAATCGTGCACCCTTACCTTCAAACATTATACGATTACAATGAAAATGCAAGCGATACAGCATTGAAACTGACTGAAGAATCTTCGGCTCAGAAATGGATACGCTCCTCCCCTGCTGCCTTTTGCAACACCACAGATCACAAAGTCCTATCACAGGTTCTTAATGATTATGATCAGGAAACGGTTGATTTTTACAGGTGGAAAGTTTCCTTTTCGCAAGCTGAAATAGCCGAACTTCTGCAAAGAAAAACCGGCATCAATTTTGGTGCCATATTAGCACTTAATCCAATCGAGAGAGGACATTCCGGCAGAATCATCAAACTGGAAATTGTTGGGACGCTGAAGAAAATGCTTTTCGGAAAAGAGTTGCAGATCCGAAAAATATTGTCCAATTCGCATTTATACAGTTCTGCATTTGTAGTGGATTACTTTGATGTATCTGATGGAATACCTGCTAAATTTGTTCTTACGGGTGCCGGATGGGGGCATGGCGTTGGACTATGTCAAATCGGCGCAGCTATGATGGGAGCGAAAGGATATTCCTACGAAGAAATCCTGAAACACTATTTTCCGGGAGCAACACTGGAAAGGAGCTACTAGAGAAAAGACATGAGACATGAGATATAAGACATGAGACATAAGATATAAGACATGTCTTTAATTTAACTGGCTAAAACTTCGATTTATGAAAAGAACTACCCGCAACCCCTGGGCCTGGATCCCGTCACTCTATTTTGCAGAAGGGATTCCTTACGTGGTGGCCATGACGGTTGCCGTGATCATGTTCAAAAGATTGGGAATTTCAAACACAGATATTGCCCTGTATACCAGCTGGTTGTATCTCCCATGGGTCATTAAGCCTTTGTGGAGTCCGGTGGTAGACCTTTTCAAAACCAAGCGTTGGTGGATTGTAGTTATGCAGCTGGTGGTCGGAGCAGCTCTGGGTGGTGTTGCCCTCGCGATACCGATGCCCGGCTTTTTCAAGATCACGCTAATCTTTCTCTGGCTGCTGGCTTTCAGCTCCGCCACCCATGATATCTCGGCTGATGGATTTTACATGCTTGGTCTCAACGAACACCAGCAAGCCTATTTTGTTGGAATTAGAAGTACTTTTTACCGAATTGCGATGATTACCGGCCAGGGTTTGCTGATCATTCTTGCCGGTTATTTTGAAACCGCCACCGGTTTGCCGCCTGTTGAGATTAATGTGAAATCCAGTCCTGGATATGTACAGACAATTGGACTTCCCCTTGTAAATCAAGATGCAACGGGTCAAAAAGGCAATGCCAACTTCCTTGTATTTCCGGAGGCGGTGACCATATCAACACAGAACATCCCGGCCAAACAAATGGATTCGATACGAAAAGTAGTTGCGGAACACAACCTCTCTCTGGGTTTTGTTGGAAATGGCCGTCAGTCGGCTTCAACCGGGAAAGCGGTAGAGTCATCATTGTGGTCCGATTACATCTCCTCCCCTTTGAAGCGATTCCTGCAAAAGCATTTTCAAAAATCTGAAGAAAGTAATTCCGGTGAGCTTCTGACAGGAAACTATTCAGTAGTAGCTATCAAACTAAGCGTTAAACCGGAAGCAGGAAAGGAGATGATCCTCAACTTTAAACAAAAAGATGGCGACAATAGCCTGAAACTTTTGGAAGGAGAACGTCTGGCCTTTAATCTTGAAAATTGGGAACAGCCTGCCTACCTTCTGTTCCAGGCTGACCCAAAACTTAAAACCACCACCGATGCGCGATTTAAAGGCACTTCCGGAAATATCCATTTGGCATGGAGTATGACTTTTATAATCCTGGCTATACTTTTTATCATCTTCTCATTTTACCACCGCTTTATTTTGCCCTTCCCTCCTTCTGACCGAAGAGTTGTTAAAGAGGAAGAGAGCATTTTTGGGGCATTTTTCAAAACTTTTGCCTCATTTTTTAAGCGGAAAGAAATTTGGGTCATTCTCTCCTTTTTGATGTTTTACCGTTTGGGCGAGGCTCAACTGATTAAAATGGCTTCACCGTTTATGCTCGACTCCAGGCAATTGGGCGGATTAGGGCTTACTACGGGTGACGTCGGACTTATTTATGGCACTTTTGGAATCCTTGCCTTAACAGCAGGTGGAATTTTAGGTGGATTAGCAGCTTCCCGCAAGGGTTTCAGATACTGGCTTTGGTGGATGGTGCTCGCCATCAACATTCCACATCTCGCATATGTGTATATGGCCTATGCACAACCATCCAATTATCTAATAATCAGCCTCTGCGCTGCCATTGAACAATTTAGTTACGGATTTGGTTTCACTGCCTACATGCTATATATGATTTATATCTCAGAGGGAGAAAACAAAACGGCTCACTTTGCCATTGCTACAGGCTTCATGGCTCTTGGCATGATGTTGCCGGGAATGTTCTCGGGCTGGCTGCAAGAAATTATCGGATACAAACATTTCTTTGTGTACGTGATGCTTTGTATGATCCCGGGAATGATTCCGGTTTTTTTCCTGAATGTTAAGCCCGAGTTCGGGAAGAAAGTTGAGAGTTGAGAGTTGAGATTTGGAAGAGGGGAAGATGGGAGGGTGAAAATGCAGGGGCGGCCCTGTGTGGTCGTCCGAACAGCATGAAGTGAACAGTGAAGAAAGAAGAGTGAAGAGCGAGGTGAGAGTTAAAGAATTAAGAATGAGAAAAATATTGGTGTTAATTTTGGTGTTGGTGTTTGGACAGAGGTTACATGCGCAGGTGGATCTTGAAAAATTATTGCACCATCCTTGGGTGGATTCAGTTTTCCAGTCAATGAGCCCTGAGCAGCGGATTGGTCAATTGATTTGGATCAATGTATCTGCTAAAAACAACCTTACCAAACAATTGAAAGATGCCGAGCTGATCAAAAAATATGGCTTTGGCGGAATTATCTTTTTCGAAGGGGAACCTGTTGCTCAAGCTGGCCTGACAAATTTTTACCAATCAATTTCGACAACTCCTTTACTCACTGTGATGGATGCCGAATGGGGAATTGGGATGCGACTACCGGGGATCATGCCTTTCCCATATAACATGGCCATGGGTGCCACAGGAGATACAACACTTGTGAAAGAAGCAACCAGCGAAATGGCCAGACAGATGAAAAGAATCGGCATAAATATTTCCCTTGGTCCGTCGTGCGACATCAACACAGAGCCCATGAACCCTATCATTGGCATGCGTTCGTTTGGCGAATCCCGAAAGCTGGTGAAAGATTTCAGTCTGGCTTATATGCATGGATTACAGCAAAACGGCATTCTGGCCACTGCAAAACACTATCCGGGTCATGGAGATACTCAGTCCGACTCCCACTTAATGCTACCACTGTTGCCCTATTCCAGAGAAAGGCTCGATTCTTTGGAACTTTATCCATTCAGGGAACTCTCCAGAGCCGGAGTTGGATGCATCATGACCGCACATTTGCATGTTCCGGCGATAGATTCCTCCAAAGCTTTACCCTCCAGCCTCTCTGCCAAAATTGTAGACCAGATATTGCACAAAGAATGGAACTTTAAGGGACTTGTGATCACTGACGCCATGAACATGAAGGGGGCAAAAGGATATGAGGATCCAGGACGATTAGAGGTATTGGCATTAAAAGCAGGAAATGATGTAGTTGAATACCCATCAAATCCTGAACTGGCCATCAAGGCGATATCAGAGGCGATTAAGACCAAGGAAATATCCAGCGAAGAGATCAACCTGAAATGCCGGAAAGTATTGGCGGCCAAATTGTGGTGCGGACTTAACCGAGTTACAAAAATTGAAACAATCAACCTGATCGCTGAAATCAATACGCCAAAGGCAGAGTTGATAAAACGCAGGATTATAGAGGCCTCTCTTACACTGCTTGAGAACAAGGGGAATATTATTCCGATAGGAAATCTCGACAAGGTGCGGATCGCAGCAGTATCTGTCGGCAGCGAAAGGATTACACCATTTCAGAAAATTCTTGCGAAATACACTAAAGTGGATTTTTTCCAGCTGAAGCAAAATTTTTCCGAAGCAGAAAGAAAGGAGCTTCAGAAGAATTTGCAACCTTATGATTTGGTTGTGGCAGGAATTCATTCGATGTATGAAAGTAAACTACGCCACTCGCTTCAGGTCGGAATTCTTCAAAAAGAGAAACCGGTCAGGTCATACGGGGTGACCGATGAACTTGATTCACTTCTTTCGTATTTATCTGAGAAACAGAAGTCTATTGCAGTACTATTTGCAAGTCCATATGGGTTGGGCGAATTGCTGCAGCCAATTCGAACCGATGGTCTGCTCGTAGCCTATCAAAATGATTCACTGGCACAGGAACTTTCCGCCCAGTTAATCTTCGGAGGAATCGCCGTCAAAGGAAAACTACCAGTTTCCGTCACTGGAAAATACAAAATTGGTAATGGTCTGGCAATCCAGAATCCCATCCGTTTGAAATATACACTACCGGAAGAGGTTGGGATGAAATCTGATCGACTAAACAGGCAAATTGATTCTATCGTAGGGCAGGCTTTGGCCTTGAAGGCATTTCCCGGGTGCAATGTTTTGGTAGCAAAAGATGGAAAGATCATTTTTCACAAAGCTTATGGCTACCATACCTATGACCAGATTATCACTGAAAAGGAGGATGATTTATATGATCTTGCATCCGTAACAAAGATTTCCGGAGGACTTCCTCTCTGGTTAAAACTTTATGATGAGGGAAAAATCAATCCGGATGAAAACGTTTCCACCTACTATCCTGAATGGAAAAACAGGCTGTTTCATCGTTCCAATAAGTCAGATATCACCATCAGAGAGCTTTTGTCACATCAATCCGGCCTCACGCCTTTTCTTCCGTTTTATAAAAAGACGTTAAAAAATGGACAAATAACTGGTGATTGGTATGCGTTTGAACCTGACCAAAAACATACCTTACAAGTCGCCAAAGGGATGTATCTTGATAATCGCTTCCCTGACCAGGTGTATAAATCAATCCGAAAATCGCCATTAAAATCCAGAGGAAAGTATGTATACAGTGATTGGCCTTTTGTATTGACCCCAAAAATTACCTCCGGCATTTCTGGGGTATCTTGTTTAGAAACCCTGGATAATAGTTTTTATAAGCCTTTGGGAGCCTACCGTATTACTTACAATCCCTTACTAAAATTCTCTGAGGACGAAATTATCCCGACCGAACTGGACAATTACTACAGAAAACAACAACTACTTGGAACGGTTCATGATGAATCCTCGGCTGTTTTAGGAGGAATTTCAGGTAATGCAGGATTATTTGCCTCCGCCAATGATCTGGCAAAACTACTGCAAATGTATCTTCAAATGGGAAGTTATGGAGGAATCCAATACCTGAAGGAGTCTACGCTGAAAGAATTCACCAAAGTGCAATTTCCTCAAAACAAAAACAGGCGAGGACTTGGGTTTGATAAGCCATCTTTAAATAATGCTGAAGTAAGCGAAAAAGAAGCCTATCCTATTAAGGCTGCATCGCCCGAAAGCTTTGGACACTCAGGCTATACCGGGACCTTTGTCTGGATGGATCCCAAATATGGACTTGTCTATATATTTCTTTCCAACAGGGTCTTTCCTACCAGAGAAAATAACAAGATTAGTGATATGAATGTAAGAACTGAAATTCAGCGAATTATCTATAAAAATGTGGTAGAAAACTGATGGATATTATAGCATAGATTATGTCTAAAATCAATATGAAAATTTGTTACATTAGTCCCATAAAACCTGTATTACCAAATCATACCTATATGATCCGATTATACATTTGTCTGGCCAGTGCTGTTGTGTTGGTCGCCTGTAATTCAGTTAACTCCGGAACAAAAAAAGCTGAGCAGATTTCCAGGAGTGTGTCCGACCAATATATCCCTGATTCACGGGAAGATTTATTCCAAATTCAATTCAAAACGAAGGGAGAATCATTGCTGGTATTTGGTGAGACCACCAATCTCGAAGCTAAAAAAGCTCTTATCGACCAATTAAAAAGTTTAACAATCCCAATTGAAGATAGCATCAGATTTTTACCTGATCCTGCGTTGGGTGGCAATACTTGGGGTCTGGTAAATGTAAGTGTCTGCAACATCCGCAGTAAATCCGGTCACAGCTCAGAAATGTCAACCCAAGCCATCCTTGGAACACCTGTCAGGATACTGAAAAAATCCAATTCGTGGTTATTTGTTCAAACGCCGGACCGATATTTGGGGTGGGTCGATGATGATGCTATACAACAAACTGATTCTGCCGGCATCAGAAACTGGAGACATGGCAAAAGATTCATCTATTTACCATTGGCTGGAACCGGATTCGATCCTGTTACCAAAGAGGCAGTAACTGATTTAGTAGCAGGAAGTATCCTTAAGTTTGATACAATTTCCAAAGCTGAAGCACTTCTTGAAATGCCTGATGGCCGGAAATTGGTTGTCCCGGCTAGTGACGGATTGGACTTTGAATTCTGGAAAAAACAAACACAGGCGACAGCTGCTACTTTAAGTGCCACTTCCAAAACATTGACCGGACGTCCATATTTGTGGGGCGGAACTTCTTCCAAGGGTGTAGATTGTAGTGGTTTTGTAAAAACAGCCTTCTTTCTTAACGGAATTATTCTAGCCCGCGATGCATCTCTCCAGTTCAGACATGGTCAGTTTACCAATCCTGACAGTGGCTACAATGCCTTAAAACCGGGAGATCTGGTTTTCTTTGGAAGGAAAGCTGAAGGTGATCGTCCTGCAAGAGCGACCCATGTTGGACTATATCTGGGTAATGGAGATTACATCAATTCGTCGGGATGTGTTAAAATAAACAGTTTCTCTCCCGATCAAAAAACATACGCCAAATCCAGAGCCGGCATGTGGCTTGGGGGCAGAACCATACTAGGCTCTGAAGGAACGAAGGGAATTGTGCGCGTCAGGGATCATCCGTGGTACTAAGAAGGACAGGGAGACGGGGAGACGCGGCGATATTGGTTAAAGAACGAAACAAGGAAACAGAGAAACGGTGAAGAAGGACTTCGCGACGGGGAGACAGGGAGACGGAGAAAACTTAAGAACTCCGGAGGAGTGAGCTGTTTGTAGAAGAAAATAATTGATTGAAGTGCTGTCCGCGTTAGTATTTATTAAAATGTGGTTTCCTCAATCCGGACAGAAGGAACAGAATAAATGAAGAAGCCAACTAAATAAGATT
>JBAXED010000094.1:0-16408 GCA_037140615.1 Prolixibacteraceae bacterium
CTCAAATTTTCGGCTGGCACATCAAATCTTAAAATTAAGATAGTAATAAAATAGGCCAGGTATAATCCGAAAGATCAACAATGCTGCTCACCTTAAAATAAATAGAAATAGAATCAAATTATTAAACATAATAGGAAATAAGATAATATTATCATTATGAAAAACTCATTAAAAATCTTTGCTGCCTTGCTTTTCCTGGCAGTATTTTCAAACACCGCGTTGGCCCAGGTAACCCTGACAGGAAATGATGCAGGCGCAGAATTAGTAAAGGTACTTACCATTACAAATACGACACCTTTGTATTTTGGCAGACTGGGTATCACTTCAGGAGTAGCAGGTACAGTCGTGATGAATACTGCGGGGGATCGCACCCCTGGTGAAGCAACAACAACCATCATTAGCACCGGGACTCCAAAAACCGTGGCACAATTTAATATAGGCGGTACAGCCAGTACTGCATACTCAATTGGCTTGCCCACAACAATAGCTGTTAAAACTGGTGTAGGAACAGGTAACTACGCAACCACCATCGGAACACTGATGGTCAAGGTTGATGCTGCAGCCGAAGCAACTGCAGTTGGTGCGACGGGAACCCTTGCAGTAGGGGGTGGTTCTTCTTTTTTAATGAGCGGGACTCTTGTAATTGGGTCAGCTCAAGAATTAGGTATTTATACGGGACATTATGATGTAACTGTTGATTACCAATAGTTTTTCATTCCATACAGGTAGAAGGTCCAATTCTAGGTTTTTACACCTGAATTTTCACAAAGAATTGGGTTTTTAGTCACCTTAGACAAATACCAAATGAAGAACAATCTATTGCTCATGGTTATGGCCTTTATGGCAGTAGGCATGCAATCATTTGCACAGGGAAATTTGCTGATCACACCAAAACGGGTTGTATTTGAAGGCAACAATCAGCAGGCAGAACTCAACTTAATGAATACCGGAACTGATACAGCGACCTCCTCTGTTTCGTTGAGACATTACAATATGTCGGAGGAGGGAATATTGCAAATGATTGAAAAATCTGATACCGCTCAAGATATTGCTGACCCCTATCTGCGCATTTTCCCCCGTCAGGTGACATTGGCTCCGGGGGAGGCACAAGTTGTTATGATGCAATACCGACGCAAACCGGGTATGAAGGAAGGTGAATACCGGTCGCATGTCTGGTTCAGGTCTGAGAAAAATTACGAGCCACTTGGGAAACAACAACCCTCCCTGGATTCGGCTCAAATGAGTGTATCGGTGATTGCTATCTTCGGAATAACCATCCCGGTCATTATCAGGACAGGACAAGTGAATGTATCTACTACATTAAGTGGTTTTAAGCTGGAAACAGAAACCGACAAGAGGCAAACCCTTCAATTTATGATCCATCGTGAGGGCGATTATTCCACACACGGTAATGTTGTTGTTGAATATGTGCCTGATCAGGGAAAACCTTACCAAATTGGTATGCTAAAAGGGCTGAGTGTCTTCACCAACATCCATCAGCGAAGTGTGTCAATAAAATTAAATTATGTTCCCGGACTTGTGCTGAAAAGTGGAAAGTTGAGGGTGCGATATACCAGCCCGGACGAGGCAAAATATTCCATCTATGCTGAGGCAATGATCAGCCGCAATGATTTGGGGTGGATGAATTATGCTATCGTGAGTACCAAATAGATATCAATGCCATTAACAAAATGTGCTGCATCATCATTAAAAAAATAGTTTCATGAGTTATGAGGTTGACAGCGAAAAAAAAGATGGGCATCCTGAAATTCAATCATTTTTCACGAAATGGTTGTTTTTTGTAGTTATCTTTTGCTTTTGCTACCTCTTTTCATCGGCACAACCAGTTTTACCACGACGCTCATTAACAGCAACAACCGCCACTCAAGGAATACATTTTGGTACATTCTGTCTCTCAAGCCCCTCAGGTGGAACGATTACTGTCGGCTTTGACGGCAGCCGATCCTGTTCAAGTGGCATCTTGCTTTTGGGTAAGTCTCCAAATGCTCATCCTGCCATTTTTGATGTCAAACTTTGTGATGGCAGGGTCGTTTCAATCAATTATGACACTTCCATCCAGTTGACAGGAAGTAACAGTGGAGCCCTTACGTTAAATCTTGGTCCTACAGACAAGGGGGTCAATGGCTCTGCTTTCGTCACAGGTGGAGATTGTAATTTTATATCCCAAATCCGCCTGGGTGGGATGCTTACTGTCCCTGGCACGGCAGTTCCGGGTACTTTTAGTGGCGTTTTCGCAATTACTTTCAATCAGGAATAGCGCATGAATCACCTTCCATACATAGACAAGGTGATGCAATCCGGCTTATTGATCGGTACTGCTGGAATTTCGGTGCTGCACAAGGGGATGTTTTTCATGTTTATCATTTTTTCATTATCTGATATACAGGCAAAGGGACAGCCTACATTGAGCCCCTCGGTGGAAATGCCAGCCTTTGCCTATGATGAAATTTCAGTTCGTGTTTTGATAGATGGATACCGGATTTTTTATGTTAGCGCGATCTATGGAAATAATCAAATGTTGTTTGTAAATCTTGAAGAATTGTTCCAGACGCTCAATATTCCATGCATTGCAGGTCAAGCGGGGAATACGTTGAGTGGATTTATCGAAAATGAAAGTCGGAAATATACTTTGGATTATGCTGCAAGGCAGGTTAAAATCGGCACGAAAATAATTGCAACCCAAGACCGGCTGATCAGGGTGTCGGGGACCATCTACATGGAATCGGCTCTTTTTGCCAAAGTTTTTGGCATGACCCTGACCTTTAACTTCAGAACAGTGACCATCCTTTTAAAATCAGATTTTGAATTGCCGGTACTGAAAGAATTCAGACTGGAGAAACTTCGTAAGAATGTCTCAAAGATAAAAGGAGAAATCATTGCAGACACAGTACTGAAACGCAATTATCATTTGCTAAAGTTTGGGACAGCAGATTGGTCCGCTGGCTCGTTTCAAATTTCCAACGGACCTGCTTATCATCATTTTAGTCTGGGTGTCGGTGCAGAACTGCTTTATGGTGAAGCTGATGTGTCCATAAATTATTACAGTCAGTACAAATTTGACAACCGACAGCTGAATTACATTTGGCGATGGGTCGATAATGACAAAACCATCATCAAACAGGCTCAGGCAGGCAAGATCTACAACCAAACAATTGCCTATATCAATGCGCCCATAATTGGAGCAGTGATCCGAAATACACCGACTACCATACGAAAGGCATCCGGGTTCTACGCAATTAACGATTATACAGAACCCAACTGGAACGTTGAACTATACATCAACAATATGATGGTGGATTATACCAAAGCTGATGCATCAGGATTGTATCATTTTAAGGTTCCCATCGTCTATGGATATACCACCCTGAAGCTAAAGTTTTTTGGTCCGATGGGGGAGGAACGGACCGTTGAACGGACCATGAATGTACCTTATTCTGTTATGCCTGCCAAAGAATTTGAATATGGATTAACGGGCGGGATGGTACAGGATAGCAGTTCAAGCCGCTTTGGAAGAGCTGAATTTAATTATGGTGTCAATCGCTTTATGACGGTAGGTGGAGGTCTTGAATATTTGTCTTCGCTATACAACAGTCCGTATATTCCATTTGCCAATGCAACAATGCAACCATTCAATAAACTAACCATCAATTTGGAATATGCCTACGGTGTAAAAGCCAGGGGGCTCATGAATTTCTATCTCCACAAGGATATATTGCTGGAAATAGATTACGCAAAGTTTGAAAAAGGGCAGCGCGCGACACTTTTCAATGCCCCTGAAGAGCGCAAAATAAAACTGTCAGTACCATTTCACTTTAAAAAACTGACAGGATTTTCAAAGTTGGATTTATTGCAAATGGTTTACGATACCTACAACTATAACCAGAGCAATCTGATGGTTTCGGCCTATTATCAGCAGTTTAGCGCTAATTCTTCCACCCTGGTCAACTGGATCGGCCATTTATCAGCCTATGTAATTTCTGATTTAGCGCTGTCTTACAGGATGCGGAAAGGAATTACCATTCGTCCGTCTGCTCAATTTGATGTCAGGGAAGGCAACCTGATAACATCAAAAATCATGGTCGAGAAGTACATCCCAAGAGGAAATTTTTCTGTTTCATATGAGAGGAATGCCAGAAATGGCGAAAATTATTTTAATCTCAATTTCAAGTATGATTTGCCATTTGCCAGAAGCAATTTTTCCGCTTCGCACAACAATGGACAGCTAATGACGGCGGAGAGTATTCAAGGAAGTCTTGCTCTTGGAGGAGACAACGGATTTGTTTATACAAGCAACAACTCCATGGCAGGGAAAGGTGGAATCTTGCTCTATCCCTTTCTCGACCTGAATCGCAACGGGAAATTTGATGTTGGTGAGAAGATGGTAAAGATTAAATCGGTGGTTACCATGGGAGGTAAGGTTATTTACAGCAGAAAGGATTCCATCGTCAGAATAACAGATCTAAATGCATTCACAAATTATCTGGTTGAATTTCAGGATAGTTATCTGGAGAACATTGCCTGGCAATTTAAGCATAAGACCTATCAGGTTTTAATTGACCCCAACCAATTCAAGCGAGTGGATGTTCCGGTTATTTCTGTTGGGGAGGTGAGCGGAATGGCCAACCTGGTTCAAAAAAATTTGTTAAAAGGCCTCAGGGGAATTCATGTGCTCCTTACCGGGAAAAACAGCAAAAAAATAGTGGCAGAAACCCTTTCCGAAACGGATGGATACATCTATTACATGGGACTTGAGCCCGGCGATTACATTGCCACGGTTGATCCTGCTCAACTTGCTCTGCTTCAAATGGATTGTTCCCCAATGCAAATTCCTATACATATCTCACAATCAATTGAAGGGGATGTTGTTGGTGGTCTGGATTTTACATTACGCGCAATTAAAGAACAGCCTTCAGACACTACAATTATTATAATTCAGGATCAACTGGAAATTGCAAGTGAGGCAACAAAGGAAACAGCCGGAAACATTCCGATAAGAGATCAAAAAGTAGTCAAAAAAGTATACAGTTCTGTCATTCAGGCAGGCGCATTTATCAACCAGAGAAATGCGGTTAATACAGAACAAAAACTTATCAGGATCCTTCCCGATCAATTAATCAAAGTAAAACTGGAAAATGGATTCTATAAAGTACAAATCATTGGACTCCCAGGTATAAAAGAAGCACGGGCGATTCTTCCCTCCGTTATTGCGATGGGATACCCTGAAGCTTTTATCGTGCATGAAATAAAGACTAGAAAATGAAAAATATAACTTCTGCTTGCCATCTCTCAATTTTCACTCTTAACGTGTATATCATGAAACGAATATGCTCTGCCCTAATAATCTTGTTGTGCCTGGACTTTTCAATCAAAGCACAGAATAATGTTGGTATCAACGATGACAATTCCAGCCCCAAAGCTTCGGCAATGCTCGATGTCTTCTCAACCACCAAAGGTCTGCTGATTCCAAGGATCGCATTAACAGCTTCCACTACGGCCGCTCCGGTAACTACTCCGGAAGCCAGTTTGCTGATATACAACACAGCCACTGCCGGAGACGTAACACCCGGATATTATTACTGGGACGGCACTTCGAAATGGGTGCGATTGCTTTCAAATGCCGATCCTAAAAAGGACTTTAACCTGGTTACAAAAACTGCAAATGCCACATTGCAGAAAACGGAAAATATGGTATTTGCAAGCGGTGACATTACACTTACATTGCCTGCTATAACCAGTGCAGACGATGGATTGGAAATATCCGTAAAGAATTTTGGCACCTATATGGATGTTGTTACTGTGGTCGGAGCAACGGGGTCCGTGACCATTGACGGATCACTTTCATCGGCCCTTTTTAAAAACTTCGGAATAACGTTTGTTGCAAAAAATGGTAATTGGGGAAAAAAGGAAAACCTGAACAAACCAGATAATATTTTCGATGTATCAGCAAATTCCAGTTGGACTACTATTGCCCAGATTATTGAATTTATGGGAGCACATATGACCGGGCCTTCAATAATCAGACTAGGAGGCGGTGACTATCCTGTCTCAGAAACCCAAACGATCAATCTAGACTATCCTTTAACGATCGAGGGGGGGGCGTATGGTGAAACAACTATTGAAGCAACTGCAGGCGTTTCAGGGACTCCTTTGTTCGATTGTAAGACTGAAACCTATTTTAAGATGATAATTTTTAATGGTTATGCTAATACCACCGGAAACGATGCTCTGAAATTTACAAGTAGTGGAATATATCACGAAGTAAAGGATTGCTATTTCTATGGATTTAACAAAGGAGTTGTATCGACAACGAACAATGACCTGTGGCTTTTTGAATGCGATTTTGAAAATTGTGCCGAAGCAGGTATAGAAATAGCGGAAGATATGGCCAGCGGCGGTTCAATGAAAGTTTCGGAGTGTGATTTTACACAATGTGGAAAAGGGATTCATCTTTTTTCGGGTGATTCCGTGAATATTTCCATTCAAAATTGTTCTTTTTATAATGTAGCCGGAAATATCGGCCTTCTCTACGTCCCTGCAACATTCACCTCATTTGACTTCATCTATTTCACCAATAATTCCTGGAATGCCCTTGGGACCTTCGTTAGTGGTTTTGACTTCACCCGCCCAGATGGCAGGGACGCAGATGCGTTTTTTTTAACAAACCCGGGGATGGAAAATGGAACCCCGCATTGCAGAATATCAGTGAATAATAATTCAACAGTCACTACAGTTGTCACCGCATTATCCTATGTTAAAGCACTCTGGGTAAATACATCTTTATTTACATGCAAGTGGACTATCGAAAATAACCGAATCACCTATCAACCCAAAAATAAAACAGATGCCTGGGCCATGATAACAGGGAATATATCGGTAAGTAAAAATAGCACAGTTACCCTTGCAATTGTTAAAAATGGGATAACTACTACCCGATACGGGGAGACCGATATTCGGATTGCCACAACGAATCAACCATTTCAGTTTTCAACAGTCATTTTTATCAACGACCTGACCAAAGATGATTTCCTGGAATTATATGTTACCGCGGCAGATAAAGGGAATGTTACATTTCAGGATGTTCAATGGTTCACGAATACACAATAAACACACATAGAAAATGAAACGCTGCATCTTGAATAGAAGAGTTTTCTGCACAACCAGGCGATCCTTTCTTGCTCTGGCATTTGTCTTGGGAATGTTTGCTTTGCCGGTTTTGGGGCAGCAAATCAGGATTAATTCGGGTGCATTCTTCCACACGATTGGCACTTCATATATTGAAATCAATAATGGCAACCTGATCAATAATGGCAGCTATACCAAAGGCACCGAAATGCTGATCTTTTCGGGTAATATGGCCAAAACCATTTCGGGCAGCAGCAACACTGAAGTGTACAATCTCTCAATTAGCAATACTAGTGGAATAACCTCACAACTTGACCTGCTCACCACCAACGATCTTACAATTGCGTCAGAAGGGAAGTTTACAATCGATCCTGCCAAAGCGGTAACTGTGAACGGCACCCTCACCAACAGCTCCGGTACCACTGGTTTTGTCATGAAATCGGCTGCAACAGGTACAGCATCGCTTATTCACAATACGAACAATGTGCCGGCAACCGCCGAACGCTATATCAATGGTGCTTCAGAAGCGTGGCATTTCCTTTCATCTCCTGTTTCAGCACAGATAATTGGGGGTTCCTGGTTGCCTTCCGGGACATATTCAAATGGGACCGGTTATGACTTATATGTTTGGAATGAGCCAAACAATTGCTGGATCTACAAATTGAACAGCACGTCACTTATCAATTGGAATTCGGCACATCCGGGTCAAAATTTCGTTTCAGGCCGGGGTTATCTCTATTCGTTGAAAGAGACAAACCCAACCAAAGAATTTTCCGGCAATCTGAATACAGGAGCTGTCAGTTATGCCTTGACTGCCAGCAGCAGCGATCTGATTCTCTCGGGATTTAATCTGGTTGGGAATCCCTATCCTTCGTCCATTGACTGGAGTGCAACCACCGGCTGGTCAAGATCGAATCTGGTGGCCAGCGGAGGTGGTTATGATATGTGGATATGGAACCCTTCGGCCGGCAATTATGGGACGTGCAACTCCAATTCAGGAAGTGGAACCAACGGAGTTAACAGTAATATTGACCCCATGCAGGGCTATTTCGTCAGAGCTGCCGGTGCCGGGAATTTGATTACCGGGAATGCAGTCCGTCTTCATACAGGTGCCGGCGATTGGAAAAGCGGTGAACTCAATCCTGATCGCCTCGATCTTGTGGTTCAATCCTCCGTGGATAGTAGCTATGATGAGGTGCGCTTGCAATTTGGCTTTTCTGCTGATCTGATAGGTACGGCAAAACTATTTAGTCCGGTACTTACAGCCCCAAGTCTCTATTTTTCTTCAGGTGGAGCAAATTTTACAATTCAATATCTGACAAGCAGCATAGATCATCCTCTTATCCCTGTCCTGTTTGTACCGGGAAGCGATGGACATTACACCATTCACTGCAATTTTGATCCTGCCAATTTCGAAACAGTGTTCCTCGAAGATCGTCAGGCAAAAATCCTACAAAACATGAATGCGAATTCATTGTATGCCTTTAATGCTTTAAAAACGGATGCTGCCAATCGTTTTTATTTACACTTTACTTCACAGACGAATCAGTCTGAAAATCAACTTCCAGCATCTATTTATTTGGAAGGCTCCCAACTGATTGTAGATCTAATTAATGTGCCTTTGGAAACGGATGTAATCGTGTATGATGTGCTAGGACGAAAGTTATATCAGCAAAAACTAGCAGGAGGAATCACGCACACATTGAATTTCAATGCAGGATTGCGTGTCTATTTTGTTTCACTTCAAAACCTGGAAGGAACCCTTTGCCGGAAAATAGGGACTTTTTAGGCAGATTTTATTCGATCAAATAGAACAAATCGTGGATAAAATTCGTTATTTTTAAACATTGGATGATGATGCAATTATAATCTTTGCTATCCCATAAGCCCTATAAGCGACAAATTATCCTTTTGTCTCTATGAAATTCTAATCTTGCACTGTGAATTAAAAATTTGATCCTGGTATCATGGAAAATAAGCATGAGAGTTTAGAGGGAATTTCTGATCAGTACAATTATTATGGAACCCGGCCGCATGCGGGTATCCAGAACAGGGAAGTGAAAAAAGCCCCTTCCGAGCGTGCAGCCAAAGCCCGCGACCAATACCTTGAAACCAAGTCGTCTGCCTCTGTTGAATTTCCTTATTGGTATACTCGCCGGTGGGAAGAACTGGAAGGTGAGATTCCGATTATTAGAAGAGCGGAAGCCCTAAAATCGGGATTTGCTCATCTTACTGCAGCCGTCCTTCCCGGTGAATTGCTTGCCATGCGCAAAGCAAACTATTTACGGGGTTCTTATCCGATGCCCTGGCTTTCTGAGGCATTCTTTCTTTCGAAGGAAGACGATTTGTATAAGGAAGCAAAGAAAGCTGGGAAAGCAAGTGCGGATGATGCTACGACGATGGGAAAGGGGGGTGGAAATGTAACTGAAAGCATTGGAAATGTCATCTCGATTGCCGGAAAATTCGGCTTGCGGAGGGAGGAGATGCCCATCCTGATAAAGACTGCAAAAAAGTGGTTAAACAAGTCTGTCGACGATTTGGGACACAAATATGAGCAGCTTGTTCCCGGTTACGATACAAAAGAGGAGATCATGCGGGCTGTCATTTGCATGTTCGACTCAGGCTATACGCTTCCGCAAGGGCGGGAAGTTATCAACTATTACTATCCGCTTCAATATGGCATCGAAGGGATAAAAAATATTTGCAGGGAAAACCAGGATGACGCTGCGGGCTATCCGGATATGGACCGATTGTATTTTTACAAGGCTGTTCATACAATGCTGGAAGGGCTTCAGGCCTGGATAATGAATTATTCGAAAGAAGCCCGTTTTATGGCTTCGCTGGAGGATGAACAGATTCAAAAGAGGGAATACCTTGACATAGCAGATCGTCTTGAAAGGCTGTGTAAAAACAGGCCGGACTCTTTTCACGATGCCTTACAGTTGGTTTGGATTTTTCATGTTGCGGTATTGAATGAGGATGCCATATCCGGATTGTCGCCGGGCCGTCTTGGACAGGTACTTTATCCTTTCTGGAAACAGGATATGGATAAGGGTATTTTAAACAAGGAAAAGACCATTGAGCTGCTTGAATGCATGCGGGTGAAATTTACCGAGATTGATTGTTTTGCCTCGATGGGTGTGGTAGGTGGAGTTCTCAGTGGAAACACGTTTAACAACCTGTGCATCGGGGGGCTCGACAAGGAGGGAAACAGTGCTGCCAATGAACTTGAAATGCTTATCCTGGAATCGGCCATGTCGTGCGACACACCGCAGCCAACGCTTAGCCTCCTTTTTGATGAAAAATTGCCTGAAGAATTTTTGATGAAAGGTGTTGAGTGCACAAAAATTGGGACAGGATATCCCGCATGGGTGAACAATCGGGTTGCCATGGAGTTTCTTCTGAACAATTTCGGCAAAGAGGGGATGCAGTCTGAAGAGGCCAGAGCCTGGGCCATTGGCGGTTGTCTTGAGACATCCCCCGGTAGCTGGATGCCTTTGGAACTTAACGGCGAAACCTATTTCATCCCCGGAGGTTCAGCTCCGGCAACGAGTGTGGGAGTTCATTTTATTTCCCTTCCGAAAGTTTTGGAGGCTGTTCTTTTTGACGGACTGGACAAAAGAACCGGCCGAAGGGTCTATCCTGCACATGGCATGGAACTGGATTCGTATGAAAAAATTTGGACCATATTTAAGCAGTATTTCAGTCTGACGGTTGAGGTACTAACCTTGACCAACAACATCCAGCACGACATTTGGGGAAAGGTTTCTCCGTCCATCATCAACAGCATGCTGAAGCCCGACTGTCTGAGTAAAGGCAAGGACATCAGTCACAAAGGGAGCAGATACAACAGAACGTTCAATGTCGAGATCTGCGGAGGAGTAAATCTTGCCAATTCCCTGGCTTCCATCAAGAAAAATGTTTTTGATGAAAAGTCGATTTCAGTGGCAGAGTTAAGGACTGCTATAGAATCAAATTTTGGTTACCTCTCTGCGTTGGAAACCGGCTCCTATAGCTTAACCGAACAGGTGAAGAAAGTAGATTACAAGTCCTGGCTTAAGATTCACAAGCTTTGTCTGGATGCCCCGAAATACGGGAATGACGATAAATATGTGGACGATATTTTTAGGGATTGGCAGCTTTGGTTTAGCAAGATGTGTGAAAATTACCGCTCACTTTATGATGAACCGCTCTATTCGTGCCAGATATCCGTCTCGACCCATGCACCGATGGGAGCTGTTACTTTGGCGACTCCTGATGGCAGGTTGGGTGGGACTACTTTTGCTGATGGTTCCGTTTCTGCCTATCCGGGATCGGATAGACATGGTCCTTATGCGCTCTTTAACTCAGCTACCTGTTACAACCATGCATCGTCGCAGAATTCACAGCTTAACATGAAGATTCATCCATCGGTAGTGATGGGAAGAGAGGGTTCGCGGAAGTTCCTTGAAATGATCAAAGCCTATCTTCGCAAGGGTGCATTCCATGCCCAGTTTAACATTGTCGATTCGAGAATGTTGAAGGATGCACAGAAAAATCCTGTCGACTACCGGGGACTGATGGTTAGGGTGGCAGGATTTACACAATATTGGGTTGAGCTCGGGAAACAGATCCAGGATGAAGTAATTGCCCGGACAGAATACGAACAATTAGGTTAGAGAAAAGCAGATGAAGCACTACGATTGCAAATATTACCTGAATACCGATGTTTTTAAAGGTATTTGTAAGAGGGATAAGCGTATCATCAAGGCGGATGATGCTGCGTGTGAGCATTTTGTGAATGCCCAAAAATGTAAATATTGTTCGAATTTTTCCCTGACATCTGAGGAGTTGGGAACCTGCATGAACAAGTATGATGCCTATCCTGAGATGAATGCAGTTACCTGCAATGACTTCAAATAATAATAACTATCAATCAAAGGGAACTATTTTCGATATCCAGGGGCTATCGGTTCATGATGGTCCAGGGTGCCGGACATTAATTTTTCTTGGTGGCTGTACGCTGAACTGTTTCTGGTGTTCTAATCCGGAGGGAATCAGTACCAAGCCTTCGCTGATGTACGCTGAGGCAAAATGTATCGGCTGTGGAAACTGTATAGCCAAATGTCCGCATCAAGCACTTGGACTGAATGAGGAAGGGAAACTGAAAATCTTAAGAGAAATCTGTCGTGGGTGCGATTCTCCAGACTGCCTGACTGAATGTTACACAGATGCGCTGCGATTAAGCGGGTATGAGATCACTGTTGAAAAGCTGTATGAGATCATCCGGCGTGACCGGCAATTCTGGGGTCGTGATGGCGGAATAACGCTGACAGGCGGGGAGCCTTTGTTGCAGCCGGATTTTGCTTTGGAAATACTTAGGAGATGCCACGAAGATTATATTCACACAGCCATCGAAACCTGTGGCAACGTTCCATGGAAAAATTTGCAGGAGGTTATTCCCTTTCTAGACTGGATTTTTTTCGACCTGAAACATATGGATAATGGCCTGCACCATCATGCCACCAACGCCTCGAATTCATTGATTTTAGAAAATGCCGTTCGATTATCAAGATCATTTGAGGGAAGACTTATATTCCGGCTTCCGCTGATTCCGGACTTTAATGATTCGGAAGAAAATTTGAATTCAGTCATTTCATTCCTAAAAGAAATTGGCAGAAATGAAATTAACATTCTTCCGTTGCACCATCTGGGAAGGGAGAAATATCAGCTGTTGCAAAGGGACTATTTGGGAAGTCGTTTTCCCACCCCGACAAATGAGAAGCTAAGAGCCATCCGCGAGTTATTCAGAGCCGCCGGCGTGGATTGCTTTATGGGCAGCGAGACGCCATTTTGAGGAAGTAATCCTTTTCGATATTGGTTTATTCCGAAATTTTCAGCAGCTACAAGTGTTCCAATACTATTTTTACCCCAATCCCGATTAGAATCACTCCACCCAGAATTTCAACTTTAGAGCCGAATTTGCCTCCGACATCCTTTCCGATCCTGATGCCCAGCATGGAGAAGAAGAAGGTAACTGCTCCGATGATTATGGCACCACCAAATATTTTTTCCGTTTCAGCCAGTGCATAGGAAAAACCAACGACAAGTGCGTCGATGCTCGTGGCAATGGAAAGGGTCATGATGTGACGGAAAGAGTAGATATCAGATTCTTTTTTGTCGGCCGGCATTGTGATCCCTTCGTAAATCATCTTCCCTCCGAGATAGGCCAATAGGATAAAGGCAATCCAATGGTCTACTCCTTCAACATAGCTTTTGATGCCTGTACCCATAAACCAGCCTACGACAGGAAGAATGCCCTGAAAGGTTGCGAATGCCAGGGCAATTTTGACCGCGTGGGTAAAGGAAACTTTCTGTTCGGCCAATCCACAACTGATGGATACTGCAAAGGAGTCCATTGAGAGGCCGATGGCTAAAATGAGAACAGTAATCAGATCCATAGGTTAGTAGCAGTGGAGTTAATGCAATGAGTCAGCGAGCATCCTAAGAAATGGAAGTGCTTTTGAGTAATCCAATTCATCATAAAACATTCCCAATCGATTGAGATTATTGTAATAATCATTAACCTTTTTGTAATAGTTTAACTCACTTTGTATGTACCAAGCCTTTGATCCCAACTTCTCTGCAATGAACCATTTTTCCAGCAATCGACCAGAACGACCGTTTCCGTCTTCAAAAGGATGAATATTTACGAACACAATATGAATGAATGAAGCATAGTAAAAGACCTCTTCTGTGGTAAGAGTTTGATTTTTTAACTGTTCGATATCATCCCAAAGTTTTTCAAAGAGATTCTTTACTCTTTCAACAGGTGCAGCTTCGTATTGAATCCGGCCAGTTAGGTGTTCCATGACGAGCATATTCACAGTACGACAAACTCCTTGTTTACTTTTAGGTAATAAATGGGCTGAGAGTAAGGCGTGAGCTTTTAAAAAATGATTTTTGGTAAGTATGTTGTTTTGCGCAAAGAGATAGGTATTGTACAAATCGTTTGGCTTTTGCACTAAATCGGGCAAATACTCTATATTCAGCATCTTATGCTTAATATAACTATCCAGTTCCATGGGTTCGCCCTCAATACGCGAGGAGGCAATTGCGGAGACAGATGTGTAAAAGCTAAACGAATCCGTAGAGATTTCAGCATCCTTTAATGCCTCGAATTTTTCTGACAGTTGACAATCGGCCATGGCCAATTTGTACTGTTCCAGCAATCCGGCAGGTATTATTTGCAATTTGGTTTCCATTGGTGCAAATATATAAAAAGAACGCCGGAGAATTTCTCCGGCGTTCAACTTGTGACCATTGCTGGTCATTTATATATTGGGTTGACAATTACATCATTCCACCCATACCGCCACCCATTCCGCCACCGCCTGGCATCTGTGGTTCGTCTTTCTTTTCTTCAACAAGTACACATTCTGTTGTCAGGAACATGCCGGCAATTGAAGCGGCATTTTCCAACGCGATACGTGTAACTTTGGCGGGATCAATAACGCCTGATTCGTATAAGTTCTGGAATACATCGAGGCGGGCGTTGTAGCCATAATCCCCTTTGCCTTCTTTTACTTTCTGAACGATCACTGCACCTTCGACACCTGCGTTGGATACGATCTGGCGCATTGGCTCTTCGATGGCACGTTTGATGATCAGGATACCTGTTGTTTCATCATCGTTGTCGCCTTCAAATCCTTCGAGGGCATCGATGGCGCGGAGCAGTGCAACACCACCACCGGGTACGATACCTTCTTCGATGGCTGCACGAGTTGCGTTCAATGCATCGTCAACGCGAGCTTTCTTCTCTTTCATTTCAATTTCGGAAGGAGCGCCAACATATAGTACAGCAACACCACCGGAGAGTTTAGCCAAACGTTCCTGTAATTTTTCACGATCGTAATCCGAAGTTGTGGTTTCGATCTGTTTCTTGATCTGACCAACTCTTGCAGAAATCAATGCTGAATCACCTGCACCGTTCACGATAGTGGTTTTATCTTTGTCGACAGTTACTTTTTCAGCTTTTCCAAGCATTTCAAGTGTTGTGTCTTCCAATTTCATTCCTTTTTCTTCGGTAACGACGGTACCACCGGTTAAGATGGCAAGGTCTTCCAACATTTCTTTGCGACGGTCGCCAAATCCGGGTGCTTTAACAGCACAAACCTTCAGGCCTGCACGCAAACGGTTAACAACCAATGTTGCCAATGCTTCACCTTCGATGTCTTCGGCGATGATCATCAATGGACGACCAGATTGGTGTGTAGCTTCCAGGATTGGAACGAGTTCCTTCATGGAGCCGATTTTCTTATCGTGGATCAGGATGAAAGGATGTTCCATTTCAGTGGCCATCTTTTCAGTATCAGTGACAAAATAGGGAGAAATGTAACCACGGTCGAACTGCATACCTTCAACAACTTCTACGTAAGTGTCAGTTCCTTTGGCTTCTTCAACAGTGATAACACCTTCTTTATTTACTTTTTGCATAGCTTCTGCAATCAGTTTGCCGATTTCGGAATCGTTATTGGCAGAAACACGAGCAACCTGTTCGATCTTGTCGTAATCGTTGCCAACATTGATTGCCTGACCTTTTAAGTGGGCCACAACTTTGATGACAGCTTTGTCGATACCGCGTTTCAGGTCCATTGGGTTGGCTCCTGCTGTAACGTTTTTTAGTCCGACAGTGATGATAGACTGAGCAAGTACAGTGGCTGTAGTTGTTCCGTCACCAGCGTCGTCGCCGGTTTTTGAAGCAACTTCTTTTACCAGATGTGCGCCGATGTTTGCATATGGATCAGCAAGATCAATCTCTTTAGCGACGGTTACACCATCCTTGGTTACCAGTGGGGCACCGAATTTTTTCTCGATGATTACGTTACGGCCCTTAGGTCCGAGGGTAACTTTTACTGCATCGGCCAATTGGTCGACGCCTTTTTTCAACAGCTCGCGAGCTTCAATATTGAATTTAATTTCTTTAGCCATTTCTAATAAATTTTATGTTTTGACAATCAATTAATTAAGCGATGAAAAGAACGTCTGTCTGGTTAACAAGCAGGTAATCTTTTCCTTCGATGGAAAGCTCAGTCCCGGAGTATTTTCCAAAGAAGACGACATCACCGACTTTAACTTCCATCACTTCATCTTTTTTTGCGCTACCAACCAGGACAACTTTCCCGGAGAGTGGTTTTTCTTTAGCTGAATCAGGAATGATGATACCACCAGCTGTTTTTTTCTCTGCTTCCTGCGGCTCGATCAATACTTTGCCGGCAAGGATTTT
>JBAXED010000095.1:0-16175 GCA_037140615.1 Prolixibacteraceae bacterium
TAATGCCCATTCTAAATGATTTATTTTGAACAGAGGTAGGCCAAAATTAATGAAATAATCTAATTTTGCAACGATTTTGACCACCTCCAAAGTACTTTCAACGGGCAAAATTAGTTTATTTATAGGCATTTTGAGATTTTTGAAAGGATGATCGATGCCATTTAAAGGTTTTTAACATTATACCGGAATGGATTCAAAACAGATACGCGAAGCATTTTTGGACTTTTTCGCCTCCAAATCGCACCAGATTGTACCCTCGGCACCAATGGTGGTAAAAAATGACCCGACTTTGATGTTTACCAATGCCGGGATGAACCAGTTCAAGGATATCTTTCTGGGCAATGCTCCTGTTAAAAGTCCGCGGATCGCTGATACCCAGAAATGTCTGCGCGTATCCGGAAAGCACAACGATCTGGAGGAAGTAGGCCATGATACCTATCACCACACGATGTTCGAGATGCTGGGAAACTGGTCCTTTGGCGATTATTTCAAAAATGAAGCCATCGACTGGGCCTGGGAACTGCTGGTGGGTAAATTCAATATTCCTGTCGACCGCTTATATGCCACAGTCTTTGAGGGTGATGCCAAAGATGGTGTTCCCGTTGATTCAGAAGCATTGGCTTTGTGGAAGAAATATCTTCCAGAAGATCAGATACTCTTTGGCAACAAAAAGGATAATTTCTGGGAAATGGGTGACAGCGGTCCTTGTGGCCCTTGTTCCGAAATACATGTGGATATCCGCAACGATGATGAGAGATCCCTGATCCCCGGTAGGGCATTGGTGAACGAAAGCCATCCACAGGTCATCGAAATCTGGAACCTCGTCTTTATTCAGTTCAACCGCAAGGCAAATGGTCAGCTGGAAGAGCTACCTGCTAAACATGTGGATACTGGGATGGGCTTCGAACGCCTCTGCATGGTGCTCCAAAAGAAACAGTCCAATTACGATACCGATGTATTTCAACCGGTCATTACCGAGCTCGGATTCCTGGCCGGGAAAAAATATGGCGAAGATGAGAAGTCGGATATTGCCATGCGTGTCATTGCCGACCACATTCGTGCCATCGCTTTTGCTATCACCGACGGTCAATTGCCGTCGAACAACAAAGCCGGTTATGTAATTCGCCGCATTTTACGCAGGGCCGTTCGCTACGGCTATACTTTTCTGGGGTTTAGAAAACCGTTTATGCACCAACTGATCAATGTATTGGCCGATCAGATGGGTGGCGCTTTCCCTGAATTAAATAAACAACGGGATCTTGTTACAAAGGTTATCCGCGAAGAGGAAGATTCTTTCCTGCGTACCCTCGAAACCGGTATCCGCATGCTTGAAAATATCATGGGCGTTGCCAGGAAAAAGGGCCAAACCGAAGTTAGCGGTGTGGTTGCCTTTGAATTGTATGATACTTATGGATTTCCGCTCGATCTGACCGAATTGATTCTGCGCGAAGAGTCTTTCACCGTGAACCGTGATGAGTTTGAAAAAGCCATGGAGGAGCAGAAAAACCGCTCACGGAATGCCACTCAGCTGGAAACGGGCGATTGGATTGAAATCCGCCCATCTATTGAAAGTGAATTTGTTGGCTATGATGCACAGGAATCGGAATTAAAAATATGCCGTTACCGGAAAGTCAAAGATAAAAAGGGTGAGTATTTTCAGTTGGTTTTTGATAAAACGCCATTTTATGCTGAATCTGGCGGTCAGATAGGTGATACCGGATGGATCGAAAGCGATGGTGCAAAATTGGAAATTTTCGATACAGTCAAAGAAAACGGACTAACTGTTCACCTTGCCAAAAAGTTGCCAGCCGATCCTTCTGCTACTTTTGCCGGACAAGTAAATAGTACAAAACAGCGCTCAACAGCCGGAAACCATACTGCCACGCACTTGCTTGACCATGCCCTGAGAGAGGTGTTGGGCACACACATTGAGCAAAAAGGCTCGCTGGTTACTCCGGATTCACTGAGGTTTGACTTTTCACATTTCCAGAAAGTCTCGGAAGAGGAGCTCGAGCAAGTTGAAAAAAGGGTCAACGAACTGATTCGTCAAAATTCGAACAGGGACGAATGCCGCGAGGTGCCCATGGCAGATGCCGAAAAACTTGGTGCCATTGCTCTTTTTGGAGAAAAATACGGCGACAAGGTTCGAGTCATCAAATTTGGTGACTCGATCGAATTGTGCGGAGGCATCCATGTGACTGCCACTGGAGAAATTGGCCAGTTCGTGATCATTTCGGAAGGCTCAATCTCCGCAGGAGTGAGAAGAATCGAAGCCATCACTGGCGAGAAGGCAGAAGCATTTCTCCGTCAGAAGATGAAAACAGCCAAAGAGTTGGCTACACTTCTGAACAATCCTTCAGATTTGAAAGGCGCGGTAGAGCAATTGCTGCAAAAGGTAAGTGCTTTGAACAGTCAGTTGGAGGCATTTAAAAAGGAGGCAGCCTCCGGATTAAAAAAGGAGCTGCTCAAACAAATCACAACTGTAAATGGAATCAACTTCCTGGCAAGTAAACTGCCCGTTGATGATGCCGGAATTATCAAAGACCTGGCGTTTCAGCTAAAAGGGGAGGTAGATAATTTGTTCCTGGTATTTGCTGCGGAGATCGACGGAAAGGCATCTGTGCACGTGATGATAGCAGATAATCTGGTCAAAGAGAGAGGTTTGCATGCCGGCAACATTGTACGCGAATTAGCCAAATTGGTGGACGGTGGTGGAGGCGGTCAGCCGTTCTATGCCAGTGCCGGCGGAAAGAACCCGAACGGAATTCCTGGTTTGCTTGAAAAAGCCAAAGAGATAATTAGTGAACAACGAATAGTGAACAACGAATAGTGAATATCGAATAGTGATTAGCGTATAGTATATTGAATTTCATTGTTCACTGATCACTGTTCGTTATTCGTTCAATGGATGACTACTACGCTAGATAACAGTAACAAACGGAAACTGTCCATCGACCAGTTTCGTGGCTTTGCCATATTCGGAATGATCATGGTAAACTACCTGAACCATTTCGATGTGATTCCAGAAACCTTCAAACATCCTCATTACGGGATGACTTTTGCCAATACCATTGCTCCCTTTTTTCTGATTGCAGTAGGAATGGGGTTGAGAATTTCGTTTGTAAGAATGGTTGAAAGGAATGGTTACAAGAACGCTCTCATTCATACCATTAAGCGATACCTGATTTTGATTCTTATCGGATTTGTGCTCTATGGACCCAATATCAAAGTCGATATTTGGGATGCTTTGGTTGATATTGGTTTTGCCGGATTGCTGGCCATCCCTTTTATCACCGGAACTAAAACTGTCAGAGCCATTGCCGCCATTTCATTTCTGATCAGCTACCAGTTGCTATTCATCTATGCCGGATATGGTGTCTGGACGATGGCAAATAGCATAGATGGCGGACCGCTGGGGCCGCTAAGTTGGGTCTCGATCCTGCTTTTTGGAACTATTTTATTTGATTTTCTGAATGAGAGCAGTTCGAAGAATTTTATCCGTTATACATTGATATCCGGAACGATACTGATCATTCTCGGGCATCTGCTCTCCTTGCTTCAGCCTCAGGAAGTATGGCAGTTTTCGCAACGTAGCATGAGCATTGCTTATCCCATTCTTTCATCCGGAATCGGGTTTATCACTTTCCTGCTTTTCTATTTTGTCAATGATATTTTTAAAATTGAAATCCCTCATCTGACTATTTTGGGCATTAACCCGCTGTTAATCTATATTGTACAGAATATTCTGATCGATCTGCACGGATCTGTCCTTCCATCCGCTGCCCCACTCTGGCAAGCACTTTTGGGATTTATCATCATCTACATGCTCTGTTATCTTGTTGCTCATTACTTGTGGCGAAATAAGATGATGGTAAAGATTTAGTTTATTTTGAAGATGGGCCAGTATCTTGAAAAATCCACTTTAACATTCGAAAGGTTCATTCTAAATAGCAGTAAAGTAGCTGGAATTTCCTAACTGAATCAAGTACTTGACCAAAATCACAATTTCCAGATATCAATAATATTTACATTTAGAGCAAAAATTATATCATGGAGTTAACACGCACGTTCGATCTTCTTGAGCATTGTCTCTTAAATGTACCCCGCGAAGATGCAGTAGCCGGGAAACAGGGAAATACCTGGGTTAAATACAGCACTGCTGAGTTCGCCAGACAAGCAGAGCTGCTTGCTTATGGATTGTTGTCTCTGGGTATTCAAAAAGGGGACAGAGTATCAACTGTGAGTGGAAACAGACCTGAATGGAGCTTTGTTGATATGGCCCTTTCCATGACTGGAGCAGTGCATGTGCCTGTTTATCCAACGATTAGCGAAGACGAGTATAGCTATATTTTCAACCATGCAGAGATTCGCTTTTTATTCATATCGGACGAAAAGCTGTACAACAAACTTTCCCCGGTAGTGGTTGAGGTTGTAAGTATGGAAAAGATATTTACCTTCAACGAGGTGCCAGGTGCAGAACACCTGTCAGTGCTTTTGGCTTTGGGCGAGAAAAATGAAGAAAATCTCCGTTCAAAACTTACAGCCATTAAAGATAGTATCCGTGAAGAAGAGATGGTGACCATGATCTATACCAGCGGTACCACTGGTGTTCCCAAGGGAGTAATGTTGTCTCACAGAAATCTTGTCTCCAATTTCAAAACTTGCTCAGACCATTTTGACCTTGGATTGGGGCACCGATCCATTTCATTTTTGCCCCTTTGCCATATTTTCGAACGTACAGTAAACAATCTTTTCATGTACCGCGGAATCGGGATCTATTATGTGGAAAGCCTTCCGCAGATAGTTCAATCAATTAAAGAGGTTAAGCCGCATATTTTTACAGCCGTTCCACGTTTGATGGAAAGTGTTTACGACGGGATTATGGCGAAAGGAAAATTGCTGACAGGCATTAAATTTAAACTATTCTTTTGGGCCGTTGATTTGGGTAAGGATTTTGCATTCAATCAAAAGGTTGGACTGATCAAGAAAATCAAAATGGCCATTGCTGATAAGCTAATTTATTCCAAATGGCGTGCCGGATTGGGAGGAAATATCCAACTGATTGTTTCCGGAGGAGCCCTTTTACAATCACGTATTGCCCGGGTTTTCAGTGCCGCCGGACTGAAAGTTCTCGAAGGTTATGGTTTAACGGAAACCTCCCCGGTAATAGCTGTGAGCAATGCCGTTACTGGCGAAATCAAGATCGGTACAAATGGCCCGGTTATTAAGGGTGTTGAGGTTAAGATAGCCGCTGATGGTGAGATTCTTGCAAGAGGACCAAACTTGATGATGGGTTACTACAAGGAGCCCGGACTGACCAGTGAGGTGATAGATGCCGATGGCTGGTTCCATACCGGTGACGTTGGAATGCTTGACGAAGGGAAATATCTTAAAATTACTGACAGAAAAAAGGAGATATTTAAACTTTCGGGAGGGAAGTATATTGCTCCACAACTAATTGAAAACAAGCTGAAAGAATCAGTATTGATAGAACAGGCCATCGTTATTGGCAACAACGAAAAATTTGCGAGTGCCTTGATTTCTCCAAGTTTCGTCTACTTACACGAATGTTGTCAGGAAAATAAAATTCTATTTACAGACAATGCCGACTTGATTTCACAGCCGGAAATCATTGCAATGTTCCAGGCAGAGGTCAGGGAAGTTAACAAAACACTTGGTCTTCATGAGGAAATCAAGCGTTTCAGGTTGGTTGCTGATTCCTGGTCTGCACAATCCGGAGAGCTCTCACAAACACTAAAATTAAAGCGAAAAGTAGTCGAAAATAAATACTGTGACATAATCGAAGAGATTTTTGCTGCTTCGAGAGAGGATTGATTGTTAAAAAATATATTTTTGCCCCGTTAGTCTTCGGATTTTAACTTTTCGAATTTAATTTTTGATCCATCTATGGATAAAATCTTAGTAACGGGTGCGACAGGCAATGTCGGTCTATCGACTGTGCGTTTCTTACTGGACAAAAAAGAGCGGGATTTTGAGGTCGTTGCAGCTGTGAGAAATATAGAGAAGGCGCAGAAACTGGGTGGAATTGATGGGGCTCATTTTGTGAAATTTAATTTTGATGAGCCGTCAACTTTCGCTCCGGCACTCAAAGGGGTTAATAAATTACTGTTAATCAGGCCTAATCAGTTTTCAGACGTATCTAAGCATATTTTTCCGTTTCTTGATCAAGTCGAAAAGTCCGGTGTCAAACACATTGTTTTTGTCTCTATTGTCAGGGCCGAACGAAACAGAGTCTTTGCCAACCACAGGATTGAAACCCACTTGAAAAAAATGGACATCCCCTACACTGTTGTTCGTCCATCCTTGTACATGCAAAACCTGGTTACTTTACACAAGCAGGAAATCAAGCAGAATGACCGGTTGTATATTCCTGCCGGGGCAGGAATGGTCAATTATATTGATGCCAAAGATGTTGCCAGGGTGGTTGTTGAATTGCTTACCAAAAGCGGTCATGAAGGCAAAGAGTACGAACTTACCGGTCAGGAACCAATGGATTTTTACAAAATTGCAGCTCTCTTCTCCGCTGAATTGGGCAGAGAGATAAAGTATTCACATCCACTGGCCATAAAATTTATCCGGCAAAAGATGCTTGAGAAAACCGGATTGCCTTTTATCCTAACACTTTCCTTGCTATATGGCGCAGCCAGAAGCGGTAAAATGGGTGTTGTTTCGTCGGTTTTCGAAGACCTGACAGGCTCCAAACCAAGGAAGTTGGCTGATTACATCCAGGAAAACCGAAAGGTTTGGGAAAAGTAGCCGAATGTTGCTTTAAAATTCTCCCATATTTTTGGCAGGAAAGATTTAATGTTTATCTTTGCACCTCATTTAAATAAGGTGCCATAGCTCAGTTGGTAGAGCAACGGACTGAAAATCCGTGTGTCCCTAGTTCGATTCTTGGTGGCACCACGAAAGGGTAAAGAGCAATCTTTACCCTTTCTTTTTTGTTTATCTTTGCCGACCTGAATATTTTGTATGGAATATACCTCAATGACATTGCCCAACGGGATCCGGCTGATTCATACCAGAGTCGATTCTCCGGTTGCCCACTGCGGAGTGGTTATCAACACCGGTTCGAGGGATGAAACCCCTACCGAACAGGGGATGGCACACTTCATTGAGCATACCATTTTCAAGGGAACAGCCAAAAGAAAGGCATATCACATTATCAGCCGGCTCGAAGATGTAGGGGGAGAGATGAATGCTTACACTTCCAAAGAGGAGACCGCCATTCATGCCTCTTTTCTCTGCGAATATTACGAGCGCACCATCGAGTTATTCAGTGATATCCTCATCGACAGTACTTTCCCCGAAAAGGAGTTGAAAAAGGAACAGGAGGTGATAGTCGATGAAATTAACTCATACAACGATAACCCTTCCGAATTGATCTTTGATGAATTTGAGGAGTTGATTTTTGACGGTCATCCAATGGGAAGAAATATTCTTGGAACGCCCGAACTTGTCCGGAGTTTCAGATCCGAAGACATCCGACGTTTCATGAAGGAAAACTACCATACCGATCAAATGGTCATCTGCTCGGTGGGCAATATCCCGGCTAAGAAATTTTTTCAACTTGCACAGCGTTATTTTGAGAGACTCACTTCCAATCTGCGCACTGAAAGAAGGGAACGTTTCAAAGCGTATCAACCGGGACAGAAAGTGGTGGAGAAAGGAACTTTTCAGGCACATTGTATTTTAGGTGGAGAAGCCTTCGATGTGTATCATCCTGATCGTTTATCGCTGGTGCTGCTTAACAGTATTTTGGGAGGGCAATCCGGCAATTCGAGGCTAAACATGAGTCTGCGCGAACGCAACGGAATTGCCTACAATCTGGAGTCATCCTATACCGCATACTCGGATACTGGTACGCTGACAATTTATTTTGGAACGGATCCGGAGAATCTGGAAAGAGCATTAAGTCTGATAGACAAGGAGATCAGGTTGCTGCAAGAAAAGGCTTTAGGTGATTTGCAACTGAGCAAAGCTAGAAAGCAACTCATCGGTCAGTTGGCCATGTCGCAGGAAAACCATGAAGACCTGATGCTTGCCATCGGGAAAAGCATGCTCGTTTTTAACAAGGTGGAAAGTCTGGATGATATCTATAAAAGAATCAGTGAAATTACTGCCTCTCAACTCCGGGATGTTGCCAACCGGATTCTTAGACCCGATTATCTGTCGAGATTGATTTACCAATGATGAAGATCGATCAGCAACTCGAAAATTATATCCTCGCGCACACCATTGGCGAGGATCCTGTGCTCAGGCGATTGTACCGCGAAACGCATTTAAGGCTGGTCAACGGACGAATGTGCTCAGGGCATCTGCAGGGAAGTTTGCTGACCTTTTTCAGCAAGATGATCTCGCCCAAAAGAATTCTCGAAATAGGTACATACACCGGTTATTCGGCCATCTGTCTTGCAAAAGGCCTGCCTGTCGGCGGAAAGCTCCACACCATAGAGATCAACGACGAACTGGAAGAGTTCGCTGCCAGCTATTTTGCTGAAACCGGATTAAAAGGTTGCATTATTCAGCACATTGGCGATGCAACAGATATTCTTCCAAAGCTGAATGAGCAATTTGAGCTGGCCTTCCTGGATGCAGATAAAAGGCAATACCTATCACATTACGAGTTGATTCTTCCAAAGATTACTCCCGGTGGACTCCTCATTGCTGACAACACCCTCTGGGGAGGAAAAATAGTTGGCAAGATTGCACGAAACGATGAGCAAACCCTTGCCATTCTAGCCTTTAACGACTTTATAAAAAGCGATCCCCGGGTCGAAGCCACCATTCTTCCTTTGCGCGACGGTATGACGCTGATTCGGAAAATTTAGACCTATACACCTGACAGGTTTCCAAAACCTGTCAGGTGTAAATTTCGACTTCTTCCTTCTTATTCTATTCAGATTGCCTTAACTTATGGTATCTGATTATGAAAAATGATGAAAGAAGATTTTCTCCATTTTCTCTGGAAGCATAGGTTATTTGAGCCCGAAAAGCAGACAACTTCAGATGGAGAGTCCGTTGAAATTGTGAATGTTGGCAGGCATAACATTCATGCCGGACCAGATTTTTTTGATTCCCGGATAAAAATCGGAAAGACACTCTGGGCCGGCAATGTGGAGATTCACCTGCGGGCTTCCGACTGGAACCGGCATGGACATCAGTCTGATCCGCTTTACGGAAATACCATCCTGCATGTGGTGGCAGAAAACGATGGGGTCGTTTACAACAAGGCTGGTTCCTCCATCCCCACCATAGAAATTGGCTGGCCACTTTGGATTGAGCACAATTATGAAGCATTGATGAAACAGCACGACTGGGTCAATTGTGCCTCTCAAATCAACAAAATTGATCCTTTCCGAATTCGCTTCTTTCTCAATGGAATGGCCATCGAAAGGCTTCAAAAGAAGATTGGAAATATTGAGACCTTGCTGGAGACATCCAAAGGCGACTGGGGCGAAACATTTTACCTGTTTCTGGCCCGAAGTTTTGGATTTCGGCTTAATGGCGATCCTTTTGAGATGCTGGCACGTTCGCTTCCGCTCTCCATATTACAAAAGCACAAAGATCAGTTATTCCAGTTGGAGGCCCTTCTATTCGGTCAGTCAGGATTGTGCCATGAATATTTGCTTCTGGATGAATATCCTCTTGCTCTCAAGACTGAATATGAATTCCTTGCAGCTAAATATGGACTAAAGCCGATTGCCGGTCACCTCTGGAAATTCATGCGCATGCATCCACTGAATTTTCCAACCATCAGGCTGGCGCAGTTTGCCGGACTTATGCACAATTGCAACTCCCTCTTCTCGACAGTCATCAGGATGAGAGATGTGAACGACTACCGGTCACTTTTCAGAGCCGAAACATCTTCCTACTGGGACAATCACTATACTTTTCTCAAAACATCCCGAAGTCAAAAAAAGGAGATGGGTGAAAATTCTTTTCAACTGATTTTGGTCAATGTGCTTGTTCCTTTTCTCTTTCTCTATGGCGATCGCAACAACAAGACTGAATTAAAAGAGATAGCCCTTTCAATGATGGAAGAGCTACCTGCCGAGAACAACACACTTCTTCGACATTGGGCCGATGCCGGCATACAGGCGTTCAATGCCCTCGAATCGCAGGCCCTTATCCATCTTCACCACGAATACTGCGAACCCTGCAGATGCCTGGAGTGTTCGATTGGGCAGAAGTTGATAACACATAGTGACTAAAGTGACTAGAGTGACTAAAGTGAACTAAAGTTTTAGGAAACGGATAATAAAGAGTTTGCATTGAAGTTGGAAGTGAGGACTAGGAAGTTTGCGATTTCAATTATTAGATTGTCAGGCAAATTACCTTGGACTCCAGAAAGTAAGGTTTTAAGATATCAAATCACAAAATCAGGAACAAGTATTGGGGCCAATTACCACGAATCCAACCGCTCTCGTAGTAGAGCTGATTTCTCAAATAAAATCAGGCTGTGCGAATTTGAATCCAGTGAAACAGTTTATTGGTTGGGAATTTTAAACGAATTGGAATGGGTTACATCTGATGAAATAATTACTGTTCTGAACGAAGCTTCGGAATTACTAGCCCTTTTCACTTCAATAGGTAAATCGCTCCGACTCTAGCCTCTACAATTACTTTAGTCACTTTAGTCACTTTAGTTCACTTTAGTTCACTTTCAACAAATTAACTGTTTGCAGGAAATAATATTTTTTGTACTTTTGCACCCAATTAATACCAAGCCGTTGTGATCGAACACGAATCCTGCGGAGTGGTCATTGTATCATTGATAAAACAATTATTATGTATTTGAATCCTGAGATTAAAAAAACATTTTTCGAGAAGTATGGCAAGAGTGCTACCGACACAGGTACCTCAGAAGGACAAATTGCCCTCTTTTCATTTCGCATCACCCATCTTACAGAGCACTTGAAATCCAACAAGAAAGATTTCAGCACCCAGCGTGCCCTGATCCAAATGGTCGGAAAGCGTCGTTCTTTGCTCGATTATCTGAAGCGCAAAGACATTGATCGCTATCGTACCATTATCAAAGAATTAAATCTTCGTAAATAAGCGAACAACCTCAAAAGGCAATTTTCGGATTGCCTTTTTTGCATCTTTTAATTCTGTTTTACCCTATTCTTTTAGAATTACAATTTAATTGGTTACGATAATATGTACAAAGCAATAACAAAGACGATTGATCTGGGCGATGGCCGTACAATCCAGATTGAGACCGGTAAGCTGGCCAAGCAGGCCGATGGTGCTGTTGTAGTAAAAATGGGTGATACCATGTTGCTGGCAACTGTCGTTTCTGCCAATGAGGCAGCAGCGAACGTTGATTTCATGCCTCTTTCGGTTGATTACCGCGAGAAATTTTCTGCTGTTGGTAGGTTCCCTGGAGGTTTCATGAAGAGAGAAGCGCGTCCGTCGGATGATGAAATTCTGATTGCCAGATTGGTCGACCGCGCATTACGTCCGCTTTTCCCTGAGGATTACCACGCAGAAACAGTGGTGATGATCTCATTGATCTCTTCCGGCAAGAACGAAATGCCCGATTGCCTTGCAGGATTGGCGGCTTCCGCAGCAATTGCCGTTTCAAATATTCCATTCAACGGTCCAATATCTGAAGTAAGGGTTGCCCGTATCAAAGGTGCCTTTGTGCTAAATCCGTCTGCCGAGCAGCTGGCTGAAGCAGATATCGACATCATGGTAGGTGCATCGTACGACAACATCATGATGGTGGAAGGCGAAATGGATGAGGTTTCTGAAGCTGAGATGCTCGAAGCCATCAAGATTGCCCACGACAACATCAAGATTCACTGCAAGATTCAGGAAGAACTTGCTGCAGAAGTTGGCGTTGTGAAGCGCACCTATTGCCACGAAGAGAACGACGAGACACTGCGAGCTGAAATCTGGAAATCTACCTACGACAAAGTTTACAAGGTTGCCCGTTCTCTGATCAACGACAAACACCTGCGTTACGACTCTTTTGCCAAAATCAAAGAGGAGTTTACCACAGCATACAGCGAAGGGAAAGAGGCCGGAGAAGTCAACAAAACTTTGATCGGAAAATATTACCATGATGTTGAGAAAGAGGCCATGCGCCGCATGATCCTCGATGAAGGTATTCGTCTGGATGGACGTTCAACATCAGAAATTCGTGCCATCTGGGGTGAGGTTAATTACCTGCCCGGATCACACGGATCTTCCATTTTCACACGTGGCGAAACTCAGTCACTGAGCAGCGTTACGCTGGGTACCAAGATGGATGAAAAAATCATCGACAATGTTACTTTTAAAGGCAAAGAGCGCTTTTTGCTTCATTATAACTTCCCTCCGTTCAGCACAGGCGAGGCAAAAACGCCAAGAGGACTTTCCCGCCGCGAAATCGGCCACGGAAATTTGGCACATCGTGCCTTAAAGAGAATGATTCCTGAAGGATTCCCTTACATCGTTCGAATAGTATCGGATATTTTGGAATCCAATGGTTCTTCTTCCATGGCAACGGTTTGTGCCGGAACCATGGCACTGCTGGATGCAGGTGTCAACATGAAACGCCCTGTTTCAGGAATTGCAATGGGCTTGATCACCGACAAAAATTCGGATAAATTTGCTGTCCTTTCTGATATTCTGGGAGACGAAGATCACCTTGGTGACATGGACTTCAAGGTTACCGGAACTGAAAAAGGTATTACAGCAACCCAGATGGATATCAAAGTTGACGGTTTGTCATACGAGGTGCTTTCAAAGGCACTGAATCAAGCCAAACAAGGTCGTGAGCACATCATGGGCAAAATCCTTGAAGTGATCAGCGTTCCTCGCGATGACTACAAGCCAAATGTGCCAAGGATTGTCAAGATGACTATCCCTAAAGACATGATCGGTCCTGTTATTGGTCCTGGCGGCAAAATTATCCAGCAGATTCAGGCTGATACAAAAGCAACCATTGCCATCGAGGAAATTGATGACATGGGATACGTTGAAATCAGTGCACCCGATAAGTCATCCATTGATGCAGCCGTTGCACGGATTCGTGCCATTGTTGCGCTTCCTGAACCAGGAGAAGTGTATGAAGGAAAGGTGAAATCAATCGTTCAGTTCGGCGCGTTTATTGAAATCATGCCGGGCAAAGAGGGATTGTTACACGTCTCGGAATTTGACTGGAAGAGGATCGATAAACCAGAAGATGTTCTCAGTGTTGGCGACATCGTAAAGGTGAAACTGCTGGAAGTTGAGCAACGTACTGGTAAACTGAAACTCTCCATGAAAGCCTTGATGCCAAAACCTGAAGGTTTTGTAGAAAGAGAGCAGGGAAGAGGAGACAGGGATCATGGTCGTGGCGATCGCGATCAGAATCGTGGCGATAGGGACTTTGGTCGTGGCGAAAGACAACCTTACCAAAATGAGGAGCGTAAAGCACCGACGCACAGTCACTCGCTCAAGAAACCAAATCAGGAATAAAAAATTTCTATGATAGTTTAAATGCCCGTTAACAGCGGGCATTTTTTATTTTACTTTTAGGGATTCAACCAAACAATTTGACGTAGAACGATGAATCTTGATTTTCTGGTTATTGAGGGAAATATTGGTGCAGGCAAGACCACTTTTGCTAAAATGCTAAGCGAAGAATATGACGCCAAGCTTATCCTGGAGCAGTTTGCCGAAAACCCTTTCCTGCCTAAATTTTACAATGATCCTGAAAAATATTCGTTCCCTCTTGAGCTGTCTTTTCTGGCAGAGAGATATGGTCAGCTGAAGAAGGAACTCACCAACAGGGATCTGTTTCACCAGCATACCATTGCTGACTACTATTTCATGAAGTCACTCATCTTTGCACAAAATACACTGGCACAGGATGAGTACAACCTTTACCGTAATTTCTTTGATATCATATATGAAAGGCTTCCAAAGCCTGACCTTTTTGTCTATCTGCACCTGCCCGAAGAGCTGCTTCTTGTGAATATCCGGAAACGGGGCAGAGATTATGAACAATCCATTGATGCCGATTATTTAAAAAAGATCAGAGAAGGCTATTTTACTTTTTTCTCGCAGCAGAACGATTTCCCTGTACTAATCATAGATACCTCGAAAATTGATTTTGTTGAATCTAATGAGCACTACAAGATGCTTCGCAATCTAGTAACGAAGCCCATCGACTGGATCGGAATCCGCAGAGAAATTTTAGAACCTGAATTTTAACAATTAACAAATATTCACAATTTTCTTACTGGAAAAGTGTTATTTTTATAAGCTCAAATCTAAATATCAATTGCAGCTATTAATCAATCAAGACATTTTATGATGAAAATTAAATTAGTGATTCCAATCCTTTTTGCAATGAGCGCAATCCTGGTTACAGGATGTTCACCTCTTAAAAAAATGCAGAAAAATGCAAATCTGATAAATTATACAGTCGTTCCAGAGGTTCTTGAAACCCATGGAGGCAAAGTTGATGCTTCCATTCAGAGCCAGTTTCCGGCTAATTACTTTGCACCAAAAGTAACTATGACTGTCACTCCGGTATTAAAATATAGCAATGGAGAAACTGCTTTGGCTACTTACTCCCTGCAGGGCGAAAAAGTTAAAGCCAACAACAAGGTTATTCCAAAAGTAGCCGGTGGCAGCAACAGCGTTAAGGGATCACTTCCATACAACAAAGATATGCAACGTTCAGAACTTGAGCTTCGTATAAGTGCATCTCAAGGATCCAAGTCTGTTACATTCAAGACTGTAACCGTGGCAAAGGGAGTCATAGCTACATCAACTTTGGTTGACAACAGTCCGCTTGCAATAACTGGATGGCAAAAGAAAGCCAACACAACGGGTATCTATGATCCAACTCTTGACAAATACCAAAGAATCGTGCCGGATGCTTACATGGCTGATCTTATCTATCTGATCAACAGTGCTGACGTCAGGCCAAAAGAGCTGACAAAGGCAGAGGTTGCTCACTTGAACAAATATATTGTTGAAGCTTACAGTGCAGATAGGAAGGAACTTAAGGGAATTGAGGTTTCTGCTTACGCATCACCTGATGGTACTATGGATTTGAATTCCAAACTAGCTGGTAAACGTGAAGGTTCTGCCTCCGATGTATTGGAAAAAGATCTTAAGAAAAGCAAAGTAAAGGCAAATGTCACTTCTAAAAATACCCCTGAGGACTGGGAAGGCTTTAAATCATTGATGGAGAAATCCAATATTCAGGATAAAGATTTGATCCTTCGTGTATTGGCCATGTATTCCGATCCGGAAGTTCGTGAGCGTGAAATTAAAAACCTCTCTTCTGCTTTCACTAAGGTTGCTGATGAGATTTTGCCACAACTTCGTCGCGCAAAAATTACCGCAAGTGTTAGCCTGATTGGCAAAACTGATGCAGAAATTGCTAAACTGGCAGAATCAGACCCATCTAAATTGAACCAGGCAGAATTGCTTTATGCCGCGACAATCACGAACGATCCAGCCAAGCAGAAGGCGATCTTTGCCAGCTTTACCAAGATTTATTCAGACGACTGGAGAGGTTTTAATAACCTTGGATATGCCCAGTTAAATGAAGGAGATTTTGCAGCGGCTGACAAGAATTTCCAGAAAGCTGATCAGTTGGATCCAAAGAATACAATTGTTCAAAACAACCTCGGTTGCGTAGCTCTCAAAAATGGAGACTGGTCTAAAGCAGAAGTATTCTTTGGCGCTGCCACAGGTGCAGGAAAAGAGGTTCGCGAAAACATGGGTATCCTGAAAATCAAACAGGGAGACTATGACACTGCCGTGAAATATCTGGATGCAAAATCTACCAGCTTTGCCAATCGTGCTCTTGCTCAATTGCTGAATGGCGACAACAACGGTGCATTGACCACATTGAACGCTGCACCAGTTGAATCAGGACGTATTGCCTATCTGAAAGCCATCGTAGCTGCCCGCACAGGCAAAACCGGCCCTATGTACGAATCATTGGTTAACGCTATTAAAAAGGATTCTGCCTACAAGGTGATTGCCCAGAACGACCGGGAGTTTGACAAATATGCCAACGATCAGAATTTTAAACTGCTTTTCCAATAAGAAAATAGAATTAGATAAAATAAAAAGGGCATCCAATCGGATGCCCTTTTTATCCTGTTTTCCTCGGTTTTTCGGGGTTTAAAAAATCCAACTTGAAAGACAGTTAG
>JBAXED010000096.1:0-16055 GCA_037140615.1 Prolixibacteraceae bacterium
CCCGTCTTTCCCTCCATTCCCTGATAAAGCTTCTCCCACTGCCCTGCATTCCGGTCCTGCTCGTTCCGGTAGCCCGGATAGCTCTCCTGCTGAAAAGGGTTGTAATGACGGTTGATTTCAATCTCTGGAGGAGCAAAGCTGCTGCCTCTTCCAGGGGGAACAGGTATTTCAATGGAACCGCGCTGGTCGAAATCGATGGTTGGCATCAGATTGTATTTGCCTATGGATTCCCGGATACAGGCACTTAAAATGTGCCAGATCGCTTGCTCATCCTCAAATTTTATCTCAGTTTTTGTCGGATGGATATTGATATCGATGGTTGCTGGATCCACTTCAAGGTATAGGAAATAGGAGGGGACTGCATCGGGAGGCAGAATCCGTTCATAAGCATTCATCACTGCCCGGTGGAAGAATGGATGCTTCATGAAACGGCCGTTGACAAAGAAAAACTGTTCGCCGAAACTTTTTTTGGCAAATTTCGGCTGACCGATAAAACCGGAAACTTTGATTAGCGTTGTTTCGACTTCTACGGGTGTCAGGCTCTGATTGATCGATTTGCCGAATAGGCCGACAATTCTTTTCCTGATATTTTCTGAAGCCAATTCATATACCGGCGACTGGTTGTGGAAAAAATTGATGGCAATTTCGGGATTTGCCAGGGATATCCGTTGTATTTCGGTGATGATATTTTTTAGCTCGTAAGAGTTGGATTTTAGAAATTTCCGACGTGCAGGAACATTGAAAAAGAGGTTTTTTACAGAGAAATTTGATCCTTCCGGACAGTGGTCGGTTTGTTGTTTTTGTAACACAGAACCTAGTATATGCAGAAAAGTACCTAGCTCTTCTCCTTGCTGACGGGTGCGCAATTCAACCTCTGCCACCGACGCTATGGATGCCAGTGCTTCTCCCCGGAAACCCATCGTTCGGATACAAAACAGATCATTGGCCTCATTGATTTTTGAAGTGGCATGGCGCTCAAACGACATTCGCGCATCGGTCGGCGACATTCCCTTTCCGTTATCTGTCACCTGAATCAGGGTACGACCTGCGTCCTTAACATTCACGGTGATCGTATCTCCTCCGGCATCAATGGCGTTCTCTACCAGCTCTTTAACAACGGAAGCTGGCCGCTGGATTACTTCTCCGGCAGCAATCTGGTTGGCAACAGAGTCGGGCAAAAGATGGATAACGTCTGACACTTGTACAATATTAATAGTTGGATTCCTCCCTATGAAAAAAAGCCTGAAACAGGCACATTTCCAAGACAAATATAGCTGTATTTTTTATGACGTCTATCGGCTTGATTCGGATATAATCGTCACGACTCTCTGTCGTCTTAACCGGAAAGATTTCCTTTTCTCCCCAAAATTCGGTACATTTAAGGGTATTCCATCGTTTGGAATGCAAAATACCTAATCATGCTAATAAAAACTTATGGCAGTGCGGTGCAAGGCATCGATGCCACTACCATTACGATTGAAGTTGACATCTCCAGAGGAATCCGTTTTAACATGGTAGGCCTTGCCGATCTTGCCGTTCGCGAGAGCCAGCAAAGAATTGATGCTGCCCTGCGCTTCAATGGGTTTAGGCTTCCGGGTAAGAAAACGGTTATCAATATGGCCCCTGCCGATATTCATAAGGAGGGCTCCTGTTATGATCTGCCCATTGCCATGGGAATACTCTCGGCATCGGAGCAGATCAATGCTCCTGATATTGGTCGGTTTGTAATGATGGGGGAGCTTTCACTCGATGGTGGATTGCAGTCGGTGAAAGGAGTTCTTCCCATTGCGATCAGGGCCAGGGAGGAGGGTTACGAAGGATTGATCATTCCGATTCAAAATGCCAGGGAAGCAGCAGTAGTAGACAAACTGAAAATATACGGAGTCGAGAATATCCGGGAGGTGATTGACTTCTTCAACAGTGCCATTCCACTGAAGCAAACTGTTATCGACACACGCGAAGAGTTTAATGCCGTTAAAAACCGGTTTGCTGTGGATTTCTCAGAAGTCAAAGGCCAGGAAAATGTAAAAAGAGCCCTGGAAATTGCGGCAGGAGGTGGGCATAATCTGATCATGATCGGACCTCCGGGGGCCGGTAAAACGATGCTGGCCAAACGAATACCTACAATACTTCCCCCTTTTACACTTAAGGAGGCGTTGGAGACCACCAAAATACACTCCGTAGCCGGGAAGATAGAAAACCAGGCTTCCCTGATGATCGGAAGACCATTTCGTAGTCCCCACCATACAATTTCTGATTCCGCTTTGGTCGGTGGGGGCACCATACCCCAGCCGGGAGAAATTTCTTTGGCGCATAACGGCGTACTATTTCTGGATGAGTTACCCGAATTTAAAAGATCGGTGCTTGAGGTGATGAGGCAACCTCTCGAAGACCGAACAATTACGGTATCAAGATCTAAATCTTCCGCAGAATTTCCGGCCTCATTCATGTTGGTTGCCTCGATGAACCCTTGTCCCTGTGGGTTTTACAATCATCCAACCAAACAATGCGTCTGCGCTCCGGGCATTGTTCAAAAATACCTTAACAGGATATCAGGTCCGCTGCTCGACCGTATTGATATTCATCTGGAAGTCGTACCGGTCCCGTTTAACAAGCTTTCGGCCATGAGTTCGGGAGAATCGAGCGACACCATTCGTGCCAGGGTAATAGCCGCCAGGGAGATCCAGCGTCTCCGTTTTGAGGAAGCCGGAATATATTGCAATGCACAGATGAATACCAAGTTGCTGCATCTGTATTGTACTCCGGACAGGGCAGGAGAGGCGCTTCTTAAAAATGCCATGGAAAAACTGGGGCTATCAGCCAGAGCCTATGACCGGATACTTAAAGTGGCCCGAACAATAGCCGATCTTGAGGGAGTAGAGAATATTCAGGCCGATCACCTGGGGGAGGCCATTCAGTACCGAAGTTTGGACCGGGAGGGCTGGGGAGCTTGAAATATTATTCATAGGCTTTTGAAAATAGTGTTGCGAATTGGCAGCATATTTTTTGAATAAAGTAAATAATTATTTACCTTTGTAAGAATGATTCTTAATGAAATGTTCTGAATTGTTGCGAATTCTGGTTAATGACGGATGGTATGCGGTTTCACAAAGCGGTTCTCATATTAAAATGAAACACTATTCAAAGTCGGGAACTATAATTTTCCCAAATCATGGAAGTCAGGAACTTGGGAAAGGAATAGAGCTTAAAATTCGTAAGGACGCTGGGTTAAGATAAAACAAAGAGCATGAAGGATATCGGAAAAAAAATTGTCATGGTTGTAGAAAAAACAGACACCGGGTTTTCTGCCTATTCTGTTGATTACCCAATTTATACTACAGGCGGAAGTATTGCGGATTTGATTAAGAATGCCCACGAAGCTGCAAATCTATTTTATGAAGATCAGGATATAATTCTAGAAGGCGATATTTTAAAGTTCGAACTTGATTTTAGACAATTTTTCCAATATTATAATGTGATCAACTCCAAATTGCTTGCAAAAAGAATTGGAATGAATCCCACCTTGTTATCACAATATGTCACCGGACATAAAAAGCCATCCGAAATGCAAACAGAAAAGATATTGATGGGAATTCATAGAATTGGTCAGGAGCTTGCAGAAATCAACCTGATTTATAAGTAACCAACACTTATTCTTTTCAATCCCTTCTTTTTAGTCGCTACCTTGATATTTCCAGGAAATTTAGCTAATATTGGATTACATTAGCTAACTATCTATTTTCAGGCATTTTTAATTTTCTAAATACATATAAACCAAACTATTCAAGTCAAATGGACAACAGAAGGGATTTTATCAAGAAGGCAGCTGTCTCATCAGCCGGAATTTCTATAGTAAGTGCTTCAATGGGTTTTAGTGCAAAGAGTTACCGTAACATTATTGGGGCCAATGACAAGATTCGTATTGCTGCTATTGGTCTGAACAGCCGGGGCACAAGCATGGTTGCCACGATAGCAAAACAAAAGAATGCCGAGGTTGCCATCGTTTGTGATGTCGATTCCAGGACTATGCCCAAAGCCATTGCCGCTGTGATGAAGGCCGGACAAACAAATACCCCTGGTTCGGAAAAAGATTGTCGGAAAGTTTTGGAAGACAAAGGTATCGATGCCATCTACATTGCAACCCCTGACCATTGGCATGCACCACTCACAATTATGGGTTGCCAGGCCGGGAAACATGTCTATGTAGAAAAGCCTTTGAGTCACAATCCTCGCGAAGGCGAGTTGGCCATAGAAGCTGCACGAAAATATGATCGCGTCGTTCAAATGGGCGCCCAGCGTCGTTCTGCACCTGTTCTAACTCAGGGCATCAATAAACTCAAAGAGGGGCTGATCGGACGCGTTTATCTTGCAAAAACTTGGTACACCAATACCAGGAAAGCCAATTTTCTAAAACCGGCCGAAGTTCCTGAGTGGCTTGATTACGACCTCTGGCAGGGACCGGCTCCGCGTATGCCTTACAAAGACGGATTGATTCATTACAACTGGCACTGGTCTTGGCACTGGGGGACAGGTGAAGCACTCAACAACGGAACACATGAAGTAGATGTGGCTCGTTGGGGACTTGGGGTTGACTTTCCCACCAGAGTTACTTCCGTTGGCGGTCGCTACAACTACAAAGATGACTGGGAAACCCCTGATACACAGATAATAACAATGGATTATCCCGGTAGGGTATCCCTGATGTGGGAAAACAGGAGTTCCAATGGCCGCAAAATCGAAGGAATGGATCGGGGGATCATTTTCTATGGCGAAAACGGTAGTCTGGATACCGGTGGAGACAGTTATAAAGTATATGATCTGGCTGGGAAGCTGGTTGAGGAGATTAAATCTCTTGTTGCTGAGGGGGATGTGCAGGGAAGGAATACTGCAAGTCCAAGTCTTGGACTGGACAGTTTTCACATGGCTGACTTTTTGGATGCGATCCGGAACAACCGCCGACCAAATTGTGATGTCGAAACCGGATTTAAAAGTGTGGTGGCCATGCAGCTCGGAAATATCTCATGGCGTGTAGGCAGGGACATCCATGTCGATCCCAAAAACGGACATATCATTGGTGATAAGGAGGCTCAGAAGCTTTGGAGCAGGTCGTATGAGAAAGGGTGGGAGCCGAAAGTTTAAATTTGATTCAAAAATAAGAGCACAATTGAACCATAATATCGGTATAATTGTAATAAGTTTAAAATTTGAGCATTATGGCAGATAAATTTTCAGATCCTATCGGACGATTGATGGGATTGCGGTATAAATCGCATCCATGGCACGGAATTCATATTGGCGATCATGCACCAGAAAAGGTGACTGCTTTTATTGAAGTGGTTCCGACCGATACCGTGAAATATGAAGTTGACAAAGATTCCGGATACCTAAAGATCGACCGTCCTCAGCAATATTCGAATGTTTGTCCGGCCTTGTATGGATTTATCCCCCAAACTTATTGTGGAAAACTCGTCGGTGATTTGTGCTCCGCCAAAACCGGCAAGAAGGGGATTAAGGGAGATGGCGACCCGATTGACATCGTCGTCCTCACCGAGAAGGCCATCCACCATGGCGACATCCTGGTTACTGCAAAACCTATCGGAGGATTACGTATGATTGATGGATCTGAGGCAGACGACAAGATAATCGCTGTTTTGAACAATGACTTTGTTTACGGTCAATTTACTTCGGTCAATGATGTGCCAAAACATATAATCACCCGGCTGCGGCACTATTTTTTAACATACAAAGATATCCCGGGAGAAGAAGGGAACACAATTATCGAAGCCATTTATGATCGGGAAGAGGCGCTGGAAGTAATCAGAACATCCATCAAGGATTACAGCAACCGTTTCGACAATCTGGGTAAAATGCTTGTCCTGGACGATTGAGAAAGAGGAAAAATATTTTTTCTCTTTTTCAATCTTTCCTTACTAAATTCAGATAAGAATAAAGGAACCCATTTCTTTCGTCAAACAGATCTTCGCGCTCCGTTTCTTTCCAATCTTCGAAATTAATGGTTGGAAAGAAAGTATCGGCTTCCAGATCTTTGTGCACCAGTGTCAGATATAGCCTACCCGCCAGGGGATAAAACTGCCTGTAGATCATTCCTCCACCGATAATAAAAACTTCCGGTTCGTTCTGAACCAGGGATACAGCCTCGTCAATGGAATAGACCGTCTCACATCCTGCAAAAGTTTCTCCGATGACATCCGTAATGACAATATTTCTCCGGTTGGGGAGCGGTGCTTTTGGCAAAGAGTAAAATGTGCGTTTACCCATGATCAAGGCCTTCCCGGTAGTGATTTGCTTGAACCTTTTCAAGTCATCAGGAAGATGAAAAAGCAGGTCGTTGTTGCGCCCAATGGCTAAATTCTGAGCTATCGCAACGATGATGGAGATATTTGAGTGAACCATTTGTTCGGATTTTTCGATTTTATAAAAATTACACAGAGTTTCACCGCGAAGGACAGAGTAACACAGTGAACCCTTCGGCTCCGCTCAGAGACCGGTCTTATCTCTGACTTCAACCACTCGCCCACTCTTTCTTCCCGCTTACACTGAAACATCCCCCTTAATATGAGGATGTGATTGATAATTTTCCAATTCAAAATCTTCAAATTTGAAGTCGAAAATGCTTTTTACTTCGGGATTAATTTTCATTTTAGGGAGCTGATAAGGTTCCCGTGAGAGCTGCAACCTAACCTGATCGAGATGATTGTTGTATATATGTGCATCCCCGAAGGTGTGAACGAAATCACCCGGTTTGAGTCCGGTAACCTGCGCAACCATCAGGGTCAGCAAAGCATAAGAGGCAATGTTGAAAGGTACCCCAAGAAATACATCAGCACTGCGTTGGTATAGCTGACAGGATAGTTTACCGTCATTGACGTAGAACTGGAAAAGCAGATGGCAGGGAGGAAGTTTCATCTTATCGATATCACCCACGTTCCAGGCACTGATGATTAATCTGCGGGAGGAAGGGTTGCTTTTGATCTGTTGGATCAATTGTGATATCTGGTCTATCTCTTTTCCGTCAGGTGCAGACCATGAGCGCCATTGGTGACCGTAAACAGGCCCGAGCTCCCCATTTTCGTCAGCCCATTCGTTCCAGATTTTCACCCCGTTCTCTTGCAGATATTTTACATTGGTGTCTCCTTTGAGGAACCAGAGCAACTCATGAATGATCGATTTGAGGTGCAGTTTCTTGGTGGTTATCACTGGAAATCCATCAGCAAGATTGAACCGCATCTGATAGCCGAACCTGCTGATGGTGCCTGTTCCCGTGCGATCAGCCCGTTCATCTCCGGTTTTGAGCAAGTGTGTTAATAGATCAAGATATTGTCGCATTTGGATCTTTGATTCTTACGTTATTTCCCTGTTCGGATCTTCACGCTTGCTGATTTCGTCCCGGATGACTGAGGCTTTTTCATACTCCTCGTCCTGAACGGCTTTTTCAAGCATTTCATTCAGTTCATTCAGGGTGAATTCATCGTAAACCGAATGTTCGTCAAGCTCTTCATTGAGGGAAGCTTCCTCTTCTGGATCTTCGAAATCGATGAGAATGCCGGTTTGACTCATCACTTCCTCAGTCGTATAAATAGGGCAGCTGCATCGCAATGCAAGAGCAATGGCATCGGAAGTTCTGGAGTCAATGTTGAAATTTCCTTTTTCACCGGCCATTTTCATCTCCGCGTAAAATATTCCTTCCTCAAAAGCATGGATGAAGACCTCAGTAATCTTAATGTCATAAGTAGACAGCACGGAGGTAAAAAGATCGTGTGTCAACGGTCGAGGAGGTTTTAATCCTTCAAGATTTATGGCAATTGCCTGAGCTTCAACGGCCCCAATGATTATTGGGATTCGTCTGTTCCCATCTGTTTCGGCCAGCACGAGTGCATAGGCACCTGATTGATCCTGACTGTATGAGAGCCCAAGAATTTTCAATCTGATTTTTTTCACACGATAAGCTGAATTAAGTACGAAACAATAGGATCATATTCAGGGGATGAAACTTCTTTCACCCCCTTTGCAAAGATAAAAACTTTTGATCTATTGGAGTCCGCGTTTTTTCAACAAAGGAACAATGTCCGGATCTTTTCCCCTAAATTTTTGGTAGATAGCCATCCCCTCATCAGTGCCGCAATGGGTGAGAAGGTCACGAAATTTCGCGGCAAGCTCCGGATTAAAAATATCCCCGGAAGATTTGAATGCATCGAAAGCATCCGCATCAAGCACTGCTGCCCATGTGTATACGTAATATCCAGCAGTATAACCTCCGCTGAATGAATGTTGAAAGTATGTACTGCGGTATCTTGGCAGAATTTCATCAATCAATCCGATCTTATCCATCGATTTTTTCTCAAAAGCCCTTACATCGCTGATCGCAGGATTTGCAGCTGTGTTGTAGTCCATATCAAGGATGGATGCTGCCAGCAACTCTGTGGTCATAAAACCCTGGTTGAACTGACTGCTTTTCTCCAGCTTGTCAATCAAAGCATCCGGAATTACCTTACCGGTTTTGTAATGTTTAGCATATGCTTTTAAAACCTGAGGTTCTGCGGCCCAGTTCTCGTTGACTTGTGATGGAAGTTCAACGAAATCGCGCGGAACATCCCTCGAGGTACGGTCGTATGGTCCATCAGCAAAAACACTGTGCAGTGCATGACCGAATTCGTGGAATGCTGTCGTAACTTCCTCGAAACTAAGTAAGGCCGGGGCATTCCCGGAGGGACGAGTAAAATTCATGACCATGGAAATGATCGGATCTATCTTCTTCCCATCACGGTATTGACGGCTTCCATAACCTGTGCACCAGGCACCGACCCTCTTTCCATCTCTTGGATGAAAGTCCATATAGAGAACAGCAAGATGGGATTTGTCCTTGTCCTTCACTTCGTAAGCAACCACTTCGGGATGGTAAACCGGGAGGTCGCTCCGTTTCTCAAAGGTGATGCCATAGAGTTTATTGGCCACATAAAACATCCCTTTCTGAACATTGTCCAACGAAAAATAGGGTTTCAATTCGGCTTCATCGAGGTTGTACTTCTCTTTTCTGACTTTTTCTGAATAGTACCACCAATCCCAGGATTGAACTTTGAATTTTCCACCCTCTTTGTTGGCGATAGTCTGTAAATCTGCCAGCTCTTTTTTAGCCCTTGCAAGGGCAGGAACAAATAGCTTATCCAAAAACTGGTAGACAATTTCAGGAGTTTTGGCCATGTTTTCTGCAATGACATAAGAGGCAAAATTCTTAAATCCCAATAATTTGGCCTTTTCATCCCGCAACAAAACCATCTTTTTGATCAGCTCCTTGTTGTCAAATTGATTGTCATAATCACCACGCATGAAATACCCGCGATACAATTTTTCGCGTAGATCGCGGCTGTTGGCATAGGTGAGAAATGGCAGCATACTTGGCTTGGCCAGAGTAAAAACCCACTTGCCCGGCAGACTGTCTTTCTTGGCTTCGATGGTAGCAGCATCAACCAAATCAGCTGAAAGACCTGAGAGATCTTCCTTCTTGTCAACCACCAATTTGAAGTTTTTGTTCGTTTCGGCCAGCAGGTTCTCTCCAAACTGAAGCACAGTTTTAGACAAATCTTCATTGATCTGGCGAAGTCTGGTCTGACTTTCCGGCGATAGGTTGGCACCATTGCGCTCGAAATCCTTGTAATATTTTTCAACGACACGGATTTGCTGCTCGTCCAATCCCATCGTATTTCTCTTCTCATAAACAGCTTTCACTCTTAAGAAAAGTTTGGGATTCAGCGAAATATTATCTCTGTGTCTGGTCAGTTTTGGAGTGATCTCCCGTGCCAGTTTCTGCATAGCAGGATTGGTATTGGCTCCGTTCAGATTGGAGAAAATGCGTGAAGCAACCGAAAGCTGGTCGCCCGCCACATCAAAGGCTAAAATGGTATTTTTAAAGTCGGGCGCCGCTATATTGTTGACTATTGCATCAATTTCTGCAAGGTTGGCCTTGATGCCGGCATCAATGGCAGGGAGGAAATGTTCCAGCTTAATTTCCCCAAAAGGCGGAACCATAAAAGGTGTGGTAAACGGTTTCAATAGCGGATTTTCAGCTACTGCTGAATTTTTCTCAGCCCGCATGGAAGGGCATAAGATAAAGGACATAGCAATCATCAGAAAGGCAAATTTTTTCATTTCGAATTGGTTTGTTGTTCAGTTTGAAAAGGTACAATTTTTTTGGAGGATAAAAAAGAACATTACACAGAGTTACACAGAGGAGCACAGAGTTACACAGAGACTAATAGTAGTGATGCAGCCGTCATAGTGATTCGCCAGCACGTGGTGAAGCAATCTTCCGGAACCTTCTGGTAAATCCCGTGGCAACCGCAGTCAGTTTACCCAAGAGTATAGATTTCGCTAGCTGCAAACCGGTCAGTCATTTTTATCTGACATCTTGCCTCCAACGATTTGAAGGCATTGAGGGCCAGCTCCGGCTTGTTGTTTTCGGCTGAAAGATGGCTCAGGAAAATGCACTGTAATTCAGGATGAGCATGTTCATTCGCCAGTTCAAAGGCCTGCCTGTTTGAAAGATGGCCAACTGTTGAGTCAATCCTGGCTTTGAGATGGTATGGATAGGGTCCCTCCTTCAGCATCTGCTGGTCATAGTTGCTCTCCAGAAAGAGCACATGGCATTGTCTTAAATGATGTTTCACATTTTCGCATGGTTCTCCGATGTCAGTAAAAACACCGACACTGATGCCACCATGTTCGATTCGGAACGAGGTTGGCTCCAATGCGTCGTGACTTTTCAAAACAGGAAAAATTGTCAGCGAACCCACCCTAACCGGATTATTATCCTGAACCGGAATATAAGAAATAGGTTGCCATGTTCGAAAGGCTGCCTTGAATGTTCCATCCGTCATGTGCACCGGAATGTCCAATTTTTTTCCGGTTACCCTGGCTCCTCTGATGTGGTCACCATGTTCGTGGGTAATAAAGAGTGCCTTGACCTTTGAAGGATTGAGTTGCTTGTCCTCCATGCGCCGCATGATCTGTTTGAAAGAAAGTCCGGCATCAACCAGGATAGCCTCTTCGTTGTTACCAATGTAATAGCAATTTCCGTTGCTGCCTGAAGCCAAAGCACAAATTTCGACCATTGTTGATTGTTAAGTGGGCGAATTTAGCACTTTTTTTAGAGGGTTGAGGGGGCTGGTTTATGATTAATGCTCGTATCCACTTCTTTTAGGGTTCCATTTACCCTTACTTTTACTTTGCTTGATTTCGTCGCATAAATTTTAAAATTGATCACTTTCCCATCTTCCCAACTGCAATCAACTTCGTAGCCGCCCCTGGCCCGAAGACCAGAGAAGGATCCTTTGGCTGACCAGCTTTTTGGTATCGCGGGTAACAATTGTATCTCTCCGGCATGACTCTGCAACAGCATTTCGGTTATGGCTGCAGAAATTCCAAAGTTGCCATCCATCTGAAAGGGAGGATGATTGCAAAACAGATTGGGCAAGGTGTTGTAGGTAAGCAATCCGCGTACCATCATCCCTGCCTTTTCGCCTTCACCCAATCGTGCCCACATTGCACCGCGCCACGGCCAGGTCCACGAACGGCGACTGTCACCAATGGTTGAGGCGACTGTGAAGGGAGTATTTTCATTTGTACCATAATTACCCGATCTGCTGCGCAGCGAAAGGATGGCAGCCCTGGCCAGATCTGGTGTATTGGTCAGGCTGATTTGCCTGCCGGGATAGACGGCAAAAAGATGTGAGGTGTGTCGGTGCTGGTCGTTCGGATCATCGCGGTCTTCCTGCCACTCCTGCAGTTGTCCCCATTTCCCGATCTTGTTGGGAGCCAGGTGCGCCTGCATTTCCGATACTTTTTTCTGGTAGTCAGGGTCAATATTCAAAGCTTTGGCCATCTCCAGATAGTTCTGAAACAAATCCCAGACCAACTGCTGGTCGTGCATTATGCCATCCTCGCGAGGACCATGTTCGGGCGACCATCCCATCGGGACCATCAATGAACCGTCCGGCATCGTTTTTAGCCGGTCTTCCCAAAACTCACAAATCTCTTTGATGACAGGATAGGCAGTATTGCGCAGGTAGGTTTTATCCTGTGTGAATGCCCAGTGTTCATAAACATGTTGGGCATACCAGGCACTCGCCGGAATGTTCCACTCCCAGCCATTGCCGCCAAAAATGTTCTGGCTGGTCCGGGCCGTCCAGCCGCGGGTATTCTGGCCAAAAGCCTTTCTGGTGGCCAATCTGCATGGTTCTTGCTGCGCAACGATGTAATCAATGAGGGGCAGCGCGCACTCTGAAAGGTTGGTCGATTCGGCTGCCCAATAGTTCATTTGAATGTTGATGTTGTTGTGGTAATCGCTGGCCCAGGCAGGTTTGTTGCTGTCGTTCCATAGACCTTGCAGATTGGCAGGTAGTCCGCCGGGACGCGAAGAGCTGATTAACAGATATCTGCCATATTGAAACATCATTTCTTCCAGAGCCGGATCAAATGCACCTGCAGCATATCTTTTCAACCGCTCATCCGTGGACAGCGAAAGTGTCGGAATATCACTGTTGCCGATTTCGATATGAGCAGCTTTGGAAAGTCCGGTAAAATCCCTAATGTGATTGTTTAGTAATGTTTTATATATTTTCCGTGAAGCTAGCGCCAGATCTTTTTCAACAACTGGCAAAGGATCTGAGCCGCGCCATCCGGATACATAATCGGGTTTGTAGTTGGTGCGTGCAACGACAAGTAGTGTGAAAGAATTGCATTTTTCGAAGACCAGACAGTTGCCTTCAACCCTGGTTGTTCCTCCTTGGGAAATTATCCGGACCTTGGCTGCATATTTTAATTTGTTGGGCATTTCTCCCGAAAAGGTCAAGCTATTTTCGTTTGCCACAGCTACAGCACCCTGGGCTGAGGTCAATGAGACTTTTCCTGATAAGGCATTCTTCTTTGTGCAGGTATAGTTGAAAACCATTACCTGATCGGGGTAACTTGCAAACGATTCGCGGGAATATTTAATGCCTTCAATGGTGAAGCTAGTCGTATGAATGCCGGATAAAATGTCCAAGGAACGGAGGTAGGCAGTAGGTTCTCCGGTGAGATTGAAATCCAGAGCCAGCTCACCAAAGTTCCGGTAAGAGCCAAACCCAAGATCACCGGTTTCGTATTTGCCATCCCAGTTGTTTTCGCCCGACCAAAGACTTTGTTCGTTGAATTGAATTCGCTCCTGTTTGATCCCGCCAAAAAACATTGCACCCATCCGGCCATTGCCAATGGGCAAAGCCTCGGCCGACCATTGTTCGGCGGGTTGCTTGTAAGAAAGCTTGTATTCCCGAATATTTTGTGCGAAAGTGCCCGAAACAAGCAACAAGGAAAGGCTGAAAAGGAGTATAATTCGTTTCATAATTTGCTCTTATTTAATGCCAATATTACAATTTAAGATTCACATGATTACCGGGCTTCAGATCAAACAAGAGGATATTTCCCTCTTTTCGATATTCGACATCTGATTTTAAAGTTGCACCAAACGGGTTCTCCAGGCGCAATTTTCCTCCTTTTTCAGAAAAGAGATGTACCTTGGTTACCCTTCCATTTTCCTTTTCGGCCGAGATCAGAAAAGCTCCCTGAGCCCTCAAATTTTCAAATTTTGCGTTTGTCCAGGATGCCGGAATAGCAGGAAATACCCTGATTACGCCAGTATGACTCTGGAGCAACATTTCCTGAATTCCCGACGCAAAGGCAAAATTGCCTTCCAGGGTAAATGGGCGGTATTTCATTTTCGAATATCCCTTGTTGTGCTGTTCTCCGTTGACATGGAAACTGTTTGGCAGACAGAAATTTTCTGAGAAAATCCGCAGGGTTTCTGCAGCCTTTTCGCCATCCATTGCTCTTGCATATAAATTTCCCAACCAACTGTACGAATAGCCACACCAGTAGTCAGGAGTAGTTTTGACTAAGTTTTCGAGCGTATGTTTAATGATTTCCTGGTCTTTTTCCCCATTTGAAAAATCAATCATTCCTAACGGATGAAAAGCCATCAGATGAGAGAAATGTCGGTGTGATTCGTTGAATGGGAAACCCGGCGCAAACAGAAATCCGGAATTGCTGTCCACCGCGAGTTCCGGCCATTCCAAAAGGATTCGCCTCCAGGTTTTGGCCTCTTGAGTCAATCCAAGCTCATCAGCCATTTCGGCGGATTTTTCATATGTCCAGCGAATGAGGGCCAGATCAAAATTGGTCGTTTCAGCGAACCATGCTTTTCTTGAATTGTTATAGATTTCGGGACTTGAACTCATGATCAGTTTCCGTTTTCCGGGTACTGATTTATCTGCAATCTCATCCAGAAATATGGCCACATCCTTGATCCATGGATATGCCTTTTCTTTCAAAAAGGTACGGTCCATGGAGAATTTCCAATGGAGATAGAAATGCTGACTAAGCCAGGCCCCAACCGACTGTCCGAATGAATATTGGATCCATCCACCCATTGGTTCACCTTCCAGAGTTGAGACTCCGGGAACATTCATCCCTCCGGTTCCAAAATAGTCTCTGGTATATTTTTTGAAGGTTGGACGCAATTTCCAAAGCCAGTTTAAAAAGCCTTCCTCAAGATTGAGTTGGTTGCCGGCATAGGAAGGCCAGTAACTCAACTGGGTGTTCAGGTCGTGGTGGAAATCGCCTTTCCAGGGAGGCAGCTTGCCATTGTCTGCCGTCCAAACTGCTTGTAATGAGATCGGCGGTGCATCTGCCCGGGCCGCAGAACCGAACTTGTACATCTCGAGGTAATATTGTTTTTCGAGTACCGTATCCGGAATCTCAACGGCCGATTGACTCCAGAATTTTGACCACCACTCTAAGTGCTTATTGAGTGAAGATGCGATCCCATTTTTCATGGCCTCCCCAACAAGTTGTGAGGCTTTTGGCGCAATGGGCCACCCTTTATTCGCCGATGAAATTGACCAACAGCCGGTTTGAGATTTGTTACCGGTTGCGAATTGTGTGCTTATTTGATAGGAAAAATCGCCCCATCCTTTTTGATCATAGGTGATTCTGTTCTTTTCCCTGACAATTTCACCTTGCGGATAGCCTAACTGATCCAGATCGCTCATCGACTGATCCACCTGCTTCCTGTCACCAGCACGATTGTATGCCGGAGGGACCAGGGATACTTCTACCGGCGCGAAAAGATTTTCAAATTTGTACCATCCTACTGGCTGTTCGGCGTGGACAAAAGTTGTCAACTTTGTGCCGTTTTCCCAAAGTACCGTACAGAGAGCTTTCTCAACATCCAGGGAAATGGATTTAACTTTCCCAAGAGACTTAATTTCAAATTCGAGTGCTCCTGCCGGGATTTTTGAGGGAGCTGGCAAACGGTCGTAAGGTTCATCAAACGCTTTTTGAACTTCCAGATATTGGTCGTCTTGCCAATGCTGGTAGATGTCTTTGAACTTCCATTTGTTAAAATCGATGTTTGCCATCGGACGAAGATCCCAAAGATCAGCACGATCCAGAGAAAACCGTAGTTTGTCGTCTTTTTGCCAAACCAGGCTTCCGACCATGCCATTGCCTAGTGGAATCGCTTCATCCCAGCTTCCGGCCAGTTTTTGAAAAACCAGATTGTGGCTATTTCTTTTTTCCGGATTTGACTTCGCTGGATACGAAAGAGCTAGCATTCCAACAAAAAGGATCAGAAGAGTCTTCATGATTTGGAATTAGTTATGTCAGTTGTAATCAGAATAAATATTCAGTTGGGCTAATATACAGATGAATGTTCACACCACCATAGTCACATAACTAATTTCCAACGGAATTTTTACATTTTCTAATTTCCGCATTCTTTCCCCTCGGCTCCGCTCGGGGACCGGAGCATTTTCCACTATTCACTGTCCGTGGTTCAATATTCCCAGAATACTGTACGGCTTGCCACACAGGGTCGCCCTTGCACATCACACTCCCATCCTCTCACACTCCCATCCTCTTACACTCCCATCTTCTCCCACTCCCCTCAGCAAAGCCAGTGTTCCGATCCCGGAGTCCCGGTTTTTTCACTTCCTTTGAAACGATAA
>JBAXED010000097.1:0-15908 GCA_037140615.1 Prolixibacteraceae bacterium
TGATAAAATTATTTAAATTTTCCGGTATCTTTCAAACATAAATCCTCCATCTGATGCCAATGTTTCAACTTTTCTTTGCGCTCGTAGTAACCATCCCAAATATCTACATATTCCTTCGCATCAGACATCTTTTTATAAGTAAGAAGTATAGAATTCTCTATTATTTGATCTATCTGCTTTTGGTTGTAATGTACCCTTTGAATTCCTTGATTATTGAAAAGGATTTCGAATTGAAATACAATGTAATCAGCATAATGGCCAGGTACATTTTGCCCGATTACCTCTACGTTATTTTGCTGGTTTTGCTCTTTGATATTTTTCTTCTGATCAACAGATTATTTAAGATTGTTCCGCGTGAAAATTTTAAAAGCAGTCAGTTTCGAATAGCGGGTCTATCAGTACTCGTGCTAGTGCCATTGGTCGTTGTAATTTTCGGCATCAACAATTTTAACACCATTCGCACCACCGAATACCATGTCGAAGTGCCTAAGAAGGCCTCCAAAATTGACCATCTTAAGATTGCTTTTGCATCAGATTTTCATCTGAAACAGCGGTCTGACATACATTTTGTGGAGCGATTTGCCGCAAAAATTGATTCGATTCATCCTGATCTATTGATTTTCGGAGGAGATGTGGCTGAAGGCAATGGGGAAGGAGAAAAAATGGAGCGGATAGCGAAAATTTTCAAAGGATTACATCCCAGGTATGGGGTTTATGGGGTGCTTGGGAACCATGAAAATTTGGGTAGTCTGGATAAAGGGCATTTTTTTGACCTGGCAGGAATTAAAATGTTGTGTGATTCCATCGCCGTTATGGACGGCTCATTTAATCTGGCGGGCAGAATGGACAATCGTTACAGGGATAGAATAACAACTGCTGCGCTCTTAAAATCGATCAATGATTCGCTACCGGTGATATTGATCGATCATCGGCCGACCGACATCATAGAGAACAGCAGAACTACTGCAGATATTCAGCTTTCGGGTCATACCCACAATGGGCAGTTGTTCCCCTTCAATTTTATTATTAGTAGTATCTATGAGCTCGGCTATGGCTATAAAAAAATTGCAAATACCCATTTTTTTGTCAGCAGCGGGATCATGCTGTGGGGACCTCCGGTACGCACGATCGGGAAGTCGGAGATTTTGGTCGTGGATGTGGAGTTTAAGTGAAAAGTAAAAAGGACGGCCATCGGCCGCCCTTTTTTACTATAATTCGCGGATTTTTACATTGCGGAACCAGCATTCGTAGCCGTGATCCTGAAGTCCGATGAAGCCTTCTTTGGCGATTCCTTCCGTGAAGCCGGGGAAGGTTTTAAATTTGCTCTTCGCCACCATAGCGTCCCATTCAGGAGTCCAGAGGGTATATTTTACCACTTCAACGCCGTTCATTACATGGGTAACAGCGCCATCCTTAACTTTGATAACCATGTTATTCCATTCGCCGGCAGGGTGCACGGTTTTGGGATCGCAAGGCAGCATGTCGTACAATGAGCCAGCAAGGTGGTTGTCAATTTTATTGTCGCCGGCATCTTTGTTGTCGAGAACCTGAATTTCGGGAGCTGCATAATATATTGGTTTTCCAGGTACTTCCCTAACGTTGAAGAAAATTCCTGAATTGGTGGCTTTGCCTGCTTTCCAGTCTATCGAGAGTTCGAAATTTTTGAATTTTTTGGTTCCATAAACAACATCGCCGTCTGAGCCCTGACCTGGTTTTTTATCCGGGGCGGTAAATATTTTCATTGAATTGTCTTCCACGACCCAGTTGGTTGGCATGACGGTTCCGTTGCACTTTCTCCAGCCGTCGAAATTCTTGCCATTGAACAGCAAGGTCCAGCCCTCTTTTTTCTCTTTTTTGTTCAGTTTGTTGACTTCCTGCGAAAAGGCGGGAGTAGCGATCAGAACAGCAACCAGTAAAATGAATGTCAAAAAAATGTTCCTTTTCATGATTTGAAATTTATACCCTCCGAAGGGCGATTAATGATTTAAATGATAGTTTAAAGTCGGTGATTGAACAGCAAATTTAATGATTTTTGAATGTCTTTATGTTCTGCTATTTTCCGGGATTTTCCCCTTTTTTAATTTTCTCAAGAACAGTTGTCAGCTCGGCAACTTTCCTTTTTTCTTTTGCATAGAGATTGGTTGTCTCGGCTGTGTCACTCCTCAGGTTGTAGAGCTGTCCGGGTACGTCGCTTTGAATAGATTTCTCATCAAATGGCGTGCTGAACCCGCCGGATCCCTTGCCTTCTATCAGTTTCCAGTCGCCCTTGCGAATGGCAAAAAGGCCTCGAGAAGAGTGGTGAACGACGGCTTCTTGTTTTGGAACGACCTGTGATTTACCAAGAAGAACCGGCAAAATGCTGTAGCTGTCTTCTCCAACTGTCTTTGAAGTCCCGGCAGCGGTGATATCGGCAACAGTTGCCATAAGATTGGCTAGTGTGGTGGTGGCATGGCTTGTCGTTCCGGCAGCAACTTTTCCGGGCCAGCGTACGATGAACGGAATGCGGTGACCTGCCTCCCAGGTATCACCTTTCATTCCGCGGAAGGGGCCGGCTGCTTTGTGACCGAACTGCTCAGCCTGATTTGGGCGCCAGTAGGGACCGTTGTCGCTGGTGAAAATGACGATCGTGTTTTTTTCCTGTCCGCTTTCTTCGATGCTTTTCAGGATTTTCCCCACCATCAAATCGACCATGTACACGAAGTCGCCGTATTCGCCGGCACCTGTTTTTCCTCTCATCTCATCGGCAGGAAGCCATGGAGTATGGGGAGCCGTCAGTGCCAGATAGAGGAAATACGGTTTCTCCCCCTTTGACCGGCTGGAAATGTAGTTTGTGGCTTCGTTGGTAAAGTTTGGCAAAACCTGGGCGAAATCGAAATCCTGCGCCATCAGTCCGGGTCGCCAGAAGGAACCTGTGAAACCTGAGTCAAGCTTTTTGCCATCTGTCGTTCTGGTAACAGGTTTTGTAAGGGTGTCGTTGCGCAGGTAGCAGTAGGGCGGCATATCCAAAGATGCAGGGAGGACGTACGAATAGTCGAACCCGTGCGTGGCAGGACCGTCAGAGGGTGGTCGTGAGACGTCGATCGACGCAGGATCAAGATCTATGATGGCATTGCCGTTTAAATTCATTGGATCCAGATGCGCAAGATCATTTTCGTGACCGGCTTTCAGGATCCAGTTGAGGCCCAGATGCCATTTGCCAATGGCCGCGGTGGTGTATCCCTGATCTTTCAAAAGTGTGGCAACAGTTGGCCTGTCCGGTTCGATCAGGGGTCTGCCGTAGCCACGCAAAACGCCCGACTTCATCTCTGACCGCCAGCAGTACCGCCCCGTGAGTATGCTATATCTTGTGGGCGAACAAACGCCCGAAGTGGAGTGCGCATCGGTAAAACGAACGCCTGCGGCTGCCAGTCGGTCGATGTTTGGTGTGTTAATTTTACTTTGCGGATTGTTGCAGGCAACGTCACCGTATCCAAGGTCGTCCGAGAGGATATAAATGATGTTCGGTAGCTTTGGTTGAGCGAACGGTTGCTTTGGCTTAGCTTTCGAACTGCCGGGGAGAGCACAAAGCATGACCGATGTCAAGCCAATTAGGCTAAAATTTAGATTTTTCATGGATAATATTATTATTTACCGGCTTTGTCGCTCATTTTTAGGGTCAGCACTCCGCCTTTCACAAGATCCTGATGTTTCAAATTTGGTTCAGCAAGTTTTTTGCCATTGAAATCCGCCGATAGGATGTACCGGTTTTTGTCGCTGTTGCCTATGGTTTTGATGGTTATTGACTTACCTGGATAATACTTCGGATTGAGCTGTAGGGTAATCTGATCAAAAATCGGACTGCCAATCTGGTACTGCGGATTGGCCTCAGTGCCGCCATTCATCTGGAAAAGGCCGATTTTGTACAAGACCGCCAGTGTCCCCATCAAGCCCTGGTCTTCGTCGCCATTGTAGCCTGTCGAAGGTGAGAGTCCGCTGAAAGCAGCATTGATGACCTCGCGAGACCAGTATTGTGTCAGCCCAGGTTTCCCCAGTAGGTGGAAAACAAAGGCAGTTTGGATAGAGGGTTCGTTGCCATAATTAATTGGGATTCGGCTGTATTCGGGATGAAGCTCCTTGCTGTGTGAGGTTCCGGAAGTAAATCCCAATTTTTTCGCTTCTGTAAATGAAGCATCCAGCTTTGCGATGGCTGCTTCGTTGCCCCCCATCAGTTTGGCAAGTCCGGGGAGATCCTGAGGCACAAACCAGGTGGCTTGAGCACTGTTGGACTCAACGAATCCCTGATTGACTGCATAAGGATCGAAGGGTGTGAGCCATTTGCCGTCGACACTTTTTGGTCGTATCCAGCCTGTTTCGGCATCGTACAGATTCCGGTAGTTTTGCGATCGTTTGATGAAATAGCCGAAATCATCTTTGTGGCCCAGGGCAGAGGCCATCTGTGCGAGGGTCCAGTCCTGGTACCCGTATTCGAGCGTCATCCCGGCTCCGGCCAAATGAAAGCCATTGCTGCGTTCCGGTAGCGGAAAAGGGACATAGCCCTTTTCGATGTAATATTTGAGTCCGCCGCCAACTGAAGTGGCATGTTCATAACCTGCTTTTTCCATGATGCCGCCGGGCATGTGGTTTTTCTTCAGGGCCTGGTAAATCTCCTCCGGATTGTCTTTGACGATCCCTTTCTGGTAGGCACTGACGACGAATGGCGTGGTGGAAGCACCTACCATGACGAAGGTATAATTGCCTCCCGCCGGACCGCGTGGAATGAGTCCGCCGTCCTTGTAATACTGCATCATCGAGCGGACAAACTCTTCGGCGATCTCAGGATAGACGAGACACCACAAGGTGTTCAGCGTCCACTGAGCACCCCAGAATGCGTCAAAATTGTACTGATTGAAGAGCGGCTTTCCGGCTTTGTCCAGAGGGATTTGCTTCACCTGAAATTTACTACCGGTGTTGTCCGGATAGGCACCGTTCACATCGCTGATGGTGCGGCGGCCGAGAATTGAATGGTACAGATCGGTGTAGAATCGTTGTTGCTGTTGCAGTGTTCCACCCTGAATCATGATTCTGGAGAGCATGCTGTTCCACTCCTCCAGCGATTCTTTGACGGTCTGGTCGAAGTCCCAGTTTGGCAGCTCTGTTTTCAGATTGATGCCGGCATTCTCTTCCGATGTGTAAGAAATGGCTGCTTTCATCAGCAATTCTGCTTTGGCCATAAGATCGAAAAAGATGAGGTAATTGCCGGTCTTCGGATCTTTTTCAATGGAGGCGATATCCTTGTCGAACTGAATCTGGAAGTACACATTGAAATCTTTCGGTCTGCGTCGGGTTGGGGTATTGACCAGGCTACCCTGTAACGACCGCGGACCGGTTTTTTGCAGCTGTCCGTCTTTGATGATGCAAGGACCTAGTTCGCCGTTGAGGTTGATCAGGATAGCAGGCTTCGATTTTTCGGGAAAAAGATAGCGGTGAAATCCGACTCTGGAGGTGGCTGTCATTTCTGCCTTTACCCCGTACCTGTCCAGAAAAACCGAGTGATAGCCTGGTTTGACAGTTTCCGAGGTATGGGAGAATTTTGAATAATAGTCGGCAAACACGGTTGACTTGTTTTCTGTCGTCACGGTGACTGGCATCACGGACAAGCCGGAAAGCTGCCACTCATGAATATGGCTGAACCCCTTGATGGTGTCGATTTCATAACGATAGCCGCTACCCCAGTCGCCGTTGGTCCTGTTATCAGGGAAAAGGTTGACCATGCCGAAAGGTCGGCTGGCCGATGAGAAGAAGATCCAGCGTGAATTTTCGCTGTCGAGTTGAGGATAGACAAGGTCGACAGGATCCTGACTTTTTTGGGCAAACACTGAAAAGGATGAGATAAAGATTAAGGCAGCTGTTTTGAAGAAGGTCATTGTTCTCATTTGGGTATTATTCAGATTAAAATATCGTCTGATTGTTTTGTAAATTATTGAGTTTGTCAACAATTAATTTGTTGGATTCAGGTTGATCCGCAATGGTTATCTGGTAGACATCGTGTTGTTTTTCCAGGTAAATATCGGCCGGATGTTCAAGTTTGAGAATCACTTCGCCATTTTTTCGCAGCTCGCTGAATCCGGTGGCAGCAAATTTTTGCAACCCTTTTACCGGATCGGCTAAAATGGCTGCGAAGCCAATGTATTTTGCCTCATAGTTATTCTTTCCTGAATTGATGGAAAATGAGGTAGAGCTTTGATTGCGCAAGGATTTGATATCGGTAAAAACAATTGATCCATCCTCGTTTCTGCAGCCACCTTTGATGGCATTTTTTTCTATTCCCAGCTTGTGAATATCGCGGATCGAGAACTCTTGGACAACAGCTTTTTCATAGATTTTAGCCATGCGACCGGAGATATTTTCTCCTTTGAAATTGTGTGTAGCTGTGCCTTCGATCATAAGTTTTCCTCCTTTGCCGGCATACTCCTCCAGAAATTTCAAGACCGGCTCCTTTGCATATTGTGGGTCGAGAAAGATGACTGCATCGAACCGGTGACCATTGAGCACAGGCTTGTTGTCTGCGTCAAGTTTAAGTTGTCCGCTTGTAATCAGATCTGTCGGCACAAGGGCATTCCTGTAACCTGACTTCCAGATTTTGACTGCTTTTTCTTCAATTTTTAGTCGGTCGTTGATGTCGTAGCTGCCTCTTGCCGACTTCTCGGGATACCAGTTTTGCAGTGCTTCGTTGCCGAAAATGACCAGCAATTTTATTTCTGGAAGTGCAGGATTGAACCGGTTCATCAGCCGGGCGCAGTTCTCCACCGGATTGATGGCATTGCTGGCTTCCGGCAATTCGAGGCCAAGACCCCATTGTCTGTCATTGAAAGCGTGGTAAAAAGTGCGGATGCCATACCTCAAATCGGTGAAGGTTTTCGTGGTAAACCGTTTGATCTTGCCGTCGTAATACATGTTGTACATGGCGTTTTGTGGGTACGACATGGCGATTCCCATTTGTGTCGGGGTCGGCGTTTTCTCGTCGGTGAAACCATATTCCCTGGGGATAGACCACCATTTTAGTCCGGTGGCCCAGATCTCATCGTTGACCAGCGAATTGTGAAAAGTGTTGTGGCCGGCGATAAAACAATTCGGTCCGTAAACTTCCTTGCCTCTTTTATACATGGCATCCTCCACGTGCATGGCGCCTTCGCGCATCAGGTTCATGTAGGCATTAATGGCTTTCATCCTTATTTCCGGCTTTCCCGCAGGGGCGTACCGCATGTTAAAAAGTGTCTGGAAAGCCGGCTCACCAGTTCTGGTTTCAAGCTCTTTGGCCATGGGGAGGGAGTAGCTTCTTAGCCGGAAATTCCCCCATTTGAACATCATCTTCCAGGGAGGAATGATCTGCGCATTGCCATATTCGTCGAGCATCACACCATCGAAAGGGATATCGGCATAGGTGTTGATGAAATTGACCACGCCATTTGGCGCTTCCTGACTGTGGTTGCTGACGGCATGGTAGTAAAACTGAGCCATCACATAAGCAGTAAAGCCGCTCAATTCCTTAGGCGCCTTAATATTTACCGTGACGATCTGATCTTTTACCGAAAAAGTGTAATCTGTTATCTCTTTGCAGGAAGTCGGGTCATAAAAACCTTTGGCAGTTTTTTTAAAGGCAATAATTTTAAGCACATCCTTTTTGAAGGAGCCGCGCGACCGGACGAAATTTGCATCCAGCGAACATTTGCCATTTCCGGAATGATCCAGAGTTGTTTCTGCTTCGGCAATGAAGCGTTCCGTAATTTCCTCAGGTATGGGATTGGGCCGTTTTATCCCAGCCCGATAACCGACTTTGATGTTGCGTTTGTGGGCTTTTGCGACAATTTTTTCCAGTACCGGATGCATGATCTCCAGGTTGTCAAAGCTACAGCCATCACGGGCATCGAGGTAAATAAAATCGAAGTGAGAGTGGTCGATCATGTTGTCCAGATCCTTCAGATATTGATCATTCACAAGTATTTCCGGCGTCAGAAACCAGTAGGCAATCTGCGGATGGTTGGAATTTTTGAAATCGGAAACATATTGGATACCTTGATTCTGCTGGGCCAGCAAAAGGAATTGGCTCGAAAACAGGATCATCAGAAATGCAAACAATTGAATTCTCTTCATATTTTATCTTCTCAAAAATTAAATAGCAATGTCTGATTAAGGCAGTTTTTCCTGTAATCTTGCCATGGCGGTTGCGGCCCATAAAACCGCGGCCTGACCGTGAAAATTCCCTGTGTGCCGTGGTCGGGTGAGGTAATGTTTCTTGTTGTTTTTGGCATTGGTTCCGACACAGACATCTCTGACGGCACCCTTCTCATTGACATATCCTGCCAGGGCTTCCCAACTTTTTTGCACCGGCCCGGCGTATTGATCCCATGGTAGCCAGCCTTCCTGCAGACCTGTCGCCATGGCATACAGGAACATTCCGGTACAGGATGATTCAGCAAAGCTGGAAGGGTCGTCCAGCAATTGGTGCCACATGCCGTCTTGCCCCTGAAACCCAAGGAGTGCTCCCATCATTTCGCGGTAGGCTTTCATGAGCGGCTTGTAATATTTGTTGTCTTCGGGAAGCATCGGCAAAACTTCGGCCATGGCTGCGGCTGCCCATCCATTGCCTCGTCCCCAGTAAAATGGCGCATCATCGCGGTGGAAAAATAGTCCGTTGGGCCGCTGTAGTTTTTCGCAATAAGTCACCAGCTGTCGGGCGGCCCTGTTCAGGTAAAGCGTATCCTTCAGCGACTTATAAGCCTGAATCTGAAGCGATCCAACCATATACATATCGTCGACCCAAAATCGTGTATAGGTAGAAAGTCCATCGGGCCGGGCGGTTTTGTATTCGTCGTCGGCTAGTAGTTTTCCTTTTTCGATGTACTTTTTATCGCCGGTTTGGCGGTACATTTCAAAGGGCCAGATACCGAAGATGTTGTAATCGACATGACCGATGTGGTTTTTGCGGGAACCTTTGTAAAACGGTAAATAACCATTGCGGATGGTCTCACTGATGTTGGGATCGTGAATGGCTTCTGCGAAGATCAGGCTGCCGTAATAGGTACAGACTTTCTGGTAACGCCAGCCAAATCGCTGAGGAGCGATGTAATTGACAAGCTTTTTTCCGACTTCGGAAGGCTGGGTCTGAAGATGCAATTTCTTGGGCTGCTGTGCCCCGACAGATAAGGAAGTTACAGCAATCAGAATTGGCAAGATAATTCTGAGGATTAGTTTAAAGATCATCTTCGTTGTTTTTTGAAATTGAAAACGGTTTATTAAAACTCTCTTTTTAGCATGTTAAAATCCAGAAACAATGACTTTCCATTGTACGAAAAGGTGATAGATTCGACTTTCTTTTCTGATTTGCAATAGGGCGAGTCGTAACGCAGGTAGTCAGTATTGATGAGCTTTCCGTCGACAAAAAAATCTGCTCCAAAGATGAGCTTGAAATTTCTGCCTTTCGAGAGATAATTCAACTCAAGATTTTTTGGATCGAAGGTCAGTGTATTCTTTTGAATTCTTTGGCAGAATTCACCAAACGATCCGTCTTCATCTTTTGATCCGGCTTCAGTAATCCAAAATGTTTGCTTTCCTTTCTGTATGAGGTTATCCGTCGAATTTTCCCTGAAAGTCAAGGAATTTGCACCCACAAAAGCGCAATAGGTGTCACCCTTTTTCCCCATGGCGTAGTTACCGGATACGAAGGTGCTGTCGAATTGCTCCTTTGGAAAGTACGCATGAGTATAATCCAGCAGGGCAATTTCCATCAGGCCTTTTTTTGCCGGGATGTTGTAAATTGCCAGACTCACATTGCCATCCTGCGCCACATGCGGGAAATGTCCGTAACCCACCCAATAGTTGGGCGACTGACTTTTCTTCTCTTTCTCTAGTGCGGGGTGGGTATGGAAAATGCTGAAATTGTTGCCTACGTTCATCCCGGCTACGTGTTGCTGGTCGGCATAGGTTCCCGGGTGGTGATTTTGGACAGAATAGAGTGAGTAATTTCTGGTTTTATAGGTGTAGGTATTTCCTTTTTGGATGGCAACCCCATTGGTTTGGGGATCCACCAAACGAATCAGGAGTGGTTCGAGGTGGAGCCATCTGAGCAGGGTGAAATTCAACAATTTCAGATCGGTCAGAAAACTGTTCGTGAACATGTTGTTCGTTCTGACATGCGAAAGGGTGTTCCGGATCACTTCATCATTCGAAAATGCTTCCATGCCCCATTGCATCATCATGCTCCTGTTGTCTGTCCCGTAATAGCCTTCCTTTTTCAGTTCTGAAATATCCAGTCCGTTGCTTTGCCTGATGACCACATTGCCGGTATCCTTTGCTATCTCTCGAATGACCGGAGGAAGCGAATACTTTTTGCTTGTCACAAATCCATACATCAACCCCGCACCTAACTTCTCACCATTTCCCCAGAAATAGTTGGTAAGTCCGCCGAGGGTTGACCTCTGACCTCCTTTGCGGTTTCCTTCGTAAGCCCTTCCGCTCACGGATATGAACATGTTCTTCGTATTTTGAGCGGCCACATCATAGAGCAAAAGGTCCATGATGATCTGCATTTTTTTGGAGATCTCCTCCTCGCTTGCCAGATCGATCAGGTTGATCATTCCGCCGATATCTTCAATGTAATATACGTTCGAATAGTACTCGATAAACCCGTATTTCCAGCGCATCTCCATCCAGTCGAGGACTCTTTTCCGGGCTTTGTCCATATGCTGTTTTCCGGTGAGACCGCTTTTTGGAAAGAGCGTATCCGGATATTTTTGTCCGACGAGGTATTCGGCAGAGGCAAATAGTATCTGGTGGTTTTCGCTCCAGTAGCACATTGAATTTTCGCCCGGTTCATCCCACCAGTACCTGAAATTAAGCAGGGTCTTGTTGATTTTGGCCCTGGTATCCGCAGGTATGCGGTCACCAAATTCATATACAATGCGGATTAGGCAGACCAGGTCGAAATCCGAACAGTCGTATTGGCCATCGATGTATTCGAGGGTCCCGTCCAAACGGCTCCAGTCGATGTTGGTCACGCCATTTGCCAGATCGTGATATACCTGATTTTGCTCAGTTTTAATGTTTTTATCCGGTCTCTGCGGCAGTGGTTTATAAGAGAAAATTCGAATCAGGTCAATGACGACTGTTACCAGGATAATTATCCCGAGCAGGATAAATAGGCGAGACCATTTGAATTTGACTTTAAAGATTGGATGCATGTAGTGCTGATGATTCGTTGCGAAATATGGTGAATAAAAGTATTTAATTCCCGCTAATTAATGGCCAGTTGTCAAAATCGCGGTCCAGCGATAATCCATTGGACGAAACGATCACCCACTTGTCTTTGGGTGCTAGGACATCGTATGTGATTATTTTGCCATCCGGGTACCGGAAGGTCCTTTTTAGCTCTTCGGCATTCGGATTTGCTTTGGTTAGTTCGGCAAGAAGTTTGGTGGTATCACAGTTTCTAAATACGGACATAAGTCCAAAATTTGCCTCCGAATGAACTGCGATGAGGAGGCTGTCGCCTGTGGCATAGACCTGCCAGATTTCGTTTTCTGCAGTCGCCTTGTAACCGTCTGGAATATTTACGGATCCGGCGGCACAGGCGAAATTTTCATAAACGCCGGTGTTATTCCATTCCTTGAAATCGGTACCGGTACCGGCCAGGTAAAATGTTTGAGAGAGATGCCCGGCATGATCATTCAGGAAGAGCGTTATGGGTCGGGCAACGATGATGGAGCGTTCTCCCCGGTTGACTCCACCTGCTGAAATAAGAAATTTCTTTCCGGCAGAAAATATTTCCGGCGAAGATTTTGGGCCATGGCCGATTTTAATGAAATACCCATTCACCTTGTCAAAAATCGTTTCAACGACTTTATCAGCCGGACGGTATGGCATAATTGCGCCCATCAATGCATGTACTTCTCCGCTGCTGATATCTTTGTCATAATCCGAAACCGGCGAAAAACTCAACCAGGATTTCATGAAAATGGATTGGTAATCGGTAGTGATTTCTTTGATGCCGGCCTTCTCATACCGCCGGCGCATCGGAGGATAATGCTTAAGCTGATAACTTCCCAGAGCATAGGTCCAGTTCATATAATCCAGCACATCGCGGGCTTCTGCTTTCAGTTTATCAGAGCCAAATGCTTCGAGGTTGAGCAGTGCCGTGATGGTATAGCCGATGTAAGGCAACGAATTGAATTCATACAGACCGTTGGTTCTCATTTTGTTCATAAAGACCAACAATTTTTCCTCCATGCCATTCTGCAGATTGTCATATTTCTGATCGTTGCTGCCGTGGTTCATCAGCCAACGGTTTTTCAGGTAGCGGGAACCTTCCGTCATGAGGATATGATTTTCGGTCTCCGGTGCAAGACCCAAAGTCCGGGGAGCGGTAGAGCGAAATTTGTTGCCTTCTTCAGTCAGGAGAACTTTCACCAGATAATCTTTTGTTTCCGGATAGAGCAATGCCGGCTGGTCGCCAAAAAGATAGAGGATGGTGGTATAAATGGTGATGGAAAAATCGTAGTCGCCTTTTTTGTTCAGAGCCCATGAAGAACCGGATATGCCCCAGGCAGTCAGTTTCAAAATGATCCTATTCACCTCCGGAATATCTTGTTTCATCCAAAGTTTGGCCAGTAATATCCTGGGTACATTGCCTTTTCCATCAAGATTTTTATCTGAAATGGCTTTCGCGGCCCATTGATTGCAAATACTGTCAGCAAAAGCGGACTTTGTTTTCCAAATTATTGTCCTTGCTGTAGGGATTCCAATATTGCCGGGAAGTAGATTGGCAGGACCGCTCTGATACCCTCCGAAAAGTCTGGATGCCATTTGCTCATTGCTGAACAAAAGCACCAAAGACAGGATCCCGACTGCAACAAAGATTCGTTTTACCCTTTTCCTCATTTGGAGCTATTGTATTTGTACCGATTCCCCGAATTCCTCATGGGATTGGTTTTATCGGATTAATATTTGTCCGTTGTCCCCAGCTGTTCATTTGCTCCGGATTCATTGGCATAGCCGAAACAACAAAGGATTTCGGTTTTTTTCCTGAATAGAGGACTATCTCTTCGCCTTTTTCCAAATCTAATTCAATCAGTCCATTTTTGTTGCGCATTTTTACTGTTTTTGACCCAACATGTTTTATCTCTCCTGCTAAATCCGATTTGATCCGGCAAGGTTCTCCGGCCAGACTTTTAACGCGGATGAACTCTGTCTTTCCCCCTTTCCTGACGGCACTTACCAGGAAAGCCCCTTCGGCAAGAAGGTTGTGAAAGGCAGCATCTTTCCATGTTGAAGGCATGGCTGGAAAAATTCTGATCGTTCCGCCCCAATCCTGAAAAATCATGTCCAGCATGCTTCTGGAAGCTGAGATGGGGGACTCAAAAGTTGGATTTTCGCGTTCGCTGTACAAAGTATTTTGTGTGGCTGTCGGGATTCTTGCCGGTTGAGGAGGTATGCCAAATCTGGGCAGCAGCTCCAACGATCTGTCGAGCCATTTCAGGGCATTGTCGCCATCGCCAAGAGCGGCCCAAAGTGAGGAGGCCCCTGAAAATTTGTAGATGCAATTGTCGCCATCCAGATCGGTAAAATGCTGAATGGATTTTTTCATCAATGGGATGCGTTCCGGATCATTGTCAATGTTCATGTCATAGAGGGGAAATATGCCAAAGAGATGGCTGTAATGCCTGTGCGGCTTGGCAAAGGGAACATCTTTTCCGATCATAATACCATTTTCACCTATGTTATAATCCTGCATATTTGCCAGCATCTCCTTCCAACGAGGAAGCAATGGATCTGCAATCTTCAGCCGTTCGGCGGAGGCAATCAGGGTTTTGAATCCCCAACGGGCCAGGGCAATATTCAGGCTGGTCTCCTTTGCATTTCCGTATTCATCGGAGTAGGTATAGGGGATGTGGTACTTGCCGTCATCGCCTTTGTAGAGGATGCGCATATAGACATTGAAAGCGCGACGCATAAGCGGATAAACGGAATCCCGCAGTTGCTGATCGTCCATGGCCCGTCGGTTGTGAAGAAAATACATCTGCATCAGCCAAGGGAGAACAATAATGTTCAGCCCCTTGTCGTTGTTTTTGTCGTCCGATAGAAACAGGGGTGCGTTCAGGTCATCGTATTGTACAGGATTCCGGATGCCGGCACAATCGTTGCGAAATGCCTCCGGGACATTTTCGATCATCTGATCTTTGTGCCGTTCGAGCAAGCCGAATAGATCCGCTTCCATATCCCGGTGATTGGTAAGGCCAAAAGTGTAATAGGTAAGCTGAACATTCAGGTTCATCCAGAGCAGTGGCCACGCGGTAGGTATGAACCACGGTCCCAGGAGATCAATCACCGGTTTGCCGGGATGTGTGGCACTGGCCAATTTGTACAATTGGATCCAGTAGAAGATTTCAAGCCTGGCATCCGGGAAAGTTGCAAAGCTGGCAGGATAATAGTTGTGCCACCATTCGCGGTGGGATTTTTCCAGGTCTGCCATTGCTTTCTTTTGTCCGGCTTTGATGGTTTCTACCGCATCAATGGCAGAACCGGCAGCAGGTTTTCTGTACTTTCCCCATCGGTTGGCAACCGTCACCAATACGGTGCGGGAACCATCCGGATTGTTGGTGTCACTCCAGGCTGTGGCATAGTCATCGCCCATCAGCAACGGTTGCGTAACTACTTCAATGCCCTCCATTTTTTCGGTGCGAAATGGGGGATTTTGTTCGTAGGCGACATTCAACTCAAGTCCCATGGCCCTCTTGGCAATGTACCTTGCACTCTGCGCCAGTTGCGGCCGGAGTGCGAATTTGGCATTTTTTTCCTTGCCGGTGGCTGTTGACGTAACCACGATAAGTTCATCCCCGGAAGGCACAAAGCAGCGAAATGAAAGGGTACCGGCAGTGGTGGTCAGTTCTCCCCTGATTTCGGCATTCCAGAGGTCATTGCGGATATTTACCTTTGTGATTTGCCCTACCGGCGTCAGCAATAGTTGCCCAATAGGTAACCTGGAAGTCTCATAGGCGCTTGACTCTTTTGTGCGGTGGTCATAAACATCTGTTCGGCCAATTTCGAAGCGCAGGGAGTTCGGCACTGCATTATCTTTGAAAACCATCGTCCCCAGCAGACCATTGCCCACAAATGCTCCGGCGAAATAGTCATCCGGAATGCGATCCCAAAGCAGATCGTGCTGCGCCATAAACCTTGGCCAGTTGACATTTAGCCGGATCAGGGATTTTTTGGATGCTCCCTCTGAAGGAAGGAATAATATAAACAGGAAGATTACCGTAAGAACTGTTTTGTACATTTTCAAATATTATTTTGCCGGAATATAATCTCTGCAAGCCTTCATGTCATCATTGTTTGTTACCTGGCAACACCTTCAGAATATCGTGCAGTTCAATAGTTTCCCTCGGTTTTAGCTGAAATTGTATTATCTGTTGCCTGTATCTTACTTTATAATACCCACCCTTGTCTGATTGAAGTGTCGCCTTTGAGAGATTCCCATTTTTCCAGGCAAGATTGACGGTGCAGGCTCCTCTTGCACGCAAGCCCGAGACGGACCCATCCGGCCATTGTGCAGGCAGGGCGGGCAATAGATGAATTTCACCGTTTTGTGACTGAAGGAGCATCTCTGCTATGGCCGCAGCACCTCCAAAATTCCCGTCAATCTGGAAAGGTGGATGGGTGTCGAAAAGGTTGTTAAGCGTGCTTTTTCGTATCAGCTCGTTGAGGTTATCCATCGCTTTTTCAGGCTCCAGTAAGCGCGCATACAGGCTCACAATCCATGCCTTGCTCCATCCGGTGTGACCGCCGCCGCTGGAAAGTCTTCGTTGCAGCGTTTTCTTTGCGGCATTGAAGAACAGGGTATCCTTTGGGGTGATCAGGTTCAGCGGGTACAATCC
>JBAXED010000098.1:0-15519 GCA_037140615.1 Prolixibacteraceae bacterium
CCTCGTTCAGGTCGGTCACAATCTCTTCCATTGCTATGTCCAGGATTGTTTCCTTACCGGATGTTACCACGACGTTCGGTACCAGCACATCCTTGTATCCCAGGTAGGATATTTTCATTTCATACCTGTCGGGTGAAAGATCGGAAAGCGTAAAATTCCCTTTGCTGTCAGAAGTTGTCCCTTTTTTGTCAGCCCCATTGATTAGCTGCACAGCAGCACCGGGAAGAGTGGTCTGTGAAAGTTTGTCGGTGATGACACCCCTGATTTTTTGCCTGTTGTTTTGGGCATAAGAGATTTGGGTGATCAATAGGACAATGATAAAAGTGTATTTTTTCATGTTTGTTTTGTTATTTAATATTTCTCACCAGTCGCACATAGTTTAATCCACCTACTTCTCCTGTACCTGTTCCTAAAGTTTTCCTATCAAAACGCACAGCACCGGCACCATGCAGATCTTCGCCGCTTCCATTATCTGCCAGTCCAAAAGCCACATGCCATGCGTAAGCATACGTACCATTTGCATTTGGAATTGCCGAAGTGCTTGTCCAGTAAAAAGGATAGTCAGCTTTTCCACCAGCATTTAGAATACCGGTACAGCTGAATAGTGCATTTATTGCGGGACCTACATTGGCAGGGTTAGTTGCATACGGCGAACGCGTGTAATCGACTAAACTTTGAAATTCTTTCGAGTTAGGTAACCGCCAATCGTTGTACCCCAGATAATTTGCCTTATTCTGGGTTTGCGCATAGGCCAGAGCGTGTTCCCAATCTATTCCCGAACCGTTGTCCGTTTTTGGCCACATCAAGCCGGTGGCCAAATCGGAAATCGTTCCATCGCCATTGTTTTGGAATAAATTTACGCCATACGCAAGATTGCCTCGTACACAACGAACAAGATGCTTTGGACCGACACTGCTAGTATACGCTTTAATGTGTCCGGTACCGAAATTCACACCGAAGGCAAGTTCTGAACCGGGCGTTTCCCCGCTTACATTGCCCATTGCGCCTGTATATTTGTCACTGCTCCAGAAAATGGCGTGGCTAAGATCCTGCTCGCTGCTGTAGGTAATGGTAAAATATTTTGTGTCAATCCAGGGCCAGCCGGTACTTGAATTCCACAACGAATAAAGTTCCTTGATGGTCGGCAATCGCCAGTCACTGAAACCGCCATATTTCTGAGTGTTCAGATTGTCAGCCACCGTTTGAGAGGCAGCCCAGTAATAGGTGCCACTGTCATAGCTTTTCTCCCAGGTCAATCCGGTCACTTCATCTTTAACGGTTAGTCCATCACTGCTTTTGGTGTAAACAGGAGTTGTATGTGCAAACTGGGAGTCCTGACCATAGAAAGCTGCACCCAAGGCAGGCGCCGTGATCTTGTTGCCGTTGCCATCCCAACATCCGGTCTGGCTGGTTCCAACGATGGGATAACTGCCTTTTGATGCCGCAGAACGCGGAGCGATCGTTAATTCAGTATTGGAAGTAAGATCATCTTTCTTGCAACCTGTCAGCGTGACAATTATAAGAAAGTAAATGCCTGCTAACCTGGAAATGATGCATCTGCCTTTTGTGTTCATGCCTTCAATTATTAATATTTGTAAATTGAGGGCAATAGTAAGACCTGCAAAATCCTTACGAAAATGATTTAGCCGAAAGGCAGGAAAGTGTCTCTCAAGATTGGATTTGTGTCACTGAAAGCTGAACAAAATTTAGAAACCAGAAAAAGTAATCAATGTTTCGTGATCAATTGTTGCTGTGACCTGAAATCGCTAGGGGTTACTCCTAATTTCTTTTTAAAAATCCTATTGAAATTTGAAATATTGTTAAAACCACAATCATAACATATTTCCGAAATATTCTTTTCCGTCTCCATCAACTGACGGGCAGCATGACCAACCCTCAAATCGGCAATATAATCGGAAAATGTTCGCTTGGTTCTTTTTTTAAAAAAGTGGCTGAAAGCCGTTTCAGACATATTGACCAAATCGGCCACCTCTTTTATTTTGATCTCCTGCTGGATATTCTGTCGAATGAATTCATTGACCTTTTCAATTCTGCGACTTTTGGAAATATTAAAATGACCGACGTACGATGGTGTTGCCAGAATCTTTTGGTTTCGGCTAATGGACAGGTCAAATAGGATGGATAAGAAATCAAGCAAAGAGTCAAAATCCTGACTTTCTGATAGTTTCATAATTCTTTCCTTCAAATATCCGGCAGTCTCCTTGGAGAAAAGAACCCCTCTGTTTGCCTTCTCCAATAAATCCTTAATGGGCAACATGAGTTTCCTGCCCAGAACTTTTTCTCCTAAAAAATCACTGTGAAATTGAATGGTAACTACCTGAGCATTACCAGGCTCCGGTGATCCTGTCCAGGCATGGGGTGTATTTGGACCAATAAGGACTAAGTCCAGTTCGTCATAGTCCAGAATTGAATCCCCAATTATTCTTTTTCCTTGAGCATTTAGTACCAAGTTTAGCTCAAATTCAGGATGGAAATGCACCGGAAAGTCAAACTTGGCATTGAAGTGGTTTAATACAATGAAAAAATCATCTTCTGAAAGGGGCGTAATTTCACAAATAATTCTTCTATTCATACCGAAAATCAATATCTGCGTGGTTCATAATACAGAATTAACTACACGAATATAGCTATTTTACTTCATAATATCATTATTAAAAATAAATTTATAACATTCTAATATTATATTATTTACAAAATACAATATGTACTAATTATAATTTTTAGCCATGGATATTTCATAAAAGTACATCTTAATAACCGCTAGAGACAATTTGCATAATGTTTATAGAATTAGTTTTGTTACATCATTCTAACAATTTACATTCTATGCTTATGAAAAAATGGAATTGGTTATTCAGAGTTACGCTTTCTATTATCTTTTTTAGCCTGGCGATATTGGCTTCGTTCGCACAGCAGATCAAGATTCAGGGAGTCGTTACCTCCAAACAGGGCGAATCATTACCTGGGGTCAGTGTCATCGAAAAAGGGACCGTTAATGGGACCTCCACCGGTATCAATGGTGATTTTCGATTGGATTTAAAAAAAACAGATCCTGTTTTGGTTTTATCTTTCGTCGGATATAAAACCCTCGAAGTAAAAGTAGAGGGAAGGAAACAGTTGAATTTAGTGCTCGAGGAGGATATACAGGGCATAGACGAGGTAGTAGTTGTCGGATATGGTACAGTCAAGAAGATCGACCTTACCGGCTCAGTCAGCTCTGTAAAAGTCAAATCCCTTCAGAACGCGCCTGCAAATTCAATTGACGGTTTGCTACAAGGGCGCGCTTCAGGTCTGCAGGTAATCAACTCATCGCAAGACCCAGGGGCTGGCTCAACAATAAGGATCCGCGGAGGGAGCTCGCTAAGAGGCTCAAATTCCCCTTTGCTTGTGGTTGACGGCTTCCCATTGGGAGAAGCGGGCAACTTGAAACAGGTAAACCCTGATGATATTGTCGCCATTGAAGTGCTTAAAGATGCTTCATCGGCCGCAATTTACGGTTCAAGAGGTGCTAATGGGGTGATCATGATTACCACCAAAAAGGCCAAAGAAGGTGAAACGAGGATAAGCTTTAAACATCAGACCACCCTTTCGCAGTTTTCATCCAAGTTAAACCAATGGACTGATCCTGTTTTAATGGCACAGTTAAGTAATGAGGACCGTGTAAACGCTGCATTACCTCCTATTTATATTGGGGCTACCAATTCAAATGGGGTTTACTATCCTTCGGTAACAGAGATTCAAAGTGGGAAATGGCCCTATTTTACTCAATGGGACAAGGTTACCTTCAGGGACACTCCAATTCTGAACAATTCAACCCTGACCATCAGCAGTGCCAACAAAAAAACATCCTTTAACCTTAGCGTTAATTACTTCGATGATAAAGGTGTCTATATTAGGGATAATTATCAGAAAGGGAATATCAAGTTAAATATTGACCATAAAATATTTGACAATTTGACCATTCGTACCTCCAACCTGTTTTCGAAGAGCTTCAGAAATAACAATGGAGGCCTTGCTTACTACAGAAACCCCCTTTGGCCGGTTTACAAGGAGGATGGCACTTATTTTATGGCAGGTCAGAATGATTACAGCCATCCATTGGCCATTACTGAACATGTGATGAACAAAAATACGGGTTATGACTACATTTCATCCTGGATGCTTGATTATCAAATTATCAGCGGCCTAAGCTTAAAAACTCAATTGAATTACAAGTTAGGAACCTCCGTTTCAGACTCTTACAACCCTAAGATTTATACCCAGGACGGAGATTTCAACAATGGGGCAGGATATCTTGGAAACTGGTTTGGTGAATACTTGGTTTCAGAGACCTACCTGAACTATGAAAAGACCTTTAAAGGAAAACACAAACTTTCTGCCATGCTTGGACAGTCTTACGAGTCCAACATGAGCCGTAGTTCCAATTTGGCATCCTATAACTTTGTCAATGAGGCACTGGGAAATGAAAACATGGGTGCAGGGGATCCTACGCTCAACGTTCACAGCAATGGATACTCAAGATCAAAATTGCTTTCCTACTTCGGTCGCGCCAATTATACACTATTGGACAAATACTTATTGACAGCGACATTGAGATCTGACGGATCTTCAAAATTTGGCGCAAATAACAAATGGGCCTATTTCCCTTCCGGTGCAATAAGTTGGAAGGCGCATAGTGAGTCATTTATCAAATCTCTGAATCTTTTTGATGAGTTAAAATTCAGGCTTAGCTATGGGGTATCCGGGAACCAGGGGATTTCGCCTTACCAAACACTGAGCCATTACGGCGTTGAGAAATATTATGATGGTGGAAAGTGGAATACCGCAATTGGTCCAGGGTATGTAGTTGGTAACGAAGGAGATGATGGTCGTTTTAAAATTTGGGGTGGCATTCCGAATATTAATCTGAAATGGGAATCTACCGCTCAAACTGATTTTGGTGTGGACGTTGCTTTGTTTAACCATCGCCTCCGGTTTGTTTTTGATTATTATGTCAAAAATACCTCAGATCTTTTAAGGGAGCGCCTTCTATCTCTATCTTCAGGGTATAACCGGATGTGGGTGAATGATGGAGAGATCCAAAATAAGGGATTTGAGCTAACTGTTGATGGGGACCTTATAAGTCAAAAAGACTTTAAACTTTCTGCTTCATTCATCTTCTATAAAAACACCAACAAAGTAACAAGCCTTGGAAACGCTATAACTTCCGGATTAAATACTGACTATATCACAGGAATGAAATACGAATTTTGGGGCTCTTCACTATCGCAATTCCGCCAGGCACCCAATATTCTTGCGATTGGACAACCTGTTAATGTAATATATGGATACAAAGTTAACGGCATCGTTCAGACCGCGGCCGAAGGATTAGCGGCAGGACTGACAGGTGCATTGGCTAAACCAGGTGAATTTAAATATGTAGACCTGAATGCAGACGGAGTAATCAACGAGAAAGACCGCACAATTATTGGCAATCCAAATCCAAAGTTCTCAGCCAGCTTGTCACTTAATGCAGAATATAAAAACTTTGATCTTGAAGTATTTATGAATGGCGTTTCTGGCAACGATGTTCTTTATCAAAATTTGTGGGGAACTTCTGCTTCCATGCCATTACGCTGGACTCAGGACAACATGACCAATGATTACCCGAGCCTGCGCCAGGACCGCTCTTATTATCTGTCCGACTGGTATGTAAAAGACGGATCATTCCTCCGGATTCAAAATGTCAACCTTGGATACAATATTCGTCCAAAAAATGTCAAATGGTTGTCCAGCCTGAGACTATCAGTAAATGTCTCGAACCTCTACACCTTTACAAACTTCAAAGGATATGATCCTGAGGTAGGAACCGATGGCATCTATTGGGGTGGCTATCCAAGATTTCGGAAATGGACATTTGGTTTAGATATTAATTTCTAATAAGTAAGACAGATGAAAAAGAAAATATATACAATCATGGTTCTGTTAGGCCTGCTTTTTGTCTCCTGCAACCTAAAAGAAGATCCATATGGCTTTTATTCAGAAGATAATTTTTACAAAACCCCAGTCGATGCCGAGGCTTCATTAATGTATGCTTACAACGCACTTACATTTATAGAATACTCCAGAGGGATATTTTACATTGGAGAATTGGCATCAGACATTTGCGATGTAAAAGCAGATGAGGGATATGGATCACAACAGCTGAACAATTGGACTGCTGATGGAACCAATGAAACATTGACCTATTTTTTCAAATATTGCTTTATCTCAATCAATCGGAGCAATTCGGTGATAGACAATATTGTCAATAGTTCCTTTGAACCAGTTATCAAAAACAGGCTTCTGGGTGAAGCTTATTTTCTAAGAGCATACAGCTACTTGAATCTGGTGAAAGTTTTTGGTCTGGTTCCTATTCAAAGAAACATGGTTAAAAGTATCTCACAGACTTCCCCTTTTATGGCAAAGAATCTGGATGAACTTTATAACTTTATCAATTCGGACCTTAGATTGGCCGAATCCTGCCTCGAAGTTAACCAAAGGGTGGGTAGGGCTGATAAGGTAGCTGCTCAGGCATTACTCGCGAAATCATATCTTACAATTGCCTCTTCAAAAGAAAGTGGTGTGCCTAAATACAAGGATATGACCAAAGATGTGAAGACCATGTATGACAGTGCTGCCTTTTATTCAAAAAAGGTATTAAACGACCAAAGCAAATACAAGCTTGACACGGATTTACAGCACATCTACAATGTCAAATACCCTGATGGTCCTGAACATATCTTTATCATGTCTAGTGATCGCACCGGATTAAATGAAGGTAACTATTCCAAAATAGGCATGATGTTCCATCCCTGGGTTGACGGTGTTCCATATTATATAAAAAACGCTGATAACACCTTAACTTATTGTACAAATGGATGGGAGGTTTTTAAGACTACCGATGCTTTTTATAGCTCATTTTTCATAACAGACAAAAGGAAATCTGAACTTTTGGTCACGGATGTTTACGATGCGACCGGAAAACTGACCGCATCAAAGGGTGGTAAATTCAGCTATGCCTTTACCCGTAAATATGTAGACCCGGAGTTTGTTGGACAAAAATCAAGTGTTAAGCCTTTTCTTATCCGCTTTTCTGAGGTAGCCTTGATTTTTTCTGAGGCTGTTGGACCTACTGCTGATGGCTACCTTTGGGTCAACAAAATACGTACCCGTGCCGGATTGCCTAATCTAGCAGCAGGTTTAAGCGAAACTGCCTTCAGAGATGCAGTCGTTCAGGAAAGAGCATGGGAATTGGCATTTGAGGGACAAAGGCTCTATGATCTGAGAAGAAAGGCAATTGTTACCAAAAAGGATCCAAGAGCTATCGCTGCCGGTATTACTGAAGATAAGGCTGCTTTCTATCCATTGCCACAAATGGAAATAGACCTTAATACAAATTTGTCAAATCAGCAATAATGTAAAATTGATATTTATGAAAAGCTACAAATTTATATTACTAACTCTGATTTTGGCTGTCATGTTTGCCTGTCAGAAAGACCCAATGTCTGAAATAAAAGACGGAAGTTGGAACAAGGAACGAAACATCATTGATGTCTCCTTCTCAGGGCAGATCGGGAAATCTAAAATTACAAGGGCCGGCAATGTTGCAACGGTCGAGTTCCTGGATTACTCAGATGATTTTAGCAATATCCTGATCAATTCTCTCGAAATATCTTATGGTGCAACTGCAACAGTAAAGATAGGAGATAAACTCAATTTTAACAACACCGAGAAGGCGGCAACTGTTACCATTACACCTGCAAATGGCGAACCTCTTATTTGGAAGATCAAAGCCTCGCTGTATGTTAATCCATACAAAGGCACATGGGGAATTCAAAATTTCAGAATGAAATGGGACGACTGGAATGGCTGGGGTCTTAGCGGTGAAGCAGAAGTCGCTTTAAAAATGGCAAATGCTGCTCCCGGAATTGATGATATTATTACATTTGGAGGAATTGATGGAGTCGATGCGGCTGGAGCCTATTATGGAGTTTATGAAAGGACCTCAGGTGCAAATGGAAAATTTGGAACTTATATATCTTCCAAAGGAACAGACTACAGCGACAAATTTGGACAGTTACCGAATGGGAAAGGCAAGTATTTTATTAATCCTGATAATTCCGTATCGGTTGCCATTGATGGAAGTACCAAGAAATACAATTCTAATGGTTCAAAAACAACTGACGGCGTTACGATGAATTTCGACCTTAAAGCATCGCAAATCTGGACAATTGATTGGAACGACTATTATGGTAATGAGAATCAGTTTAAGATGACCTATCAGCTTTGGTACATCCTGAAGAAGCAATAGTTTAAGTGGTTCAACATATTATCGTTTCAAAATTTAAAGACTGTCAGGAAAAATCCGTTCCTGACAGTCTTTAATAAAATCATTGCCTTCAATAATCGCACAAAAAAGTTTTAACAATTGATATGAAGAGATTTTTTACTTTAATAACAATACTCAGCTTATCATTGGCCTGTAAGAAAGAGTCGGTTTCTGTTCCGGTCGTTAAAGATTCACGAAATGATTTAATCATACGGAACAGTGTAATTACGCAATCTTTTGTTGGCAACGGTGCACAGTGGGGAGGTTATGATATATTAAAATCATGGACTGGAAATCCCACTTTATCAGACAGTGACTGGGCAAAACTATTTAAGCGGGTAAAATTTATGCGTCCGCCTTTGGTGCGAATCATGGTAACGGCCGGTTGGAATTATATGGTCAATAATGCTTTTGACCCCACAAAAAGCGATCAGGTTTTGGTGAAAATCCTTGATTTCTGTCAGAGTGAAGGCATTTCGGTTATGATTGGCGAATGGGGCCATAGCGGAGGATCCTCCATTGATCAACCTTGGCTTGAAAATTCTGCAAAGTTCCTGGAGTGGCTTATTAATACAAAAAAATACAGTTGTATTAAGTATTTTAACATGGTGAATGAGCCAAATGGCGATTGGTCGAGCATGAATGGCAACTACGGACTTTGGAAAACACTTATTGAACAATTCTACGCGAAGCTTACCGAAAAAGGCATAAATACCAAAATAAAAATTATTGGACCTGACATTGCGATTTGGGATACGAACCTAACTTCTTGGGTAAGCAATGCAAATTTCGATCTTGGTGCCAAAATCGGAGCCTATGATATTCATACCTATCCAACCGACATTCAGGTGCTGGATGGAACCTGTCAGAACATGGTAAAAGCATACAAGAATGTAGCTCCGGCATCAAAGGAAATGCTTATCGGGGAACTTGGCTTTAAATATGCATCAACCTCTACTCTTGGAATAGAGAATGCCCAGTTGATTACAAATGATCCTTATGCCAGTACCGATAGCAATATGATGATTTACAAATCATTTTATGGCGTTGACATGGCATCAGCACTGATTCAAAACATGTTGGCAGGTTATGCAGGTACCATGGTCTGGGACCTGGATGATGCGATGTACAACATTGACGGAGGTGGATCGACCAAACTCAAAAGATGGGGATTCTGGAACATCCTGGGTGCTGAGAAATTTGGCAATGCCGCTGACGAGAATATTCGTCCATGGTTTTATCCTATGTCATTGATGTGCAGATTTTTTCCGCAAGGAGCAAGGATTTTTGATGTTGCTGTTCCCGACAAAAGAGGGCTTAAAGCAGTAGCCTGCGAAAAAGACGGAAACTATACCATTGCCATTGTCAATGCAGGTTATGTGAATTATGAAATCAATTTGAAAATGGAAACCGGAATTGCCATGTCATCATTGAGCACTTATACCTATATTTCGGGAACAGGGGCGGCTTTTACTGGCAAGGTTGATGCAGATGGATTTGCGGTAGCTGATGAATCCAATGTTATGATCGACTTTCAAAAAGACAATTCAAAAACGATGACTATTCCAGGAAAATCGTTTATCCTTTTCACCAATATAAAGTAAAAGATAACGACTGTTTATCAAGAATTTACAGCTTAATAACAGTACAAATTGCTTCAAAATATTGCCTAATGATATTAAAGAAATACGAATACAATCCGATTCTATCGCCAAATCCTGCAAATGATTGGGAGAATCTTGTTGTTTGCAATCCGGGTGCATGGTACGAAAATGGGTTATTTCACCTTTTGTACCGAGCTGCAGGTGATGATGAAAAACATGTGATCCGTTTCGGATTGGCAACCAGTCACGACGGTTATAATTTCTCAAGGGTAAACGAATTACCGGTCTTTGGTCCAAGTGAAGAAGGTCCTGACAGTGGATGCATTGAAGATGCCAGGATTGTAAAGTTTGATGATTATTATTATGTGACCTATGCATTTCGGCCATTTGCTCCGGGTCAGTATTGGAAATTCGCGCATGATGAGGTTTTGACACATGATTATGGACGAAATGCCCCGGCTTTTCTTCAAAAGAACATGGCCAATACAGGCTTGGCTCTCACAAAAGATTTTAAATCATGGATTAGACTTGGTCGAATAACTCAGTCGAACCTGGATGACCGTGATGTAATTTTGTTTCCTGAAAAGGTGAACGATAAATTTGTGATGCTCCATCGTCCAAAAGAATGGGTGGGGGCCGAATGGGGGCCGAAATTTCCGGCAATCTGGTTGTGCTATTCCGATGATTTGCTCAACTGGAGCGAACCAAGTACCATGCTTATGCAAGGAATTGATGGTGGATGGGAAGAGAAAATTGGCGGCTCGACACCTCCTTTAAAGACAAAAGACGGATGGCTGGTGCTTTATCATGGTGTTGAACATGGAGGGAAAGGTTATTATAGGGTTGGAGCGGTTTTGCTGGATTTGGAAGACCCCAGCAAAATTCTCGGCAGAACGAAAGAACCCATTATGGAACCGGAATATGATTATGAGATGAATGGCTTTTATAAAGGATGCGTTTTCCCTACCGGAAACGTTATTGTCGATGATACTCTGTTCGTATATTATGGAGGTGCTGACAAGTATGTTGGCGTTGCCACATGCCCGGTTCAGGAGTTGATTGATATGATCAAAAAAAACTAATATGAAGCATCTAATCCTTTTATTGGCAATCGTATATTTTCAAAATGGATTTTCCCAGGAAAATACCAAAGCGATCAATATTTATGCTGACCAGTATATTTCACACAACTACACTGGAAATGGCGTTCAATGGTCTGCATATCCACATGCAGATGCTCCGGATGCCGAATGGGGCCAGATGATGACAGAAAAGAAATGGGAAATGGTATTCCATCGTCTGGACTACATGAAACCTCAACTTGTGCGGGTAATGGATCAGGCAAACTGGAGATATCTCAAAGGATTCGATAAAAATGGCGAACCAATCCTTGACTTTAATTCTCCGGAAGTAAAAACACTTCAAAAGCTTTTAGACTATTGTCAGCGAAATGATATAACCGTTCTTTTTGGAGAATGGGGATGCCCATCTCAGATCCAAAGTGGTGATTCAAAATCTTCCGGGCATTTTAAAGGAGCCAACGATCCCCGCTGGATCCAAATAATTGTTAAATATCTTGACTTTTTAATCAATACAAAAGGTTACACCTGTCTGAAATACTACAATCTGGTCAATGAACCGAATGGCTATTGGGCATCCACAAACGGAAACTGGGATGAATGGAGTGAAGGGGTAAAGATGTTGCAAAATGCACTTATCTCCTCCGGACTGTCAAAAAAAATCAGTATTGCTGGTCCGGATGTAGTAGCTGAGTACAACAATCCGACATCCAAATATACTGGCTTCGAATGGGTTGCTGAAACAGCACGCCAATTAAATGACTACATCGGAATCTACGATATTCATGCCTATACCCGCTATGAGCTGGTACGAAGTGGCAATTTCTTTAAACTTTACAGCCGAATTTCTCAATCTGCAAAGAATGTGAACAAACCCATCATTTTTGGAGAAATTGGTTTTGATAAAAGTGTACCAGAGAACATTGAACGAATAAAAACGGATAAGTTTGCCAGTGAAGACAGCCAAATGTCTGTTTACGATTTTAGCTACGGGATTGACATGGCAGATGTCGCCATTCAAATTATGAGCTCTGGTTATTCCGGGGCAGCAGCATGGGACCTAGATGATGCCATGCACACACTGGGGGATGCCGGAGACAAATATAAACTCAAAAGATGGGGGTTTTGGAATAGCCTTGGAACTGAATTATGCAACAATCCGGCAGACGAAAATATTCGTCCATGGTTTTATTCTTGGTCTTTAATCTGCAGGTATTTCCCAAATGGCTCCAATATTGTGAAATCTGATTCTACTTCGATGGAAGGCGTTCGGCTGGTAGCAGCCACAAAAAACAAACACCTGACTATAGCCTTGGTTAACAACGGAAATAAAGATCGAAAACTAAGTTTTAAAGTAAATGGAGGATCCTTCTCATCTATCGCAGTTAAAAAATTTATTTACAGCGATAATGTCCGGCCCGTAGATGGGAATGGCTTTCCAATTCCACAAAAAACCAAAATAAATTTCGCGTCGAAAGAAATAATTGAGGTGGAAATTCCAGCCAAAAGTTTTATTTTGTTTACCTCTCTTAACTACTAATTATTATGTCATTTCTAACCAACCTTCAAGCTATTGATTTAATTATCATAGTCGTATACATCATAGGAATCACCTGGTGGGGGTTGAAAAATGCAAAAAATGAAACATCCAACGACTATTTCCTCGCTGGCCGGAACATGAACTGGATTGTTGTTGGGCTTTCTCTGTTTTCGGCCAGTATTTCTACCTCTACGCTAATAGGGCATTCAGGTTCAGCCTACCAATATGGAATGGTCATTTTCAATTATAACCTGATTTCAATTCTTGTTATGATTTTCTTTGCCTGGATATTCCTTCCCTTCTACATAAAGTCGGGCGTGTTCACCATGCCTGAATTTCTGGAACGCAGATTTGACCATCGTTCAAAATATTACTTTTCAGGAATTTCTGTTTTTGGAGGAATTTTCATGGATGTTTCTGCGACGCTCTATGGAAGTGCGATGATTTTTAAAATTATTTTTCCAAATATGGAATTGCAGGTAATTGTTATCATTGCAGCATTAATTGTTGCTTCCTATACAATTCCCGGCGGACTTAACTCCGTTATTAAGACAGAAGTAATTCAAGCAGTTATTCTCATCTTTGGCTCTGTTCTGTTGGCAGTCATTGCTCAGCAAAATGTTGGCAGTTGGGAGGTCCTTGCTCAAAGATTTCATGATACAGTGTACCTTCATCTTATCAGAGGTACGAATGATATTGCAATTCCCTGGCCGGCCTTGATACTTGCTCTGCCAATTCTTGGATTCTACTTTTGGGGAAACAACCAGCAGCTGGTTCAAAGAGTACTGTCTGCCAAATCTGTTGACCATGGGAGAAAAGGAGTCTTGCTTACGGGACTTCTGACGATGCTTACACTTTATTTCATTTTTATTCCAGCCATGCAAGCCGCTGTGGCCTTTCCAAATGTATCTCCACCTGATGGCATCTATCCCAAAATGGTGACAACATGGATGCCGACTGTTTTTCTTGGAATCATGCTAGCCGTAATGGTATCGGCCTTAACCGCCAGTCTTAGCGCTTGTCTCAATTCAGTTTCCACCCTCTTTACCATGGATTTCTATCGCAAATTCGATCCAAATGCAAGTTCTAAAAAATTGGTGAGGGTTGGACAAATATGTTCAACAGTAGTATTGATCATTGGCGTTTTCTGGGCTCCCCAAATCCAAAAATTCGGAACGCTTATCAACTACTACAATGAAATGCTGTCCTATGTTGGTCCTCCAATTGTTGCGGCATTTATGCTAGGCTTGTTTTGGAAACGCGCAAATGCGACCGGCATCTTCACCGGACTTCTCTCAACATTTGCCATGGCACTTTTTATGATTTTCTACGGGAAAGAGCATTTCATCCAATCAGTTCAAAACCCGGAGGCACCATTGCATTGGCTCTATCTGGCACCCATCAATTTTCTCTTTGTAAGCATTGTAATGGTCATTGTTAGTTTATTGACGTCACCACCGCCAGCCTATAAAGTTGAAGGGAATGTGATTACCAAAGCATTTTTTATCGACGAAAAGAAATCTTATCAAAACGTTAGATTTTACAACGATTTCAGGGTGTGGGCCGTGACTCTTTTTGTTCTTTGCTTTGTAATGATGTATATTTATTGGTGATCTCTAACGCAATCATTCATAAGTAAGAGTTCACTAAATGGTAGAGATATTTCTCTCAAGAGTGGATTTGTGTCACTGAAAGAGGCGCCGATTTTTATTATAAACCCGTGGGTTTACAATTTCTCCATTTTCAAAAATTCCCTTAGATGAAGATGGTGTATCCCCTTGTAGTTACTGCTATTGTTGAAAGTGTCCATTGTAACAACATATTTGGGGAAGTTATTATCAATTTTCAAAAGATTGCCAAATTCCCGTTCATGCGTTTTTTCATCTACAATCAGGTAGGCAACCTGCACATAAACTTTTATGCCATCCTTAATTCCTACAAAATCAATCTCAAGGTTATTCAGTTTTCCTACATATACATCGTAACCTAAAATACGCATTTGCTGATAGACAGCATTCTCCATCAATTTATGAATGTCTCTGCCAAAATCGAGACGTTGCATGCAGTTCCGAAGTCCCAAATCCTCAAAGTAATACTTCTCTCCAACTTCAAATTTTTTCAACCCCTGAACATCCATCCGTCTAGTCTTATTGATAATATAGGCATTGTTTAAAGCTTTTAAATAGTTGATAATTACACTGGTTGAAATATCTATCCGTTGTGACTTCAGAAACTTATGAATATTCGTTGCAGAAAACAGGCTGCCGACATTATCTGACAGATAATCGACAAGTGTCTCCAAAAAATCAACATTTCGAATTCCTTCCCGGCTCACCACATCTTTGAGCAGAATGGTCGAATATACATTCTTCAGGTATTCAAATGCCATTTCTTCATTGAGTGTCAGGCGAGACAAATAGGGCAATCCGCCATAAGTAAGAAAAAGCTTCAAAGAATTATCCTCATCTGGCAAAGAATGGAAATAGAGGAATTCGGAGTAGCTTAAACTATGAATCCGAAACTCGATATAGCGTCCGGAAAGATACGTTGACAATTCACTTGACAGCATTTTTGCATTACTCCCGGCACAGAAAATATCACAACTTTCTGAAGACTGTAAACTCCGTAAAACATGCTCAAAGCCAGTGATATCCTGAATCTCATCGATAAAAAGGTAATTTTCTTTCCCGGATTCAATTTTATCTTTAAGATAGGCAAACAACTCTTCCTCACCTCTAATAAAACGGAATTCCTCCTGTTCCTTGTTGATGTAAATGATATTGGCATTAGGATTGGCGTCTCTAATTTCCTGCATTAGTTGCAAAAGGATGCAGCTTTTCCCTACCCTGCGCTGACCGGTAAGCACTTTTACAATACCTTTCCCTACAAACGGCTTGATACGATTGCTATAATAGGGCCTGCTTA
>JBAXED010000099.1:0-15253 GCA_037140615.1 Prolixibacteraceae bacterium
ATTTTTTGGAGGAACTTATGGATGGTGCTGAGTCGGCAATCAATTTTGACAATTGAAATACCCAATTCATTACTTATCAAAGCCGGAAAATTTTCAAAATACTTTGATTAAACGACAGTGCGTCAAATTTTAAACTTAAAACAACTATGAAAAAAAGAGGAAAGATGTGGACATTTTTCATCAGTCCAACGACCTTACGTATTCGTGCTTTTGGCATGTTCACGATTCTGGTCTTGTTGTTAATTGCTCCAAATGCACGAGCGAACGATTTGGTTTCGAATGTCCCCGATCCAGTGGTGGCTTCTCAGCAAAAGAAAGTAACAGGAAAAGTAACAGATGAGAAAGGTGTTTCGCTTCCCGGTGTAAGCATTGTGGTGAAAGGTACATCTACAGGAGTTACAACAAACTCCGATGGAACTTATTCAATTGATTTATCTGACCCTAACAGTATTCTGGTGCTCTCATTTATTGGGTTTACAACCAAAGAGGTATCGGTAAAAAATCAGACAAAACTAAATGTGGTTTTGTCTGAGGATGTAAAGAATATTGATGAAGTGGTTATCGTAGCATACGGAACGCAGAAAAAATCGCATTTAACCGGTTCAGTGTCAACATTAAAGAGCGAAGGGTTGGATGAAATACCGGTTTCTGGTGTAACTCAGGCATTACAAGGGAAATTGTCAGGCGTAACTGTACAACAACTTGATCCAATGGCCGGTGAAGCAGCTGTGATCAGGGTCCGAGGAATGGGCTCTATAAGTGCGGCTTCGTCTCCACTAGTTGTTGTCGATGGCTTTCCCATTCCGGATGGTTTGTCTTCAGTTAGCATGGGAAACGTTGAATCCATCGAAGTATTAAAAGACGCTGCTTCGGCCGCTATGTATGGCTCACGTGCCTCAGGAGGTGTTATACTCGTTACTACTAAGAGCGGAACCACAGCAAAAACAAAGTACAACTTCAAAATGTACACTGGTCCCAGGACAGCCCTAAAACTTCCTAAAATATTGGACAATGATCAATATGTTCAGCTTCAGTATGACGAGGCTGCCATGCGAATGCAAGACCCTACAGTAGATGGAACTACAGCAACAATGAAGTTCAACTTGTCGACCGATGCAGACAAAGCAGCATGGCTGCTGACAAAATATTACCTGGATCAACCAACAGACTGGGTTAAAGAGGTTATGCGTGAGCAGGGATCAATTCAAAACTATCAGTTAAGTGCCACAGGAGGAAACAAGGATATAAAATATTTTATATCAGGTAATTACAACCGAGAAGACGGAATTGCTAAATACAGCAGTTACAACAAGTATAACTTTCTTGCCAAAGTCGACATCAATTTATCCAAAAACGTAGCAGTAGGGTTCAACCTCTCCCCCACTTATAGCATTCAAACTAAACCCGCAGTTGGGCTTTCAGAAGTTGCCAGAAGTTCATCTTGGTTACCAGTACGTCACAATGCAGCAACGGCAGCTTTAACCGGAAAAATTGTTGGAGATTATGCAATGGCAGGAGATTTCTCAGCTGTGAATATTTCGGGAATTGGATTAAACGGCGAAATATGGGATATTCCCAGCGCCAGTCTTTCCGGTTCTTCAGCGCAGAATCCCACTTCTATCAACGATCGTACCGACATCAGAACAGATGATTACCGCTTGCAAAGTAATGCCTACATGACAATTAACCTGATGAAGGGCTTGCAGTTCAAAACCTCAGGTGGTGCATATGTGCAGTATAAGGAATACAACAACAAACAAAAAACTTCTGCTTCAAAATCAGGAAATCCAAATACATTGTCTCGTCAAACGACCCTGCACTCAGAGATGTTGTCTGAAAATACATTGAACTACAACAAAAAGGTAGGCAACCACGAGTTTTCCGGGTTACTCGGATTTACTTTGCAAAAGACTACTGATAAGAACAATCAAATAGTTGGAACAGGTTTCCCAAATGATGATATGTTGTCTTTCAACCTGGCATCTGCTTTGATTATGGACAGCCCATCGGTAAGTGGAACCACTTCATTTTATTATACCGAAGCATTGATGTCCTATATTGGTCGTATTACTTATGCATACAAAGGGAAATATCTACTCTCAGCTAGTTTACGTGCAGACGGTAGTTCGAAATTTGCTGAAGGTCACAAATGGGGGTCATTTCCCGCTGCTTCTTTGGGTTGGCGAGCTTCTGAAGAAAAATTTCTCAAACAATATGAATGGTTGACCAACTTAAAATTACGTGCCAGTTATGGTCTGACAGGAAACAACAATATTCCGCAATACTCTTATCTGAACGCACTCAATACCTCCAATTACGTAACAGGTTCAGGTAATGGAACATTGGTACCCGGAATGGCGGCTTCGGATGCATTCATAGGAAATCCCAACATCACCTGGGAACAAACTGAGGAAGAAAATTTCGGTATTGATCTGGGTCTGTTCAAAAACAGAATTAGTATTTCCGCAGAATATTATACAGCCAATACAATTCAATTGTTACTTCAGCAGCCTGCCATGTATATTACCGGACATCAGACATTCTGGAACAATATTGGTAAGGTTAATAACAAAGGTCTGGAAATTGAACTTAGTACAATCAATGTTAATTCAAAAGGTTTTGTCTGGAAAACGACAGCGAATCTCTCTACCAACAAGAACAAATTGTTAAGCTACGGCGATAAGACCTACCAGGATAATTTCGGTGAAAGATCTGAAGTTTATCGGGCTATTGTCGGTCAGCCTTCTATTCAATATTTCGGTTACAAGAGTGACGGCGTTTATACTACTTTCGAAGAGGTCGCTGCTGCAAAAGCTATCAAAGATCAAACTGGCGCTGCTTTTATTTACACTAAATTTCCACCGCTTGTAGGCGGATTAAGGGTAGTTAATACCAATGGTGACAACACGATTGACCCGAACGACCGTGTCATTCTGGGTACACCATTTCCTGATTTTACCTATGGAATTACCAACACATTTTCTTACAAAGGATTTGATTTAAGTTTCCTCATTCAGGGTGTCCAGGGTGGTAAAATTATTGATGGAAACATGAACTACAATGAAACACTCCGCACCACAGCAGCTTACCTTGCCAATCGCTGGGTAAGTCCTTCCTTTCCTGGAGACAGCAAAACGACTTTTGATAAAACTACTTCAGGAGGAGATCTTTGCTTAACTGACTATGTCATGCAGGATGCTTCTTACGCTGCATTGCGTGACATGACATTAGGCTACAAGGTACCCGACAGAATATCAAAATTTCTGAAAATGAGCAGCGTAAGAGTTTATTGTTCTGCTTCCAATCTGGTTTATCTGATGGGTTCTGATTACAAAGGAATCAATCCGGAAACCCGGATGACATCTGGACCATACTCTAGTGCCTTTCCATTGGTTTCAGGATACCAACGCGGTACTTTTCCACTAAGCAGGTCATTTATTATGGGAATTGACATTAACTTCTAACATTATAACGATTAATTGACCATGAAAAATAAAATTAAAATCATCATCACTTTACTGATACTGTTTTCATTTACAGCTTGTCAGGATCTGATCATGGACACCCCTCAATCGAAACTGGTTCAGGATGGCTTTTTTAATAGTCCGATGACAATCAATGAAGGAATAATAGGTTGTTATGCCGGTATGGCGAATGTTTTGACTGATGAATGGAGATATACCGAAAACAGGAGCGACAATGGCTGTGTGAACAGCACAGGAACCGGTTCTGCTCCACGAGTTGACCTGACAGATATAAAATTCTTCCGTACGCCAACGAGTCAACCAACATTGTACAATTTTTGGTACAAATATTTTCAGAACATCATGAATGTCAATGCGATTCTTCCTTCCGTTGCGGTTGGTCAGCCTTATGTTACGACTGAAGCGCAACGTTCTCAATACGAAGGTGAACTGTTGTTCATTCGGGGATATCACTATTTTACACTTGTTGGCTTATGGGGAGATATGTTTAAAATAACAAAGGTCGTAACCTTGGATGAAGCTAAAACTTATACGCGTAGTCCGGTGGCGGAGATTTACAAAGACATTATTATCCCCGATTTGACCAAAGCAGCCGCACAATTGCCTTCTTCTTATTCTTCTTCATCTGATCAGGGAAGAGTGACCAAATGGGCAGCTAAAGGCATGTTGGCCAAAGCATATCTGACATTGGGAGGTACAGCAAACTTAGCTCTTGCTAAAAGTTTACTGGAAGAAATCATTAATTCTAACCAATACAATTTGCTAACTACCGGAATTACTGTAGCAGGAACGACCCTTAGCCCCTACGCCAGTATTTTTGATGTATCCAATGAGATGAACAAAGAGATCATATTTGCAGTACGCTATATGGGTGGTTCTGTAGGAATAGGTTCTCCCTACTGGACACTTTTCTCACCGGATGGCACAGCCAATTTATTTCTAAAAATCGGAACACCCGGAGGGCACCTGAATCCAACACCTGAACTGACTAAGCTCTTTATGGCTGATCCACTGGACAAACGTACAGATGCTTGTTTCAGAATTTATGTAAAGAACAAGACAACAACTATTTACTATCCATCAAAATACATTGATCCAAATATGACACAGGCAAACCAATCTGAAAATGACTGGATTGTTCTACGCTATGCTGACGTAGTGTTATTACATGCAGAAATTATGGCTCAGGATGGTAATTTTGCAAGTGCTCATAACGACGTAAACAAAATCAGGGTTAGAGCAGGAGTAGCACCTCTGGCTTCTTTTACCTCACCAACAACTGCGCTTGATGCTGTTTACAAAGAAAGACGTCTTGAATTTGCATTTGAAGACCAACGATGGTTCGACCTTTTGCGCATGAACACTTCTTATGGGGATCCGGAAAAAGCTATTACCATTTTGAAAAACAGCGTATTTATTACAGACTGGGCAGTTTTGTATTCATTGTACAACCCTATTGTTCCGCCTACTCAAAATTACTTTAAGACAAGTCGTTTGTTGTTGCCAATTCCGCAACAGGAAATCGATTCAAACGACAAGTTGAAAATACCTCAAAATGCAGATTATTAATTGTTAAAAATGCAGATTATGAAACGAATAGAATATAAATTGTTAATACTGGTTCTGGTTTGTGGCATTAGTTTATACTCCTGCACAAAGGATCCTTCAGTGGTTGTGACTCCTAAGACTCTTAACGAGTACATTACTGAATTCAAACCTTTTGTGAATACTGAACTATCTTTTGCCAGAAGCAGAAAAGTTGGATACGACAAAAGTGATTATTCAGCAACTCTTAACGCAGTAACAGCAACAGCCTTTGTGACCATCCAAAAAGCCTATGTGACGGCCTTAGTTGCAGACTCGCTTATCCTGGTTACGCCTACTGTAACAATTCCTCAGATTGTTTCTGGGAATCAAGCTATTGGGACTCCAGGCAAGGCATTTTGGACAGGAATTAACCTATGTGATAAACGTCCTCTCAACGATGCGATAACAGTTGCTACCACATTAAATAGTAGTATTATAGCAGGAACAGCCATCGGTAATGTCTCTGTTACAGCCAAAGCTGATTTTACCTTAGCAATAAAGAATGCTACTACCGTCAGGGATGCAGCAACCACCACTATTGATCGTCAGGTTACTGAAGCAATTGACAAACTCAAGACTGCAACCACTTTGTTTAATTCGGCAATTATTAAATAATTCCGCACAAAATGATCGGTAGGCATATAATGATTGTGTGTTTTTCTATTTTTTCTCTGGCGGTTTATGGCAAGAGCTTCAAAGCAAATGATCTAACGCAATTCAACAAAGCGGTGAAGGTATTGCAGGCAGGCGACTCTATTCTGTTGTCCAGTGGAATATGGAAAGACACACAACTTATTTTCAAAGGAAAGGGAACAGAAAACAAGCAGATCTGTCTGGTCGCCGAAATCCCCGGGAAAGTTTACCTGGAGGGAGCTTCCTCTCTCAGAATGTCGGGGGAATGGCTTATCATCACGGGTCTGGTATTCAGAAATGGTCATGGTCCGGATAAGACCGTCATAGATTTTCGAACCAGTTCTAAAAGCAATGCTTACCATACTGTTTTATCCAATTGTTTCATTGACAATTTCAATCAGATATCAAAGACTACTGCCGACCATTGGGTTGAACTTTGGGGCAAAAATAATAGGATTGAAAACTGCTATTTTGCGGGTAAAACAAATGCAGGAACAACTCTGGTAGTCTGGCCAAATGATTCAAACAGCACAAAGAATAAGCACGTGATCCAACACAATTATTTTGGATATCGTCCGCCCCTGGGTTCCAATGGTGGGGAAACTATCCGAATAGGCACCAGTGAAGTATGCACAAATGTTTCGGGAACCATTGTCAAAGAGAATTATTTTGAAAGATGTAACGGAGAGAGTGAAATAATCTCCAATAAATCGTGTGACAACCAATTTCTAAACAATACATTTTTTGAATGTGAAGGTAGCCTGACGCTCAGGCATGGAAACCGTGCCATTGTATCCGGAAACTGGTTCATTGGCAATAAAAAGAAAAATACCGGAGGAATAAGGGTGATAAACGAAGGTCACCTGATTTTTAACAACTTCTTTTATCAGCTTCGGGGAAAAGAGCTGCGCTCTCCCCTTGCCATTATGAACGGAATACCCAATACGCAACCATCCGGATATGCTCAGGTGAAAAATGTAGTCATAGCCAACAATACTTTTCTGGACTGCACTCTGCCCTGGAATTTTTGCTTTGGCGCCAATGAAGAAAATCAGACTGCAAAACCTGAAAACACTTTGTTGATCAACAATCTGGTTTATTGTCCAGAGGAGCAAGAATTGATTAAATATAATGAAAAAGCTGAAGGTATTAAACTGGTATACAATTCTTTGATCAGCAGAAAAGGATTAGAAAATACATCAGGATCAACCAAGGAAACTATAAAATTCATAAAAATGATGAATATGGATATACCTTTGTCAAATTCTCCCGCTAAAAAATTGGATTTTTTAACCGATGACATTATGGGACAAAAAATAGGTCAGCCAGTTATTGGCGCCTTTCAGCCCCAGGATGAAGCATTTACATTTGAAATAGCTTCCTATACTAACTGTGGACCCGGATGGGTTCAGGTAACAAAATAAGCATCAGATAGAACAAAAAATCAATAAATTAATTTACTATGTCTAAAAATTTTCAAGTTTCGAGAAACACCTTGACAATTGCTTTGATGGGACTGTCAACAATTCCGATGTTGGCAACGGGTCAGAAGAGCAAACAGGCGAAACCAAATATTCTATTTATCGCTGTTGATGATCTTAAACCAACCGCAGGTGCCTATGGCGATAAACTGGCCAAGACTCCAGGTATGGATCGCCTTGCCAAAGAGGGCATTGTATTTACCAGCAGTTACTGCCAGCAGGCCATTTGTGCAGCTACAAGGGCCAGCATTATGACTGGTATGCGCCCCGACAGAACCAGAATCTGGGATTTGGTAACGGACTTCAGACAGGTTAACCCAAATGTGGTAACCATGCCGCAATATTTCAAATCCATGGGATATGAGACTGCAGCAATGGGCAAGATCTACCACATGGGCAGTGCCGGACCGGGCCATGACGCCCCATCCTGGAGCATCCCCTACCGGGATCCAAAATGCAAAACCTATGTCCTTCCAGGTGCAATAAACGAAAGAGGCAAAGGAACAGCAACCGAATGTGCAGATGTTCCTGATGCAACTTACCACGATGGCAAAATGACTGGAATGGCCATCCAATTGATGGATAGTCTAAGTAAAGGTGACAAACCATTTTTTCTGGCTGTCGGATTTCTGAAACCACATCTTCCTTTTGTATCACCAAAAAAATATTGGGACCTTTACAACAGAAATGATTTTCAAGTTGCACCATTCCAGAAAAAAGCAGAAAATAGCCCGGATATCGCTTATCATGTTTCAGGGGAGTTGAAAAGTTACACCGATATTCCTCAATTTGATAGCTATTCAGAAAAGGAATTAGATCATTTGCCCGTTGACAAGCAAAAAGAATTGCTTCATGGATATTATGCTGCCATGTCATATACTGACGCTCAGATTATGCAATTGCTAAAAGAACTTGACCGACTTAAAATCCGGGAGAACACAATTATTGTTTTATGGGGAGATCACGGCTGGCATCTGGGCGATCACGGATTGTGGAACAAACACACCGATTTCGAACAAGCGACCCATACTCTTTTGATGATGAGCGTTCCCGGTGCAAAACCTGGGATCAGGCCTGTGACCCTGTGCGAATTTACCGATGTTTATCCCACACTTTGCGAATTGATTAAGGTACCAGCACCCAAATACCTTGATGGCATTAGTCTTGTGCCTGCCATTAATAATCCGGATTCTAAATTGCGCGACTATGCCTTTAGCCAGTACCCCCGCGAAGGTGCAAAGGTAATGGGCTATACCATTCGTACAGAGCGTTTTCGTTACACCGAATGGATGAAAGACAGCTACAGGACGAACATCCCTTATGACAAGAAATATGTCATGGCCCGCGAAATGTATGATTATGAGAAAGATCCTCTGGAAAAAGTGAGTATTGTCGACAAAACAGAGTACAAGCCGGATCAGCAGAAAATGGAAAAGCTATTTCTAGAAAGTATGCAACGCGAATATAAGAGCTCTGTTGAATATGGCAAATTAGCTGATTTTAAAGCTCCTATCCCGGTAGGTTCAGACACTAAAAAAGGTAAAAAAGGCAAAGCCAAAAGCGAGGATTGAGGGGCTCCATATGAAAACAAGATATTTCCTTCTAATTACTTTAGTTTTTACCTTTGGATCTCTCTTTTCCGAAGGATCATCAGCCATTAAGCCAATTGCTCAGAGATGTTTTGAAAGAATCATCGATCAGCATGATTCTGTTGCGCTTGACAATGATTATGTTAGGGTAATGTTCAATTCAGCAGCCTGCCTCAATGACCTGAATCCAGGTTTTGGGACTAGAGTCATCGTCGCACTTGAAAAAGTGACAATCCAAAGCAGTAGGGGAACTATCAAATTAGAAAGGGGAAACGTGGCAGCCTTCCTTTCCGGCCAATCTTACAGGATACCTGTTGGGGTCTACTTTGAAGTAGCTTTCAAGACCGACCATCCTCCACTGAAATACCCGGATAAATGGATTGATCCTTTAAAAAACAAAATCGTGTATGAAGATGTCCAGATCCGTGTCTTCGAAGAAAGACTAAATCCGGGCGATACGCGGGAGTTGCACAGTCATGCCCAAAGGGTTGTTGTGCGTCTTAATAATGTTCAGCTCACGGATCCAAGAACAAAACCGAACGGTTCTCCTGGAGGTGGCATCCAGGTTCCAAATACTGTAAAGTTCGCTGAACCAGTAGTTCATGTAGTAAAAAATTTAAGCAAGGACACACCACTTTTCAATATCGTAATTGAGTTTAAAATCCCTCCTGCAACCAAATGATCAGCATAATTAAAATTTCTCTAATAGCGATAATAGTATCATTATTCCTTCAGGGTAATGCACAAGTTCCGGGAGCCAGGATGATAACCGAAAGGAATTATCCAAATTGTATTGAATTATCAAATGATTCAGTAAGGGTTGTCCTGGAGCCTAACCTTGGAGGTAGGGTTCTTGTTTATGAACTTAATGGCAAAAATGTGTTGTATGTGGATGATGCACAGGACGGTAAAGTATATGAATCTGGCAAGTTCATTCATCCTTCTGGTGGAAGATCCGATATCGGTCCTGAGAGAACCATTCCGGCTCATCCTGCACTTTTTTTTGGAAAATGGGAAGTTCATATTACCGGGGAGCGGGAAGCTGAAATGATTAGTCAGAAAGATACGGCAACTGGAGTGCAACTGAAACGCAAATTTAAACTAGCTAAGACAGGGAGTCGGTTGGAATTTACTCAAATCATCAAAAATATCAGTAAAACAACCAAAAGCTATTGCCACTGGAGTCGTACCTTTGTGAAAGGGGGTGGTATATCATTGACGCCTCTAAACGCCATGAGTAGATACCCATCAGGATATTTAATTTATGGTCCGGGGAAAATACTAAATTTCATGCCTGAAGATGAGGCGAATATTCATGTCACTGAAGGTATCCTCCAAATAACCGGTGCGCCATCACAACCCAAAATAGTGACAGACAGTTATGCTGGTTGGTTGGCATATATCACTAGGGAGAATCAGCTTTTCGTAAAAAAATACCCTGTTTTTCCTCTCAGAAATTATGGCGAAATAGCCGCAAGTACGGCCTGCGTATTTTATAAAGAACAGTATTGCGAAATAGAGCCAATAGGTCCGATGGAAACAATTGCTCCGTGGAAAGAGGTCTCATTTACTGAAATCTGGTACCTTTTTAATTATTCTTTCCCGACAGATAAGAAAGCGGATCTGAAAGGCATACAGAATATACTAAATGAGTTGAACTAGCATAAATAGCAGAGAAATGAAAAATTTATTGACATCAATCGGCATTTTGGCACAGGTTGGATTGAGCATGACTCAACTTACCGCCCAGGAAAAGAAAATGAATGTGCTCTTCATAGCTGTTGATGACCTGAAACCTGTACTTGGTTGTTATGGTGATAAATTGGTGAAGACGCCAAATATTGACCGTCTAGCTGCAAGAGGCACAGTATTTTTGCAGAATTATTGCCAGCAAGCGGTTTCCGGACCTACCCGTGCCAGTTTGATGACCGGCATGCGTCCTGATTATACACGCGTTTGGGACTTGAAAACGAAAATGCGCGACGTCAACCCAGACATTGTTTCCATTCCTCAGTATTTCGTTTCAAATGGATACCAAACAGCCGGTATTGGCAAGATTTTCGATTCACGCTGCGTGGATGACGAACTTGACAAACCCTCCTGGAGTATTCCCTATTTCAAGAAATCCGATAAATATTATCCGGTTTCAACAGGAAGTCCTGAAGGACAATATCAAAAACCCGAAACCAAGGCACTGTTCAAAAAATATACTGCCGAAGGTCAGGCAAAAGGGCTAAAAGGAAAAGAACTGAACGATTATGTTGGAACAAAAATTAAGCCTTCGGTCGAATGTATCGATGTTCCTGACAATGCGTATCAGGATGGTGCCAATACTTTACAAGCCAAGGAGATCCTTGCAAAATTAGCCAAAGAAGGCAAACCATTCTTTTTTGGAGTTGGCTTAACCAAGCCTCATTTACCCTTCGTAGCGCCAAAAAAATACTGGGATTTATATAAAAGGGACGAAATGCCTCTAGCACCGTTTCAACAAAAAGCCTTTAACAGTCCGGATCTTGCTTACCATACTGCTGCTGAATTGTATGCCTATTCTGACATTCCGGAAATATCCTCATTTTCTGATCAAAAAGTTGGCTTGGATTTACCTATTGCCAAGCAAAAGGAGTTGATACATGGGTATTATGCGGCCACTTCCTACACCGATGCACAGGTTGGGATCCTTTTGAATACATTGGATTCTCTGGGTTTGTCAGAAAATACCATCATCGTACTATGGGGTGACCATGGCTGGCACCTTGGTGATCATAATTTGTGGTGCAAACACACCAATTTCGAGCAAGCCACCCATGCTCCTCTTCTGGTTTCATCACCCAAAATCAAACCTTCAAAATCCAAATCCCCTTCCGAGTTTGTGGATATCTTTCCAACTCTTTGCGATCTGTCAGGTATTTCAATTCCTGCTCATCTCGATGGGAAAAGTCTTGTTCCTGTTATGAAGAATCCTTCAGCTTCAGTGAAAGATTTTTCGGTTAGTCAATACCCAAGAACCCTGAATAAATTAGATACAGAACGCCTCGGCTGGTCTGACGGACAATTTATGGGATATTCTCTACGAACCGCTCAATATCGCTATACCATCTGGTTGAAAGATAGCTTCAGAAGCTATAAACCGTTCAACAAGGAATTGATAGTTGCCACTGAATTGTACGACTATAGGAAAGATCCGAATGAGACAGTCAGCGTAGTAAACGAAAAGGAATATGCTTCAATTGCTGAGGATTTAAGCAGTAAAATGGAGGCTTTCCTGAATTTACAGTTCAAGAAATCTTCCGGAAAATAGAATTAATAAGGACAATGATTATTCGTTTTAAAAAAGCAGCATTATTTTTAATATTCATTTTAACCGTTTCAGTTTCTTTTTCGCAGGAAATTGAGGCGAAACGGTTGAAGATGAATCCTATCATCACACCTGAAATGCTTCCTTTCGGAGATGGAGAAGATATCAATGGCCCATCAATGATTAAAGTACCTGATTGGATTAAATCCCCACTTGGAAAATACTACCTGTATTTTGCTCACCATCAGGGCAAATACATCCGTCTGGCCTATGCAGACCATCCTGAAGGACCTTGGACAATTTACGAAAAGGGCACTTTGAAAAGGGAAGATTGCATTTATGACGATGGCACCAACAAAGTGAAGGTTAATCACATCGCTTCTCCAGATTTGTTAATTGATCCAATTAAAAAGGAGCTGGTCATGTATTTTCACATTTCGGCAGGAAAAACAAAGGATGGTAAAAACACGCCTCAAGTTACATTGCGGGCCACCTCAAAAGACGGGATCAACTTCTTGCCCGAACACAAGATTTTAGGAGAATCCTATTTCCGGGTTTTCAAATGGGACAACAGATTTTATGCCTTGGCCAAAGGTGGCCTCTACCGTTCGAATGACGGATTCTCCGGTTTTGAAAAAGGCCCGAATCCTTTCCTCAATATCAATGATGCGGATAGTACAATTCACCTGAGACATCTCGCGCTTCTTCAAAAAGGAAATACTTTATATCTTTTCTATTCAAGAATTGGGGATGCACCTGAACGAATTCAATATTCAAAAATGATTCTTAAAGGCGACTGGAGTCAATGGCAGGCTTCAGCTCCAGTAACCTTGCTCAATCCGGCAGAAAAATATGAAGGAGCTGACCAGCCTATCGTAAAATCCGTATCCGGCGCATCCAAAAAGCCGGTAAGACAATTGAGGGATCCTGCTATCTATCAGGAAGGAGAAAGATCATATCTCCTGTATTCAGTTGCTGGAGAACTAGGTATTGCTATTGCTGAATTAAAAATGAATGAATTAAATAATTGATATTATAAAAAATGACCGAGTCAATCTCAAAGCTTTTGTTGCCTTTTGTTGTCCTGCTGTTTTTATCAGAATTAACTATAGCCAATCAACAAGGGAAAAACCTTGAAACAGCAAATAATGCTCTTTCTAAGTCCATTATTCAGCAGGTGATGGAAATTGAAAAAGAGACGGTCATAAAGAGAGCCGACAAATTTTTAGACACAAAACCCCGAACTGTTACGGCCAGTTCATGCCCCAGAAGCGAAGGCGGCAAACACGATTTTTACTCTGAAGGACCATACTGGTGGCCAGATCCCAAAAATCCAAACGGTCCATTTATCCGCAAGGACGGATTAAGATTTCCAGGTCGCTTCCAAAATCATGATGAGGATCTACGCAATTTTTCATGGATCGTTGGCACGCACACTTCAGCCTGGATTTTGACGGGAAAAGAGATCTATGTCAAAGCAGCCATGGATCACCTGAAAGCGTGGTTCATCGATTCAACTACGATGATGAACCCTAATATGCTTTATGCGCAGGCCATTCGCGGAGTCAATACCGGACGTGGTGTAGGAATAATTGACGCCGGTCAGCTGATGGATGTAGCTCAATCAGTCTTGATTCTGGAGAAATCTCCCAATGTTGCGGCTAAGGACATTGAGCAGATAAAGGATTGGTTCAAACAATTTATCGCCTGGCTCACGACCCATCCCTATGGCATTGATGAGATGAATGCAAAGAACAACCACGGTTCATGGTGGCATGCACAGGTGGCATCTTACGCTCGGTTGGTAAAGAATGATAAAGTACTTCAAATGGGATTAAACCATTACAAAGAGATTTTGCTGCCCAACCAAATGGCTTCTGATGGAAGTTATCCGGAGGAATTGGCCAGGACTAAACCTTACTCCTACTCTCTCTTTAACCTGGACGCCACCGCTTCTTTGCTGTGGATTCTGACTGATAGCTCAAAGGATATCTGGAACTATAATCTCTCTGACGGACGTGGAATCTCGAGAGGCTTGGATTATATGCTTCCATATCTCAGAGATAAATCAAAATGGAATGGAAGCAAAGATGTCGATCATTGGGACCAACAACCCGAAGCACGACAATTTATGCTTTTTGCTGCTCTGGCTGGTAATAAGGTTGAATGGTTCGAACTATGGAAATCGCTTCGCAAAAAAAATAGCAGCGATGATAGCCGTCGGTCAATGATGATAAAAAATCCTCTGATTTGGCTCAATATTAAATAGATACAATGTGGTGAATACTGATTTATCCCGCGAGGGAAAATCCATGAATTAGCCACAAAACCAAAATAATGATATGCGAATATGAAAAAAATTATTTTCTTCTTCCTGTTTTTAAGTTCTTTCTTCGTAAATGCTCAGCAACAATACATTACCGAAAATAACATTCAATATTATGCTGATTCAATCAACCGAAAGGACAATTATTTGTCAACACAATGCACCCTTGACTTGTATTACCCCAAAAACGCCAAAAACTATTCAACTATCATCTGGTTTCACGGTGGAAGTCTGACAGGAGGAAAAAAACAAATTCCAAGTGCTTTGATGGCCAAAGGCTTCGCAGTCATAGGCGTTGAATACCGTTTGTCCCCTAAAGCAACGGCGCCTGCTTACATTGAGGACGCCGCAGCAGCAGTTGCCTGGGTTTTTCAAAACATTGAAAAATATGGAGGCAGCAGTAACCAGATTTTTGTTTCAGGCCATTCTGCCGGAGGATACCTGGGCTTGATGATAACCCTCGACAAACAGTATTTAGGAAAATACAACATTGATGCTAATAAGATTGCTGCACTGATCCCGTTTAGCGGACAGGCAATAACGCATTTTACCATCCGGAAAGAACAAGGAATAAAAAATACGCAGCCAATTGTTGATAAATATGCTCCACTCTATTTTGTTCGTTCAGATGCGCCGCCTATGCTATTGATCACTGGCGACCGTGAACAGGAGTTGCTCGGACGTTATGAAGAAAACGCTTATTTATGGCGGATGATGAAATTATGCGGCCACACAAAAACAACCCTTTACGAACTTCAGGGATTCAACCATGGAGGCATGGCAGAACCGGCCTTTCCTTTGTTATTAAAAGAGGTGGCAGCTGTGACAAAAGAGATTTTAGAGAAAAAGTAAACCTT
>JBAXED010000100.1:0-15190 GCA_037140615.1 Prolixibacteraceae bacterium
ATATAAAATCACGTCTGAAAAATGGTCCGACCACACTGTTCGGCCAGGTCTCAACACGAATCTCATCACCCCATTTCGGTAAATTTTCAATCTCCACACGAATACGCGACAAGGCCCAAAACAACTTTTCTTCCGCCAAGGAGGAGTATCCTGCTCCCAGGTGCTGAGCATGATTGCCTGCAGCCTCCTGAAACAATTGCATCAAATGGGTCGGTTTAATTTTTTCTTGAAAATCAACCTGATACGATGTTATTTTATAATTTTCTTTCCAGACAGGGAGCATATAGAAGAATTAGAAAATTGAAATGGAAAAATTCAAAATGGGCTATTTTAATTCCATATATTTAACAGAATCCATTTTTTGATCCAACATTGACTCACATTGGAGAAGGCTAAATTTAGAAACATTTTTTAAAACAATGGCATTTGAATCCTCTGTCCTGCTTATGGAACTATTATTCAAATTGACTTCAGTCACATCTTCAAAGTAACAACCTGGGCGGGAATCAGACTGCAATAAATTGAATTTAACATCACTGATTGTAATCCCTTTGGCATGACGAACGAATAACCCATAGGCAGGGGATTTACCGAACATTCCAGGTTCAGGGTATTGATTTTCATTTTCAGGAATTGCCTTCGATATTTTTTTTTCAGCATCTCCTCCTTTGTAATAGATTTGAATGTTTGATAAATGAATGTCTTCTAAAGGATATCCTGGAATTCCGGCCAGAGTACAGCAATAATATGGATCAGCATTGTAAACGATTATATTATTTAAATTGACTCTTCTAAGGGAACCTGGTTTCATGCCTAATGGACTGCGCATTCGTCTGCCCAGCCTTAAAAATATAGGATCGTTGACTATGTCCCTCATGACAATGTTCGAGATTGTCACATCTTCTAAATTTCCACCATCAACGGTCTCTAAGGCCAAACCGCGACAATTATCAAAAATACAATTGTTTATTGTGATTTTTTTAAAACCTCCCGTTGATTCAGTCCCAAATTTTATACGTCCGGTTGGATGATTTCCATATGCCGGATTTTTTGTCCTTAAATAAGTGCCATCTAAAAAAGTTCCTTCATCGAATCCTGAAACTATACAGTCGCTAATGGTTACATTTTCTGTATCCCTGACATAACCTAAAGCGTATGAGCTTTTCAGGCAAATCCCATCATCATAGGGTGAATTGATATTACAATTGGAAATATGGACATTTTTACAACAGTCTATGTCTATTCCATCCCGGTTTGTATCGATTTTAAGATTGTCAATGGTCAAATTATCGACTCCAGTAGCTAAAATGGCAAACCATCCTCCATGCAAGATACTGAGATCTCTAATGATCACATTTCTACAGCCCAAAAGGCTAATACTTTTATTGGCATTTTGTTGTGATTTGCTGTACCAAAATTTATAAAGGTTTTTACCATTGATACAACCAGCCCCAACAATTGAGACATTGGACAGGTTAATTCCCCAAATCAGACTATTTTTCCAATGGCTATGCCCCTGATCCTGGTATTTTGTACTGGCACTTTCTTCTTCCTGATCGTAATCATTTTCTGCATTTACCGGGGCAGCAACGATTGTTGCACCCTGATCGATAAAGAGAGCGATGTTACTTTTGAGGCGGATAGAACCGCTCAAATAATTTCCTGCCGGCAGATAAACCGTACCTCCACCTGATTTATCAGCTACTTCGATAGCGACATTGATGGCTTTACTATCCAGATTTTTCCCATCACCGATGGCACCAAAATCTTTTACGTTGAAAAAGATACTGCCTGTGCCGGCAAATGAATGCAATAATAATACCAGTATTGGCATAATTCGTTTTGAGCTAAAGATCATCGTCGTAAGATTAAAAAAATTAAGCCAACAAGGAGGCAGAATCAACATCAAGGTAAAGAGATACCGCCTCATGTTGACGTAAAATGGAAGCTGGAGCCAGGGGGGAAATGTTATCTTCGACTGTTTTTTTAACAGCCTCAGCCTTTCGTAAGTCGGGAACGCAACAAATGATGTTACCAGATTTCATAATTTGTTTTATTGACATACTGATTGCTTTTTCTGGAACATCACTGAAAGTTGGAAACCAGCCTTCACCCATTTGTTGGTGCCGGCACTCTTCGTCCAATGTAACTACCAGATATGCCTCTTTAGTATCGAAATCTGCCGGAGGATCATTAAAAGCCAAATGGCCGTTTTCACCTATTCCCACAAATGCGATGTCAATTGGGTGTTTGGAGATCAAATTCCCCAAACGGAGACATTCCTGGTAAGGGTCATCATTGCCATTAACATAAATAAACTCCTTAGGCGAAACAATATCGACAAATCGTTCTTTTAGGTATTTTCGAAACGAAGCTGGATGTGTTTCTGTTATACCAATATATTCATCCAAATGAAAAGCTGTCACCAAAGACCAGTCAATATCCTCTTTTACCAGCTCGCTTAACATTTCGAATTGAGATGCGCCTGTTGCAACAATGATATTTGCTTTCCCACTGTCATGGATAGCTTTCCGAATTAATTCAGCACCCTTTTGTGCAGCTTTTTTACCAAGGATCTGTTTCGTTTCTGAGATTACTGTATTCATAATTTTTTGATTGTTAATTAAATATCTGATAGTTTTTTTACTCGTTTTCTAAGAAAAATTTATATTTAAAAAATAAAAGGTCTCTTTTCTCTGGAGGAAATGTAAATAGCCAGAACAATCTCAACAACTTTTCTGGCTTCCTGGCCATTGATTTCAAATGTTTTACCTGTTTCGATTGAGTCAATAAACCTAGCTATATTTCTTGCATGGGGTTCAAAAGGGATAGCGCCCGGATCGGAAACACCGCCTCCTCCCTCAATCTGGTTGAACCGGTTAAATATTTCATTGTCGGCTTCAGTTTGGTCAGCAAATTGCCAAACCTTAAAACTATTTTCAACCTGGATAACGGTTCCTTTTGTACCGGTAATTTCGATGCGGCGAAACTGCCCGGGAAATGATGCGGTGGAACCGTAAATTACCCCCAGCGCATTGTTCTTAAATTTCAAGATAGCCACTCCGGTATCCTCGGCTTCAATCGAATGGCACAGAGTTGCCGTATATGCTTGCAGTGAATCAACAGGTCCCATAAGATATTGAAGCATATCAATCATATGTATTGCCTGGTTCATCAATGCTCCGCCTCCATCGAGTTTTAAAGTACCGTGCCAGCTATCCATGTAATAGTCATCATTCCTCCACCATGGTACCTGTACCGATGCATAGGTTATGGTTCCAAAGCGCCCTTTGTCTACAGCTGACTTCAAATATTTAAGCGAATCATGGTAACGGAAATTAAATATACCACCCAGTTTTGTGCCTGCCCTATTGTGGGCTTCAATCATTTTGTCAATACGTTCCAGTGAAATTTCAAGTGGTTTCTCGCATATCACATGCTTTCCGCACTGGGCTGCTTCAATTGTTGGTTCCATGTGTGCACCACTTGGTGTTGCAATTGTAACAATCTCTATCTCATCTGAATGCAATAATTCCGCCGAATCTTTAAAAATTTTACAATTGTATTTTTCAGCTAATTTACGGGCCTTATCAGGATTTGAACTGCAAATGCCTATAAGATTTGCATTTTCCAGACTCTGAATGGCTTTTGCGTGAAAATCAGCAATCAGGCCGGCACCGATAATTCCAAAATTCCAAATTTTCATAATAATAATTAATAGTTTTATACATACCACTTTCGTCTGCGCTTCAAATCCGAATTCAGGATACCATAAGCAATGTTGGCATTATCAATTACCTGAAAATCGAACATTCCCACATAAGCAAAGCCAGCCCCGCTCTCAAATGCATGGCGAAACCCTTCTTCCGGTTTTATTGCAACTGCAGCCAATATTTTATAGGCAATCCAAGGTGTCGTGTTTTCATAAAAAAAACGGAGAACAACCATTTCGATTGCATCAGGTAAGCCGAAGATGACCAGTTGGGAATAAATAATTTAGAATTAATTAGTTAATAACTGTTTTGCCCTGTTGATCGGATCATTGTCTCTATTTTTCCAGCAGGTGAAGAGCATCGGGAATAGTCCATTCTTTTGTAATCAATTTTGGTTTGGGCAGGCTTGGATCCAGATCGAGGTATTCCATTTTTGCCTGGATAGGCGCTTCCACAATATACGGTTTGCACTTTGGAATAGCCGCTATGGCTTTTTTGGCTCCTTCATAAAGAGCTTTCCTTGTCTCCTCAAAAGGATAAAGAACTGCTGCCTCACGCGATAATCCCTGCTTTGTTGCAACTGTTACAACACCACTTCCGAAGAACTTAGTCGCTTCACGGCATGTCGCTACATCGCCTGTTACCAGAATAGGCGGAACACCAAAATAACCGGCAATGGCAGCTGTTTGAGCCAGTTCGCCTGATTCCACACCGTTGTACCAGTATTTGTTCTCGGATTTCGAAGACTGAGTGTGATTCAGTACACCATCGGGTGTCCCCATCATCGCGTGGAACCCGAACATGACAACACCGGAAAATGACTTATCCAAACTCCAGTGATTACCATCCTGACGGGGTTTGCCGGTAACATATTTGGCTCCGGGTTCCATAAGATGGGGTATCATAGCCTGTGTGCCGTGCCCGTCAATAATAATTATCTCGGTAGCGCCACCATCACGCAGGCCGCGTACTACAGCAGCCAGATCTCCCATAAAATACTCACACGCCTGAATGTTTGCAGGTGTATCTTTTTCACGAGTCTGTGCAAACTTATAGACACCGCTAACCCCTTCAAGATCTGTTTCTATGAAGATTTTTATTTGTGCAATAACGGGAGAAAAACTTATCAGGAATAATAAAATAAATGCAGGAATAAGTCGGCACAATGAAAATCTTAACGACATGATCCCCTTTTTGTTTTGTTCGATCTTTTTTACCATTTAAATTGTTCTTTAATATTTATTTACAATAAGTTAACTGAAAATGTAAGTAAAAAAATCACCTAACTATTGTAAAAACCCTCGATTTAATAATCCGATCCTTCCGGTAATTTGAAATTTAAATAGAAGATTATGAAGCTATTTAGGGTGTACATAATTCAAATTATCATCTAAAGGAGTCATCTTTGGCATCAACAGGTGTACAAATCCCAAAATAAGGATATAAGAGAACCCGGCAATTACAAAAGCCCAAAAGTAACCCGAGTTGTTTGCTGTGTCCAAAACTGCACCCAAAGCCAAATCTGCGATGATTGCAACAGCTACTCCGATCATTTTTCCAATACCTATTACAGAAGCCACAGCTTTTTTCGGAAAAACATCTGATGCTAAAGTATAGCCATTTACCGACCAGGCTTGATGCCCTGCAGCGGCAATGCCGATTAAAAATATTGCTGCCCATTTGCTTGGAATTACTGGCACAAAACAGACAGGAAGAATAATTATAGCACAAACCAGAAGAGTTATTTTTCTAGCCTTGTTGATTGACCAGCCTTTCTTTATCAGAGATCCTGAAGCATAACCACCAAGGAGACTTCCTGCATCAGCCAAAATAAATATCACAAGGAAAGGAAGACCAATATTTTCAATGTTCACATCAAATTTTTCGGCTAGGAATTTTGCTCCCCAAAAAAGATAAAACCACCAAACACCGTCGGTAACAGTTGTTAAAGAGAAGGCCCACGTCTCCCTTTTTGGCAATAGTTTTAACCAGGGAATTTTTTCTGTTGACTCTTCTTCTGAATCGCTGTTTATGTAAGCTAATTCTTCTTTTGACAATTTTGGATGAACATCAGGCTTTTGATATGTTTTCAGCCATAAAAAAACCCAGATGGAGCTTAAAACTCCCGTTATTAGAAATGGAATTTGCCAGTTAGCACCTTCCACGGTGACAATAGCCCCTACCACGAAAGGGGCTATTATTGCTCCAACACTGGTAGAGGCATCAAAAATTCCAGTTGCAAAAGCTCTGTCCTTTTTGGGAAACCACTCAGCTACAGTTTTTATGGCAGCAGGAAAATTTCCAGCCTCACCAATTCCAAGGCCAAAACGTGCCCCAATAAATCCAATGAGGCTGAACGCAGGCCTGATTGCAGCATGCAACATTCCAAAAATACTCCAAATAACTATAGAGATCGTATACCCGATCTTGGTCCCGAACTTGTCAATAATGCCTCCCATGAAAAGCAAACCAAGTCCATAGGCAACCTTAAATGAAACCATAATGGTTGCATAATCTTTGTTTGACCAGTCAAAAAGTTTTTGAAGTGTTGGAGCCATTACCCCCACAATGCTCCTATCAAAATAGTTGATGGTAGTGGCCATAAACACCAATGCAAGTATCCTGTATCGATAGTTGCCGATTTTTTGGTTCATTTGATGATGTTAATTGTAGGATGGTAAACGATCTCTTCCTTTTGCTTGTCCCAGTAAACATTTTTGCCCTCCCTGTATGCCTGTGTGGCCATTATACTCGCGATGGAATGCCCAAATCCGGTGTGAATATCCCCGTTGGTTGATGTGTTTCTACTACGCATACAATCTGCCCAGTTGTCAAGATGGAACTTACTGTCATCGCTCAATACCACAGGGCCAAGCTTCATGTTGTATTCTTCGGTCGTTACTATTTCGGCTTTGCCGTTTTTTACCGCCTCTTTTATTCCTTCATAAAAATCAAAACCAGCAGGTAGGTTTTGATGCTCACGTATAAAAAACCAACACGCGCTACCTTCCCCTCCCAGGGAGAATAAGGAGCCATCTTTCCCGCGGATGCAAGTATAGTTTCCAAACATACTTGCATAATTTGAAGTGTATGAGTATAGAAACTTTTTATTCTCGTAGGTGGCAAGTGCCTGGAAGGTATCTGGATTTTCTCTTATATCGGGCCATCCAAAGATCCCTCCGTTTGCAACCATAGAATCCGGGATAGATGTGTCCGTATAAAAGTGAACCAGGCCTACTCCATGGCTCATCCATTGCGAAGTAATTCCTCCTGAATACTCGCGAAATATTCTGAACTCAAAATATTTCCAGGGATCAAATGAAACGTATGGTTTACCCAATAGCCATCTTTTCCAGTCTGTATCTTCCTCTTTTAAGGCAGCAACATCTGGATCTTTAGGATTGTGCCATCTGGGATTGTTGTCATTCCAAACTTGCTCAATCTTGGTTATTTGACCCAACCTGCCTGATCGAACGATATCTCGTACTTTTCTCTGAATAGGATCGCTCAACCATTGTGAACCCATCTGGACAACTTGTTTGGAGGCAATGACAGCATCCCTTGCGAACTTAGCCTCTTCAACATCAATGGCCATTGGCTTTTCACAATAACAATCTTTGCCTGCTTTGACAACTTCAGCCAGAAGTTTGGCATGTTGAAAGTCGCCAGTTCCTATCATAACGGCATCTAAATCTGGCATCAGAAGCATCTCTTCCGAATACTTGAATTGCTTAGCCTCCATCCCGAACATTTTGCCACAATTCGCGGCAGTCTTTTCCCTGTTATGTTTCCAAATGTCACATACGGCTATAACCCCCAGATTTTTATCCTTCTGCGACATTTTAACCATCCGCTGCAATCCGCCGCTCCTGGCGCCACATCCCAAAAATCCTATATTGATTCTGTCATTTGCGCCTAAGATTCGCCTGTAGGAGGCTGAATTCATGGAGAAGGCACTTGAAGACAAAGAAATGCCAGCAATCCCTGAAAATGATTTATCTATAAAACCTTTTCTCGAAATGTTGTTGTCAATCATACATGTATTTTAAAATATTCTAACACACCTATTTGTTTTATTCGTTGTTAATGAGCATTATACAGCTAATTTTTTATAGATTTCTCAAAGTATTTTTTGCCAACTTTATCCGCGATTCCAGGTGTAATGGTGGTAAAAGAGACAGTCAGCGTTTTTCCATCACTTTCAATCGACCAAACCTCCTTTGTCGTGCGTTTCTCTGAATTTACAACGATTGTGGATTCGACGTAGACAAATCCGTCTTTGCCTGGCACAGAAGCCTTCGATGTTCTGGGCATCCCAAATACGGTGATGTCGCTCTCCTTTCCATCCAATGAGAGGTTCTCGACGAATGAATACTCTTCCCCGTTAGCATTTTCGTACACCCTGGTTGTCAGTAAACTATCCTTTGAAAGGTTGATTTTTATGCTTACAAGGGAATATTGATAATCGCCAGCTGATCCTGTTTTTTCTTTGTTTATTTTCCACTCACCGGAGTAGTTAACATTTTGTGCTACAGATATTTTAATCTGTACAGGAATAAGTAAAATGATGAGAAATAAGATTCTTAAGGTCTTCATAAAAGGATTGATTAAGTTGTAGAAGTGTTATATTTTAAGTGAGATACATTAAAATTTATAGCTAAACCCGATTCGGCCTTTTGCTCCATCGAATTGCAATGAGTATACTCTGGATTTGTTCCCCATATAGCTAAATGATTCGCTATTAAAAATATTGGTCGCCTCAGCAAAAAATACCAATCCTTTGTAGATGTTGCATGAAGCATTGGCATCGATTTGCCAATGGGCATCACGCCACACATCCCGATCTGCAATACTGCCCAAAGACTCGACATATTCACTGTTGTAATTGGCTGATGATTGGATGGTGAATCTCTTGTTGGAATAGGCCAGAGCAATGTTTCCTGTCTGATTAGCCTGACCCGGGAGTCGGATAGTTCCCCTAACATCATCTACCTTGGCCTTTGAATTGACGAAGGTATAATTGCTGGTAAAAACAAGATTTTTCAGGAAGCCTGGTAAGAATGTCAAACTGGTATTCAGATTGACCTCAAAACCCAACACTGTAGCGTTATCGCCATTTCGTTGTTGCTGCGCAAAATAACCGGCATATTCACCCGAAGTAATCTGCTGGCTGCTGAGATACAGGTAGTTTTTGATATTTTTAAAGAACAACCCTCCCGAAATAATACCAACATTCTTCAAGTAGGACTCATACATGAGATCCAGATTGTTGGCAAAGGCTGGCTTAAGGGTCGAATTGCCCAAAAGAACCCAATTGTCGTCCTGCGAAACATCCATCCTTGGAATTAAATCCCTGATATTTGGACGGGAATACCCAGTTGTCCAGGATATTCTGGCAATATTATTTTTATTGAAATCATATTTCATCTGAAAATTGGGAAGTATGATTGTATAATTACTCACTGAATCAATCGGGGTTGATTGGTAATCATTGAATACAGTTGCGTCGCCATTTTGTGTTGGAGCAGATGGATTGATAAAGCGGCGAATTTTATTAGCATCATAGTTCGAATGGGAAGACTCGAGTCTGATACCGGCAATGATCAGAAGTTTACTGAATTGAATCTTATCCATAAGATAGCCTGAAATCACTTTCTCGTCGGATCGATAATAATCCATGTCATAAATCGTATTTGAGTAATATTTATTTACGCTGACAGCCGCCGGTTTGGAAGCGAAATAGTCATTAATCTTAGTAAGATCCGCAGCTGGTCCAAAATTGAGGTTACTATTCAGAAATTTGCTTGAGAGGTTAGTTGTTTGAATAAAATCTGTCATTCCAGGGACGCTAAACGGATTTACATAATAGCCGGCGAAGGCATAACTATCAATGTGTTCAGGTACATTGCTTGTTGTCATAAACTTTCCCTTCGCACCAAAAGATAATGTTGATGCTCCACTCCCGATAAAGAAATTCTTTGATACGTTAAACCGGGCAGTAAAATTTTGACTGTTTGTGTTTTCATCTAAATTTGATTGCATGAGGAAACGTTTCAGATATGGATCATCAAAGGCCGCTTTGTTCGTAGTAGCGGGAATGGTTATAGGAGAAAGCATCGGGTAGGTTAGGGTTAGGTATTGTGTTGTTATGTCAGGAATTACCCCAACAACTGTTCCCGCGGCAATCCCATTCTTTCCTGCCCGTGCTTCGGGATAAGCATAGAAATCATTCAATTCTACCTCGTATTTGCGGGAAGACTTATTCAGGAACAAACCTCCGTCAATTTTCCAACTTCCGATGACAGTTTCTCCATCGAGATTCATGTTTAGGTTTCTCATCTTCTCATCGTTACTTATGGCTTGAGAGATTGCCATGACTCGGTCGGTCCCGTATTTATTTCCTTCCATGGCAACTACATTTCCACGGAAACGATAACGATTTCTATAATTGATACCTAAGTCGTTTTTTTCGTTGTACATGGTACTTAAAACAAATTTCGTATCGCGATTTGGCGCCCAATCCAGCGCTATTGTACCACCCTGCCGGGTTGAGTTTGTGTTTTGGTAACGGTATCTAAAGTCTGTTGGAATATATGCAGTAGTTCCAGATGTTGTAAATGAAGAGTTTAAGATAGTCTTTGAAACCCAATATTTTGCTTCAAGCCGATCGTAATCTGCGGCGGAATTGTTGTAACTGTAGTTTGCAGAAATTCCAAATGCTCCATTTGGGTTTTTGGCCGATGGAGCGAAACGTTTTTGGTATCCTATTTTGCCTGTAGCCCCAAATTTCTCTCTTAGTGAACTGAAGGAGGAACCCAGATCTATAACACCTTTGCCTTTGAGCGAAAGTGCAGTGCCAGTACGCATGTTAATAGTCCCGGCAATGGCATCTCCATCATTGGAAGGCAGCAGCGTCTTTTGTACCTCAATGGAAGAGATGATATCCGATGGAATGATATTCAGTGATTCGTTGCGCCGGCTGTATTCCTGGGCACTCATTACCTGCTCACCATTGACTGTAATATTGGTAAAATTGGCAGGAGTTCCCCGTAATTGTACTTGTGCCCCATCAGAGGTAACGCCACTCAAACGACGCAAAGCATCCGCGACATTTAAATCCGGGAAACGTCCGATTTGTTCCATCGAGAGAACCTGCATCAATTGATTAGTTGATCGTTGTTGATTTAGCGCTCTTTGCTGACCATCAATAACTCCGGAAATGACAACTTCATTGATGTTAGTATTTTGCTCTTTTAACGTGAAATTAAGTTCAGCTGTCTTGCCGTTTTCAATATTTGCTTTCAGGGAAACAGATGAATATCCAAGATAGTTTACTTGAACTTCAACCTCTCCACTCTTCACACCTTGAAGCAAAAATGATCCGCTAATGTCTGTTGCTGTTCCAAGATTCGTATTTTTAATTGCTACTGCGGCACCTGGCAAAAAGGAACCGGATTCATCGGTAACTGACCCCCTGATATTGCCTCTGTTTTGTGCGAAAGAGACATTTGTTACTAAAAGGATTAAAACAAGCACTGAAAATCGTTTGATGTGATTTTTCATAATGATAGAATTAATTGATTGATTAAAATTTGATCTAGTTGGTTGATTATATTGAATTTGAATAAGTTTAAAAATTTATTTGCTATACTTTAGTTTGTAATATTCGGCTAAAAAGCGCATGCCAAATGAGGTTCCAATATCACGGTGTACAAACCAAATACCTCCATTTTTGCCACGAAGTTGAGTCTCAAAGACGGCTCCTCTTAAGTTTGGATTGGGGTAATTTTCGGGATAACGATTTCTCATGATCCAATACGCACTTTTTTCGTAATTGGCTTTAAATTCAGGATATCCGTACCCAGCCAACCGCATCCACAGGATACCTGCAAATGCTGTTGCTGAGCCACAAATGGAACCATTATTTGAACGCATACCGTTGTTGAAGTTTTCGTAAAATATGGTTCCGTCTTTCTGTTGAATTTTTGTAAATTGTCTTGCAGTTTTAGCCGCTGCTTCAAGAAATTTCCTATCTTTTGTAAGATCATATGCTTCAAGAAGTGATTCCGCATACCAAAGATTAAACCTGGGATGGAAAAATCCATATTGTACAAAGTTTGGTGAATATTGCATCCAAAGTCCATTGGAATCCTGTTTTTCAACCAAAGTTTTGCACAAGAGCAGATGCGCATCCAAAAAATTCTTATCACCTGTCAATTTGTATGCTTCTGCAAAAGGAGACCCTTCGGTGTTGGGACGAGCCAGGTCATCAAGTGTTTGGTTCATTTTGCCTTGATGAAAGGGACTATTTGCCTTTAATACTTCTCGTTTTTTTAAATCAAAAAAATCATAACAAATTCCTTCCTGAGGGTAATACATGTTATCAAAAAGCCACTTTGAAACAGAAATGGCAAGTGTTTCATATTTTTTATCACCAGTAACTCTACCGAGTTCGAAAATTCCGGCAATTCCATCCGTGGTGGTTGCAAATACGATATGATTTTCACCTACATCATCCCCGTGAACGGCTTTTATCATCCCTTTGAATGCTGGATCATCCTTTATCTCGAGACTGCACCACCAATCTCCGGCACGGACAGCTGCATTTAAAAAATTTTTATTGCCCGTCAATTTGTAACTCTCGAGAAGTCCAAGAATGATTTGTCCTGTATGCCAGGCTTCTTCGTAGGGATACCATTTATTCTCAATCAAATTATAATCACATTTTGATTTTCCACTCTCGTCCAGGAGTACATCGGAGGCATATGTTGCTGTCGTGTTTATAGCAGCAATTAATTGCTCTTTGGTGGGTTGTGCAAGCGTACCAAAAATTGAGCGGGAAAGCAAAACACATAACAACAGTATTGGTTTGTTCATTTTTCTCGTATCATGTTAATGGTTAGAAATATCAGATGAAATTGCCATACATATTTTGCATTTTAATCACCATGTCGTGTTTAAGCACAAACATATATAAAAATAACCGTGCTTAAACACAAATTGGAAAATATTTTTCGTGCTTAAACACATATTTTTATTTATTTATCCAAAATTGGTTCAACGTGTTCACCAAAATGTGTATTTTTGTTGCTGTTCACCTCCATTTACTGACAGAAAAAAGAAGTTCATTCTTCCTGGGTAAGCCCTTTAGTTGCTTTATCAGCCTGAATAGTTTCGATTACTTAAAATGATGAATGAAAAATCTAAGGTATAGAATCAAGGACATCGCGCAGCTTGCGAAGGTTTCAGTCGGAACGGTTGACCGTGTTATCCACAATCGTGGGGAGGTTTCTGCTGAGAGCAGAAGAAAAGTAGAAGAAACTATTGCAAAAGTTGGGTATAAACCAAGTATTTTTTCCTCCTCCTACGCGGGACTAAAAAGTTATAAATTAGTGATAGTATTGCCTCAACATCATGAGGGCGAATATTGGGATTTGTGCGAACAGGGTATAAAAAAAGCCCTTTTTGAACTTTCAAAAATTAAAATCGAAGTTAACTTCTTTTTATACAATCAATTTGATCCCGTTCATTGTGACGAGATATTTGCACTCGCATTTATTGAAAGTGCCGATGCTTACCTCATCGGACCTGTTTTTCAGGAGGAGACAAAGCGTTTTGCAAATAAACTGACAGAGAACAATATTCCTTATGTGTTTATCGACAACATGGTGGAGAGTTCCGAACCTATGGCTTTTTTTGGCATGGAATCTTATTCTTGTGGAATCATTCAGGCAAGGATGTTGATTAACTGTATGTTGCCTGGGACCGATATTGCTGTGATGAGTTATCTGTTGACCAATGACAACAGTTACATTGAAAACGTTTCCAAAAAGAACGGTTTCATTTCGCATTTTCAATCTTGTTTACCTCAGACAAAAATTTTGTACAGTTATTGTTTTACCGAGAATGAAGAGGAAAGCTGGAGACTGATGGATCACTTCTTTCTGGAAAATGTGAATATTGGAGGGGTTGTGGTTTTCAATTCCCGTGCACATATTGTTGCAAGCTATTTTAAAATGAAAGGTAACAGAAACATCCGTATCGTTGGCTGTGGTGCAATTCCAAACAATATTGCCTGGCTAAAAGATGGATATATTGATTTTTTAATAGCCGAAAGACCAGAATATCAGGGTTATATGGGAATTAGGGCAATTCTGGAATTTTTCAGTAGAAAAATAAAGCCCAAGGTGAATAATTTTACACCGATCGACATTTTGGTCAAAGAAAGTGCCGATTTTTACAATTCTTTTTAACCTGAAAACCGGATGCTATCCAGATTTATATAACAAAATGATTATCAAATATTTAAATTTCCATTGACCCAAATACTCAGTTTTCTAATATTGATTGATCATTGCAAAATCCTATTATTAATCTGTATTTTACTTACCTTTGTGGCAACCTATAAAAGGAGCAATGGCAGAAACGAATTTTGTGGATTATGTGAAGATCATGTGTCGTTCGGGCCATGGAGGGGCGGGGTCTAAACACTTTCGCAGGGAGAAATTTGCTGCAAAAGGCGGACCGGATGGCGGTGACGGAGGCAGGGGAGGACACATCATCCTTCGTGGCAATGCACAAATGTGGACACTGCTGCACCTGAAATACAGGAAACATATTTATGCCGAATGGGGCGAATGTGGGGGTGCTTCACGCAGTCATGGCAAAGACGGCGAAGACATCATACTCGAAGTACCACTTGGCACAGTGGCCAAAGATGCCGAATCAGGCGAGGTGCTTTTTGAGATCACGGAAAATGAACAAACGCATATTTTGGTTAAAGGTGGTCGCGGCGGACTTGGCAATGTCAATTTTAAAAGCGCCACGCACCAAACGCCAAGGTACGCCCAGCCGGGAGAAGATGAGGAAGAAGGATGGAAAATTCTGGAGCTGAAGATTTTGGCAGATGTTGGACTGGTAGGGTTTCCCAATGCCGGAAAATCAACCTTACTCTCAGTTGTTTCAGCTGCCAAACCTGAAATCGCAGACTATCCCTTTACCACGCTGGTTCCCAATTTGGGTATTGTCGCTCATCGGGACAATCAGTCTTTTGTGATGGCAGATATTCCAGGTATTATTGAGGGAGCACACGAAGGCCGCGGCCTCGGATTGCGTTTTCTCAGACACATTGAACGCAACTCGATCCTGCTCTTTATGATACCGGCCGATAGCAAAAATCACCGGAAAGAGCTAGATATTCTTCTCAATGAATTGGATATGTTTAATCCGGAATTGCTCGATAAACAAAGGTATGTGGCTATTTCAAAATCAGACATGCTGGACAAGGAACTTATGCTGGAAATCAGCAAGGAATTCAAAGATATTCCACATACTTTTATCTCATCAGTATCCGGACTGGGAATAGTAACGTTGAAAGATGAAATTTGGAAACTATTAAATTCATAAACGAGCCATGGGTATCATACAGACTCTTTCCAATTGGGACAAATCTGCGTTTTTTTACCTGAATAGCTTTC
>JBAXED010000101.1:0-15153 GCA_037140615.1 Prolixibacteraceae bacterium
CCACCTTCGTGGTAACCTGTCACGATTGATTTGAAATTACTGTATGGCTTAGCACCGAAAGTGCAGAAATACACATGGATAATTAAAAAAAGCGAAAGAAAAAAGCCAATGGCTATGTGCAATATATCTGTGATGAAAAAGGCATTCGTACCTAGAAGTTGCCTGATAAAGGCTCCTGAAAAAAGCATTGGAAGTCCGGTCAGAAATATCATGGGCATCAGGACGTACATAGTCATGAAATAGGTTACCTGCTGAATTGGATTGAATTTCATCCTTTTGGTAACAGGGAAAGGGGCAGGTTCATTCTTGAATACTCCATAAGTATAGTATCTGAACTGAGAAGTTAATCTATCAACTAGTCCACGCAATTGAATACGATAATGGCGGCCATTCTTAGAGATGGTATTGCCATAGATAAATAGCATATAGTTGAAAATCAGTATAAAACCAGCAATATTATGCAAGCTTACGGCCAGATCAAACCGAATGAAGGGATTCACCGGGTCTGAATATTGCATGCTGAGTCCCGAGATGATCAGTAAAATAATTAATAAGGCATTCAAGACATGCCATATTCTGATCAGGCCTGGATAGAGATATAGTTTGTTTTCCATGTTATTATTTTTTTGTCACGATTCTAAGAACGGTGTGAATGGCAATTCCTGCAAGAACGAGCAGAAAGATGGCTAAGCTGATTTTATTCAGGTAAATATTTCTGTTTGCACCTATTACATAAGATGAATCCAACATGACCTCATTGTCAAAGCCCAAGCCCGTTGCTTTGGATTTTAATTGATACTGGTACAGGGAGTTCATCAGGATAGAATTCTTGGAATGGCATTCCTGGCATAATTTTACGGCTTTCTCTTTGGGCTGAATGTTATGGGCCACCAAGAGTGAATCTTTTTTGTGAGCGTGACACTCTATGCATCTAACATTTTGAAAATGGCGCGCCTGGTTAGGAAGCCAGTCATGTTTGGAGATGATATTGGGTTTCGCATTGTCCGTGATCAATTCAAATTTGTTGATGTTGTTGTGGCAACTCAGGCAAATGTTGTTGTCATAGGCAATAATCTTGTTGATAATCGAATCGTTTCTGGCACTTATTTTGTATGAATGGGGTTCATGACAAGTCCAGCAATTAAAATCCTGAGAATGTTTGGTTGCATGGGTACTTAAAGCAAATTCGGCTTCAATTTTTTCAAACTGGAATTTGGCATATTTTTCATCGCCTCCGTGACAGTCAATGCAATTCATTTTTGCTTCCATTCTCACTTCGGCAGAATGTGGCCAAGTTTTAAAGTCTTCAGAATGGCAGTCGGTACATTTAAAAGTCTTGTGATTGGATTGGTAGAACAGGAGGGTATCAATTCTCATCCCTGGTTCCATTTTATGTTTGACCTGTTTCTTCTCAACTGTGTTGTTGTAGTTGAAATAGTTGTGGGCATGGCAATTTAAGCAAAGTTCATTGGTTCTTTGGTTGTCCGTTCTGGTGGATGCGGCCTTCTCCTGGGCGCGCAAATCGACAACTCCGGACAGCACAAAAACCAGCAAGAGTCCTTTAATTAGCTTAACAGCATAATTCATGTTCATTAGAAGTGAAAAATTATAGTTCGGTTATTAAAGTAAAGATAGCACTATGTACATTTTTATATATTCCTTTTGAAAAAAATGAGAAGCCACACGAACGGTTTCGATTGTGGCTTCTCAAAAATATCCAATTACTTCATCTTGAATTTGATGGTGTATATTTTACTCCATTTTAGGAGGTTTCTTTTTAGAAACCCCACAATCTGGTAATGATAAATCCGACTGAGAAGTTTTTCCAATCAAGTTTTCTCAAGTTGTTTACCATCATATCCTGAGGAAGCAGGGTATCGTTGTTTCCAACATAGATCTGAAAAGCGTGCGTGCTTGTAGAAACTTCATATCCAAAGGAAACGATAGGCTCTGAATGGTTGGTAAAGTCGGTCTGTTCAGAGATTGATTGGATTTGCAGTGGGAAGTCACCATTAAAAATGATTGATCCCTGAGGAGTTACTTTGAAGCGACCTCCAACATGCAAGCCAACTTTGTCGTGATCCTGGTGCCATGGCATTACGCTGAAATGCGAAAGGCTAACACCTCCCTGAAGGGTAAAGACATCACAAAATTTGCGTGCAAGGGTTAACTGCGCAAAATAGGAGGTACGGTCGGAGGAGCGGAACTTGTAAGTGCTGAAAGGATACTTATCAGATGAATGATAGTATCTGGTAGCTTCCCATACAGAATTCTCGCGGCCATCGATGGCATAATTTCCATAAAAAGATATGGAGATAGGCATACCCTTAGTCATTTGCTGAAATGGGGTCCATTTGATATTGAAATCGCTGTACATGTTCTTCTTTTGCAGACCGTAACCGATCTGAAGATTTTTAGCGATGACAAAATCCAGGGCAATTCTGACATTTGCACCAGGGGCCATAATCCCAAACAGATCTTTCTTTCCGTTTTCCATGCTGCCGAATTTGTGTTGAATCACAGATTCGAGGGTGTTTACAGGTGAAATTTTGGAAGTTTGCTGATCGATCAGATAACCGCTTTCCCAGACAAAACGAACAGGTTTATTGACCACCACTTCGGTGGCTGTAGAGTCAGTTTGACCTTGCACAAATTGATACGTAAAGGGCAAAAGACTTAAAATAAGGAATATAAAGGTTTTTTTCATTTCTAAATTTCTTAGTTCTCCTGATTAATTGTTTTTTGCACCTTGTTGTAGCCATGTCAGTACCAGTTGAGCTTCCGCTGCTGAGTACTTCTTCCAGGTATGTAAAGTGGAAGATGGGTTTGGATAGGTATAGATCAAACTGGTTGCCGGAGCAGCGGTGTTTGCTAGATTCATGCTTTTTATAGCAGCATATGCAGCAGCGGCGGAAAGATCGGGAGCCTGACCCCCTGCTTTGTGGCAAGACACACATCCATTGAAGATTGGAGCTATCTGTGTCGCAAACAAAACATCCACATTCGGATTTACGGTTGGCAACTCCTCTACCACGATAAAATCGTAGGTACATGCGTTAAGGATCAACCCAAACGCGAAGAGAAGAAAATATAATTTTGATTTTTTCATTGAGGAGGATTTTTATAAATCAATATAAAAAAGACTTCTAATTGAAAGAAGCCTTTTTTATATTGATTTAGTATCTACTAATTGAGTGCAGCAAGTGAATTGGTCAACAACGCTTTTGAATAGTCGAGGTTGTGGATGCCCAAACTGTACTCGCGTAAGCACAACTGGAAGTTAATAATTGCGCCAAACTGAGCATTTGTAATCTTTAGGATAGGCAAAGTCAAATTCAATGCTTTTTGCTCTGCGGTCCAGGTTGCTGCAGGACTTGGGTTTTGGAATGTACCAGTGTTCATTGCAATTCCTGTTGGGTTGGTTGCAGGATCGTATACATTTAAGTAACCGTCATAATTACCGGCTGTGATACCAGCCCAAAGGTTGGTTGTAGCATCTGTATTTTTATTCAGGAATTGTACACCACTATATTGTAGTTTAGCTGCAAGCTGCTCAAGCAAACCTTTGATGGTAGCTCTTGGGTTGACCCAATATTTTGCACTTGTTGCGTCAACGCCAGTGTGACATCCTGTAATGTTGCAACCAGTAAAGACTCCTTTGGCATTGAAGCTGTGACCACCAGCACCACCTACGACTGTACCCATGTGACAATCGGCACATGAAGCTTTGGTGACGTGTATTGCTTGAGAATAAGCGAGCATTCCGGCACCACCTGCAAATTCAATTCCGCAAGTACCAGAAACAATAGCACCAACAGTGCCATAATGGGTATGAGTGCGATAGCTAGGAAGAATTTTGGCTTGAGCAATAGTAGCAGCAGATGTTCCGTCGAAGAACAAATCAGTTTTAACTGCCTTGGCTAAGCCTGCATAATCTAAAACATCACCTGTATTGGCTGGGTTTTTGGTGTTGTTGAAAGTGAAAGGACGAGGTTGGTGGCATTTGATGCAAAGGTTGCTGCTACCGCCGTCTTGTGTCAGGTTAACAACTGTTTTACCACCTGTAAAAGTAAGAGCAACAGCATCTGTTGTAGTTAATTTTGGCAGGTCTGTTGAAGTGTAGGTCTCGTGAATTGAACTGTGGCAAGTTCTGCATAACAGTTCTCCATAACCCAGTGCAGCATTGCAAGCATAATTATTGACGTATTTACCAGTGGTTGTATTAAGCGTGAAAGTTGAAGGAACTTTTCTGGTAACAACATCCTGGAAACCACCTTGGGTGTGACATGGGCTACATCCAGCATTTCCGCTTTCAGATATAGCTGCTTCACCTGTCTCGTGCTTTGAATATTGGAATTGAACAGCGATGATGTCCACCTTTGAAGGAGTATGACACATTTTGCATGTTTCGTTGGCATCTTTACCGGATGCACCAGTTGCACCGTTGGAGCCGTTGGATCCATCTTTCCCGGGAGGGCCCTCTTTGACACAAGCAGCACCAAATGACATTAAGGCCACGGCGAAAATCGCAAGCTTAAAGAATTTCTGAAGTTTCATAAATTTGAAGGTTTTAAGAATAAAAACGTATTTTTTAATTGAAATATCAATTAGTCTAAAAAGACACGTTTGTAAAGGTAAAAATTGAATATTTTCAAAACAAATGCCGAATAGTTGATTGATTGACTGATATGTGTTAATCTAGAGCAGAATATGTGCATGTGTATGTCAATTAATTATTGACATATATCAATGGTGTAAATTATTTAAACAGAACAGTCGGAAATTGATAAATGATAATTTGAGAGAATTAGAAAATACAATAATTTTTCGGGGGGTAATCCGGAATATATTATATTATTTTAAAGGGCTACTAGTAAAATGCTTAGTGATCCATAGAAAAATTGAAAATATTTTCTGATTGCAGCAATGGTGCAATATTTAGCAATTGAATATTGAGGTAATTTGTATTTCTTGAAATTTCATTGTTTTAATAAATGAAGATAATTCGAATGTTAGAATCTGTAATTAGATCATTTAAGAATAGAGCGAATTTTTGGTTATTAAACAAAAAACCATTTCGAAAATCGAAATGGTTTTTTGTTGTAAAAGGTAAAATCGGATAAACAATTCCAATTTTACGTCATTCTTTTCAGGTGAATATTTTTTAGAAACCCCACAATCTGGTAATGATAAATCCGACTGAGAAGTTTTTCCAATCAAGTTTTCTCAAGTTGTTTACCATCATATCCTGAGGAAGCAGGGTATCGTTGTTTCCAACATAGATCTGAAAAGCGTGCGTGCTTGTAGAAACTTCATATCCAAAGGAAACGATAGGCTCTGAATGGTTGGTAAAGTCGGTCTGTTCAGAGATTGATTGGATTTGCAGTGGGAAGTCACCATTAAAAATGATTGATCCCTGAGGAGTTACTTTGAAGCGACCTCCAACATGCAAGCCAACTTTGTCGTGATCCTGGTGCCATGGCATTACGCTGAAATGCGAAAGGCTAACACCTCCCTGAAGGGTAAAGACATCACAAAATTTGCGTGCAAGGGTTAACTGCGCAAAATAGGAGGTACGGTCGGAGGAGCGGAACTTGTAAGTGCTGAAAGGATACTTATCAGATGAATGATAGTATCTGGTAGCTTCCCATACAGAATTCTCGCGGCCATCGATGGCATAATTTCCATAAAAAGATATGGAGATAGGCATACCCTTAGTCATTTGCTGAAATGGGGTCCATTTGATATTGAAATCGCTGTACATGTTCTTCTTTTGCAGACCGTAACCGATCTGAAGATTTTTAGCGATGACAAAATCCAGGGCAATTCTGACATTTGCACCAGGGGCCATAATCCCAAACAGATCTTTCTTTCCGTTTTCCATGCTGCCGAATTTGTGTTGAATCACAGATTCGAGGGTGTTTACAGGTGAAATTTTGGAAGTTTGCTGATCGATCAGATAACCGCTTTCCCAGACAAAACGAACAGGTTTATTGACCACCACTTCGGTGGCTGTAGAGTCAGTTTGACCTTGCACAAATTGATACGTAAAGGGCAAAAGACTTAAAATAAGGAATATAAAGGTTTTTTTCATTTCTAAATTTCTTAGTTCTCCTGATTAATTGTTTTTTGCACCTTGTTGTAGCCATGTCAGTACCAGTTGAGCTTCCGCTGCTGAGTACTTCTTCCAGGTATGTAAAGTGGAAGATGGGTTTGGATAGGTATAGATCAAACTGGTTGCCGGAGCAGCGGTATTGACCAAATTCATACTCTTTATATTTGCATAGGCTGAAGCGGCAACAGAAAGATCAGGAGCCTGACCACCTGTCTTGTGGCAAGACACGCAAGCTGTGAAAATTGGAGCTATTTGTGTCGCAAACAAAACATCCACATTTGGATTTACGGTTGGCAACTCCTCTACCACGATAAAATCGTAGGTACATGCGTTGAGCAGCAACCCAAACACAAAGACTAGAAAATATAATTTTGATTTTTTCATTGAGTGGATTTTTATTGAAACCATATAAAAAAGACTTCTAATCTATTCAGATGAAGCCTTTCTTATATAGTTGTCTAATAACTTAATAAGATTTTAGGAAATCTATAGAGGTTTGCAGAATCTGTCTGGCATAAGTAGGATTGTGAAGCCCTTTAGACAATTCACTGTTGATGTAACCATAATTGTAAGCTGCACCCAATTCACCGTATTTCCACTCACGTCCAATTCTATTTGCCCAATCAGTATCAACCGCTAAGGTAACATTGTTGGCATAAACCAATAGGTCGGTGGCTGAAGGTGTTGGTCCAGGATTTACCGTGTTGGCAGCTACCAAAGCTGTTGCGAACAATGTTGTGCTTTGAGTTGTTGGGAAGAGTACACCATAGAAATCGTGTGAAGGAAGTGCGCTGTAAGATGCTACACCGGAGGAATTGACAGATTTCTTGAATAATTTCTTTTTAGCCAACTCTTCACCTAACTGGATACGGAGACCATCGATTTCAGTTTGGATTGGAGTTAATTTGTCGCCGGCATGACAAGTGGTACAAGCTGCCTTGTTAACGATCAAAGAGTGTCCTCCTGTTTTAGTAGTTGCATCGTAAGTATTCATGTGGCAATCGGTGCATTTAAAAGCAGAGTGTTTCCAGGTTTTTGTATATGTTTTACCTGAAAATTCATACCCGTTGATGCCAGCAAAAAGATTGGACTGATTACCGTCATGAACTGAAAAATTTGTTCCTACAGTGTATTTTACAGTTGTATTCTGCTTTGAAACATCAAGTGGAAAATAAGGAAGCTGGTTGAAAGTCTGAACTTTACCGGCAGCATCAGTATAGTTTACACTGGTTACTCCACGGATTTGATGACAGGTACAACATAAATTGTTTACTTGTCCAAAATCCTGAGCTTTGAGATTGTTGAAATAGTTCAGGAATACAGGATCAGTTGTAGTAAGAATTAACGGACCATTGTCAGTACCGAATTCAAAAGTACTGTGGGCGTGGCAAGTTTCGCAAGTAATCCTTGTGGCGCTTGGAATATCGTTGGAAACAACAAATTTATTCTGGGATGTAATTTCTTTGAACCCTTCATTTGTGTGACATCTGGCACAGTACTTTGTATTTCTTGAACTGGAAGTACCAAAGGAGTGCTTTGACAATTTGTACTGGGCTTCTTTTGCGTTCATGTTTGCGGTAGAGTGGCAAGTGAGACAAGTTGCATTTGCATCTTTTCCATTTGTACCATTTGTACCATTTGTACCTGCAGTTCCAGCTGGTCCGGGAGGGCCTTCCTTGATACATGCTGCGCCGAAAGACATCAATGCCACGGCAAAAATCGACATTTTAAAAAATCTTTGAAGTTTCATAGAGTTTGAAAAAGGTTAAAAATGAAAGTAATATTTTTAAAACGAACAGATCAATTCGTCCATTTATTTGCGTTGTAAAGATTAAAAAATGTTAAATAGTGAGGGGAGAAAATATGTTGATATGTTGACATATCAATACATGCATTTATCAAAAAAAATGCACAATAAAATCATTAATTTAATTGATATAAATCAATCAGCCATTTTTGCTGATCTCAATCAACTCATTCTCTTTAAGGATCTCAATGGTGTTTCTGGAGTGGTGAATCAGTCCGGAATCTTCGAATTCTTTCAGGCTTCTGATAAAGCTTTCTTTGGTCATTCCTGACATGTCGGCTAATTCTTGCTTTGAGAGCACAAAATTATAGGGATTTGCTTCGAAGATATTGTTTTTGAGGTAAAGTAGCGTATCGGCAACACGACCGGGCATGTATTTGTTGGTGAGATTAATCAAAGTACTTAACATCTTAAGGTGCTGTTCGTTGCTATGCTTTAGCAATTCGATTGCAAATGCGCTGTTCCTGGTTAGCAGGGTGTACAATTTATTGGTATCTATAAAACAACAGTCAATTTCTGTGATTGCAGCCACTGTAAAATGTCTGAAATCGTCCATGATTGATCCTCCTGCCATAAAGATGCTATTTGATTTGATAATTTGAAGAATCAGGTTTTTACCTCTGGGATCTTCGGAAACCACTTTTGCCAATCCGTTCTTGATACAAACAAGATGGGTGAGGGGCGTATTTTGTTTTAGGATTGTCTCGCCTGGTCTGAAATGAATCTGACGCTTGTTGTCCATCAGTTCATGAAGCTCGTCAGGAGTAAGCAAACCGAAAATATGTGAACTACCGCAATTCCGGTCACTGAAGCAGCAGTCGTGCTTACATTCCGGACAATTTCCACAAAGAGATGCAATCTGAGCCCCTGACATAAAGGATATTTTATTTTGACACAAATATAAATATTTATTGATAAATGTCAATTAAATATCATCATTTTGAGAACACATATAAGCTCTATTCGTTGTGTTTTAATTTAGTCAGCTTGTATTCAACTTTTACATTGGGGTTATCAATATTTGGCCTGACAAATCTCCATTCTTTGAAATCTTTCAATTTTTCTGAAAGTACTCTGACTTTTGCAGGATAATGGTCAGCCAGATTCTTTTGTTCTCCCAAATCCTCTTTTAGGTTATACAATTGAGGATCAGTATTATTTCCAAGCTCTGTTTTTGTGGAGGAATCTCTGATGGGACCCTCTGAAGGTACTATGTATTTATAATTGCGGTCTAGTATTGCGAGGGTGCCGGGAGATTGTTCAATCACACCATTCCGGTTCTTAGATGATTTTCCCATCCAGACGCTTGCTTCATTATAACTGTCAGGTGCAGAGCCGGATGGAAGTGACTTTCCTATTATTCCTGCCAGTGTTCCAATAAGGTCGATGTGGCTGACAAGTGCTTCGGAAATACCCGGACTCACTCTTCCAGGCCAGGAGACCAGAAGTGGGACTCTGGTGCCTGCTTCAAAAACGCTGTATTTTCCACCTCTCAATGGACCCCAGGGTTTATGTGTTCCCAGTTTTTCACGTGCCTGATCCTGGTAGCCGTCGTCGACTACAGGTCCATTGTCGCTGCTTAAAATGATCATGGTATTCTTCTCAAGCCCTAGTCTTTTAAGTACTTCCATGATTTGAGATACCGTCCAGTCAAACTCGACTATTGCATCGCCGCGTGCACCCATGGTTGTTTTGCCAGCGAAACGGGGGTGAGGCACTCTGGGGACGTGAATATCGTTTGTGCATAAATAGAGAAAAAAGGGATGTTTCCGATTTTTTTCTATAAACTGAACTGCTTTTGTTGTGATGGTATCCGCAATGTTTTCGTCGACCCAAAGGGCTGAATGGCCTCCTTTCATGTATCCGATGCGGCTGATTCCATTTACGATGGCCTGGTCGTGACCATTACTTGGGAGAAGCTTCAACAGTTCGGGATTGTCTTTCCCGGTAGGTTCGCCAATGATAGGGAAGGAGTAACTTATCTGGATGGGATCTTTGGGATCCAGTCCGACAACCCGCTGGTTCTCTACAAAAACACATGGCACCCGGTCGCCGGTTGCGGCCATGATATAGGAGTAATCGAAGCCGATTTGTTTGGGCCCGGGAGTGATTGAGTCGTTCCAGGCTTGCTTGTTGTAACCGCCTTCTCCTAAGCCCAGGTGCCATTTACCGACCACACCGGTCACATAACCTGAGCTTTTCAAAAGTGAAGCAACAGTCGTTTGTGCGGGTGTAATGATCATTGAGGCATCACCTCTGGCAATGCCGGTATCTTTTCGCCTCCAGGGATAGTGCCCGGTTAAGAGTCCGTATCTGGATGGTGTACAGGTAGATGCGCAGGCATAAGCGCTGGTAAAACGAATTCCACTCCTGGCCAAAGAGTCAACAGCAGGTGTTTGAACAGCTTTGGCTCCATAGCAGGAGAGGTCTCCGTATCCAACATCATCGGCCAGGATAAGGATGATATTTGGTTTTTCGGTTGGGGATTTTTGCCCTTCTGCAACAAAGGCAGAGGAACCGAACAAGAGTATCAGCAGTTTTTTTATCAGGAGAGAGTTTCCGGCTAAATGGCCGGATAGCCCATTATTCTGATATTTTCTATTTAGCATGAAGTAAGGGATTAAGGGAGTTAGCTAAAAGTTAAATAGACTTTACAATGATAATAGAATTTTTAATAGTTAATTGTTTTCGGTGATTCAGAATTGATATTTAAACAAAATTGTTCGGATTTTCCTTCAGGGTTCAAGTTTTTCAGAAAAAAGGGCGGATATGATTTTCCGCCCTTAAAATTGATAGTAATTAAGTTATTTCAATGGAAAAATTATTTAATCTTAATAGATGAAGGTGCTGCCATGATGCCTAAATTGTTGCCAAATACTTTTGAAGAAAGACTTTGGATTATGGAGCCTAAACCATCAGAATCATAGAATACTCTCCCTTGACCGTTTGAGATCCAGAGATTTCCAGGGTCCCCATGATCGTCTACCATGAAAAGCGCATAATAAAGATCCTTAATACCGGTACTTGTTATTGTGCCGGAGTAAATTTGAATTTCATCACATGTTTGACCTGATTGAGTATAATTTACTTTCATAAATGCAGAAAAATTGTTTCCACTTCCTGAAAGAAATGCCTCTTTGCCAGAACCACTTCCGCCATTGGTTCCAATTTCTACATAATCCAATTTTATAGTTAGAAGTGTATTGTTCTGGTTGTAAAAATGAAAATTCACAGGATAGAAGGTCGTACCTTTGGCATAGTCGTTTGGGATATTTGAATTAAACAAGGCATTTGGGGACAATTTGTAAAAATTCTCAATAGCTGGAGGTGTTTTTCCGGTATACATTGGCATTCCAAGATTTGAAATTATAGCCAGAATGTTATCGGGTACTATATTTTTTATATCCTGACTAAGTGTTACGGCAGTTATTTCATTCCCATAGGTAGTTCCGGTAATATTTGTTGCATAAGCTCTGATATAATATAATGTGTTGGTGCTAAGCCCTGCAACATTACTGGTAAATATCCCTGTTCCTGTGCCGTCACTGGTTTTTGTAGAGAGAGCAATTGTCGGGCCGGTAGTCGAACTCCAACATACACCTCTGGCTGTGATCGTTCCTCCACCATCTGCAGTGATATTTCCTCCTGTAACTAATGAGCCGGTCGTAATAGTTGATGCGGCTGTAGTTGTAAGAACAGGTAACCCTGGAGAAGTTTTAAAAGAAATTTCAGATCCATAACTCGTACCAATGCTATTCGTTGCAAATGCTCTGACATAGTAAGTTGTATTTGTAGAAAGACCGGTGATGGAACTCGTAAATGCTGCTGTTCCTGTGCCGTCACTGGTTTTTGTGGCAAGTGCAATGGTTGGTCCGGTGGTTGTGCTCCAGCAAACACCTTTTGCAGAAATTGCTGCTCCACCATCGCTTGAGATGCTTCCTCCACTGGTGGCTGTTGTCGATGTGATGGAAGACACTGCTGTGGTTGTGACTGTAGGTGAAACTGCCAGTGCTGCAATCGTAATCTGGTCACCGTAAGAGGTTCCAATACTGTTTGTAGCATATGCCCTGGCGTAATAAGTAACACCAGGGGTTAATCCGGTAATGGAGCTGGTGAAGGTGCCTGTTCCTGTGCCATCGGAAGTTTTAGTCGCAAGTGCAATGGTTGGGCTGGTGGCAGTCCCCCAGCAGACACCTTTTGCAGTAATGGAGGATCCTCCATCGTTGGTAACGTTTCCTCCACTGGTTGCTGTTGTAGAGGTAATGGAAGTAGCTGCAGTAGTTGTAATGGTTGACATTACAGCCGGAGCAGACAGCGTTATCTGATCTCCATATGAAGTACCAATGCTGTTGGTGGCATAGGTTCTGAAATAGTATGTTTTTCCCGGGAGAAGTCCGCTGATGGTACTTGAATAAGTTCCAATTCCGGTTCCATCCGATGTTTTATTGTCAGAAATAGTAGGGTTTGGATTCAAACCGTATACAACTCCCCTGGCTGTGATTGGGTCACCGCCATCATCAGAAATACTGCCACCAATGGTCGCAGTTGTCCCTGATATGGAGGAAGTAGTAGGCACAGAAGTGATAGATGGAGCCACCTTTACGACCTGTTTTTTGCATCCTATCAAAATCATTAAGACGATGCAGACCAGCAAAATTTTTTTCATGGAATCAATTGTTTAGTTAATGTAATTAAAGGCGATTCAAAAAACGCAATTCAAGGGAGGAGAATGCACATTAAAATTAAACAATCTACAATATTGAAAAATAGCCCCAATGGGCTATTTTTCAATATCAAAGAAATTCAAATCCGGCAATAACCATCTCTGCTTCCTGGAGGTTAGAAGGAGGATTTCCCTGGTATAGCCATAGGTTGATTTTGGTATTTTCGACAGACAATGGAGGAATATTGGGGCCTGAGTAGCTCCACTGCTGAATGATATTGCCGGCTGAAGGCAAAACAGAAGAATGTCCTTGAACAGATGCGAAATCAATCCGGTCTTTTTGCCAATTAAACCAGTGTGTCGATTGCAAGTTGCTTAATATAATATTGTAGTTTTTTTTATTGCTGGTAAATAGTGACGGCTGAACAGAAAATTGAGCATTGTTGCTTCCGGCCAGGCCCCATTTTGAAAACTCAATGTCAATCTCTTCCAGATCGCTTTTATAGGAAAATAGCCCGCCGACGACATTCATGTCCAGTTTGTCGATCCGGCTATCAAGGTAAAAAATGTATTTGCCGTAACCGGGAGAGCTCAACAAGGTAAGTTTCGCGCAATACCACTTGTTGTTCCTTTGGGTAATTTTCAGGTGAAGTTCGCCATTTGCATCGAACCATACGTTTTCTTTTGAATCGGAGAAGAGGTTCGGACCCGGACCCACAGTCAAATCGTTTGATGACTCGACTTTCCAGGTATAGCCTGAAAATTGCAGTATCCGTTGTCCGTTTACAATTGTATCGCTTACAATGGTATTTTTCACAATGGTATCACTTACCATAGGAATATCCTTTTTGCATCCCTGTATGACAAATAGGAAGGCCAATAGAAACGAGCATTTATTAAGCAGTTTTGTCTTCATCTTGATGCGGACAAAAATACTTTTTATGCCGGGTAATTTAAAAACAGATCAACAAAATTGGCAAATTGATCGGTGAACCAGATGTTTCCAATAAAGTTTACGAAGTATTTATTTAGGCGCGAAGTTTATTTTAGGCTAAATATCCCTAAATATTTAGGTATAAATTATACATAGATTTAAGGGATTGCGACAATTAATTGTAAGCCCGACCTTTGATCAGTTATGAAATCTCATTCCGGTAATTTTTTTGAAAGGATCACGGCGATTTTTCCTTCAATATTGGATTCTGCTTCCAGGAAATATTCATATCATTGTTGCTTCATTCAAAGTTTTATATGCCCGAACTAAGCAAACGAACCGAATTTTTTACGGACTCTGTGATCCGCAGGATGACCCGCATTGCCAACAAATATGGAGCCGTCAACCTCTCTCAGGGTTTTCCCGATTTCGATCCGCCGCTGGTATTAAAAGCTGCCCTGGCGAAAGTAGCCGCAGGAAGCATTCACCAGTATTCCGTTACTTGGGGAGCGGCCAACTTCAGAGCAGCTCTGGCAAAGAAGCAGTCGCGGTTTATGGGACTTGATATCAATCCGGATACCCAGATCGTGGTTACTTGTGGCAGTACCGAAGCCATGATTGCCTCCATGCTGACCGTTTGCAACGCAGGAGATAAAGTTATTGTATTTTCGCCTTTTTACGAAAACTATGCTGCCGATGCCATACTTTCAGGTGCCATTCCGATCTATGTTAATTTAAATCCAACCCATTTTGGCTTTAGCATTGATGAATTGGAAGATGCCTTCAAACAAAAGCCCAAGGCATTGATTTTGTGTAATCCATCCAATCCGACTGGTAAAGTTTTTACTCTTCCCGAACTTCAGATTATTGCCGATTTTGCCATCAAGTATGATGTTTTTGTGATAACGGATGAGGTCTATGAGCATATAGTCTATGAGCCTTTCAAGCACATTTATATATCCTCATTGCCGGGAATGTTTGAACGGACTATTTCGTGCAGTTCCCTTTCTAAAACCTATTCCATTACCGGATGGAGGTTGGGATATGTCATTGCTCCTGCGATTATTATTGATGGAATCCGGAAGGTGCACGATTTCCTGACTGTCGGAGCCGCCTCTCCTTTGCAGGAAGCTGCTGTGGTTGCTCTTCACTTTAAAGATGACTATTACATCAGGTTGCGTGAGAGCTATACCGAAAAGAAGAATTTTTTCTTACAGGGTCTTAATTCCCTGGGCTTGAAATTTGCAGTTCCACAGGGAGCTTATTATGTATTGGTCGATATTTCCGAATTCGGTGCAGCCAATGATGTTGAATTTTGCGACTGGCTTGCGTGCGAAGTTGGTGTAGCCGCCGTACCCGGATCAAGCTTTTTCAGAGAGGATGTGCACCATTTAATTCGGTTTCACTTTGCGAAGAACCTGGAAACACTGGCCGAAGCCTTGAAACGCCTTGCAACGCTGCGCAGCAAAGCCAAAAAATATAGTTCCTGGCAAAAGCTTCTCTGAATTAAGTAAAAGTATCTAGTCAAAAACAAAAAATAGGTTAGGCCGTAAAGCCTAACCTATTTTTTTCAATTGTCGGGGTGACAAGATTTGAACTTGCGACCCCCCGCCCCCCAGACGGATACGCTACCA
>JBAXED010000102.1:0-14891 GCA_037140615.1 Prolixibacteraceae bacterium
AGATACAAATAAATACATTTAATACGTCATATTATATTTAACTTAACACTAGTATATCTTGAAATATGGTCGCCCCAAAAGGGTCAGGATAAGTAATTTTAAAATAATCCAATCTATATGTCCATTTTCCATGGCTTTGACTTTGAGGTATGTTCATTATATCCCGAAGTTGAATTCCATTAATGCATTCATCGACTTCATTTAAAGGGAAATAATAGTGAGGTTCAAGGTAAGTAACCTCAGAAATTAGAATCTCTACAAAATTTGGCTGAGACAGACATTCTTCCCTTGTAAACGGCACAAGACCTGCACTCTCGGAAAATTCATACAATGAATGTTCTCCACTGAAGTTTTCTTTCAGCAATGTTTTGTCTGGCATAGAGATAAATCTCACTTTACCTATAATATTATCTTTTGTACCTTTTTTCAGTCCAATTAGGTAAGTTGAGATTGGAGGAGAATTAAAACCTAGAACCTTTGAATTATAATCAATACACTGACAAATAAACTCCAGAATGTCATTTGCTAAATATTTCCTGATAAGCAACTCTAAATCTTTGACATTTTTAAATTCGGATGCAGTGCGTTTAATCAATATTGTTCCATTTTCTTCAAGAAGCGCATCAAAAGCATATTCGATAACCTTCTCAAGGCTTGACAGATTTATCCACTTGACTTTTAAGGGATAAAAAATATAATTTGAAATTAGTATTGCATCGTACTTTTTATCTGCAATCCCTTCTGCATTAAGATTATCTTTCGATATACATAAAATTTTGTTCATATATCAGGTTATTTGTTTTACATCTTTAAAAAACAGTGCATGTTCAAATTTACTGTCGACCAAAAATCCATTGCTAAGGAGCAGGGAAATTACTTCCATTGGAATATATGTTAACCTTTGACTTTTAAAACCAATTAGTCTTCCTTCAGGATTAGTTTCTATATTAATATAAACTTCAGGTTTGTTCCATTCCGGGTCTGTAATTATCCGGACTAAATAAGCCGTATCCGTTAGACGTAATAAAACAATTGTACAAGCCGTCCACCACAGATCAGAGATTGCGTACACTTCTGTAATGCCGTCATTTTCTATAAGATTTTCCTTTTCATCATAAATTGGAAGCCGACCAAATATTGCACAAAAAAAATCTCCATCAACTACTATTCTGAATTCTCTTATTGCAAACGGAATAGCCTTTTCATTGAATTGAGGATTAATTACTATTCGAAATCCAATCTCATTAATACTAATCCCATTAATTAATGGCATAAGCCGGCTGCGAGCAGATACTCGACAATATTTCGCTTTATTAACAGAACACCCCCCTCTTATTACTCGTTCTCTTCCATTTGATGAACCACAAGGATTTAACTGCAAATTAGGTTGATATTTCCCAAACCAGTCTTTACACCATTCCCACTGATATCCGCTCATATCATAAAGTCCAAGTTCGTTAGGTATCTTCAGCCCCATTTCAAACGGCCAATAATCTAAATCGACCTCACACCATCCTGCATGATGCACATTATTGCTTCCTGAATATTTAAACCCCTTGCTTAAATTACCTCCTCTCGCGGCAAATTCCCATTGAGCTTCTGATGGCAAGTCAAATATCAATCCTGTCATGTGATTTAAACATTTAATAAATTCGTTGCAATCAATCCAGGAGATATTCCCTTTTGCAATATTTTTACCTACCTCAATATTTGAGTCATTATTTATTACGGTCTCCCATTCAACCTCAGATACAGAGTATCTGCTAATGAAATAATCTGAAAGAATAACATCATGTGAAGGTTTTTCGCAATTTTCAGCCTCTTTATCTTCTGCCCCCATCCTAAACTTACCACCTTTAACAAATTCCATATTCCGAATTAGATTATCAATCACAGAGTTGCCTGTGGCTTTAATTAATGACAATCCTATATGCCTATTTTTGTGAATGATTTGTGCCATTATCTAGGTGAGTTTGGTAGGTAGTTGAATTGAAATTTTAAAAAAATACTTTCGAAATAAATAAGTGATTTTCCTTCCTTTTATTAATTAAAATTATCATCAGTTTTTATTCTTGTTTAAAATAGATATTATTCATATTTATGATCTTTTCTTTAATAATAATCCTTAAACTCTCCGGCTCCAGTACCTCCACATCACTGCCATAGTACAGAATCAAGGATTCAAGTTCGTTGTTGTGAATGACCTCTATCTTAACGAGTCGGTTTTCTTTGTCAACCTTTTGAGAGCCGTGCAACGGTTTTGAGGCAACGAAGGGAAACCGATCTTCGCTAAATTTGAGCACAACATGGAGTAATTTTGGAATTTTCGGAATGGTAATGCCAATTGCATCGGCAAAATAGTCATCAACAAAGTCCACCTCGGATTCTACATATTCTTCCTCCTCAGCAGATTCCAATTGCTCAATCCGGTCGAGAGCTATGTTGGAAATATTCTTGTACCGTATATCACCACAGAGGAGGAACCACCGGTTGTTGTATTCTTTCAGAAAATAGGGACTGACAACGATACTCTTTGTATTTTTAAAAGAGGCATTGTAACTTATTCGCAGAACTAGTTTAAGTTGTATGGCATTCAGTAACTTTGGAAAATGATCCAGGCCGGTCAGATATTTGTTCTCATCAAATTGAACGATAATCTTTTGGCTGGGCCTGCACCCTTCCTCTCCATCGATTTCATCAAAAAACTTATTCAGAAATTCAAATTGGGGAAGGCCCTTGAACTGCTGGAGCACAAAGAGCGTATCCCGGAGTTTGAGCAGGTTGTTTTTTGCCGGAAGATTGGCAAATATCGAAAAGTCGTCCCGCTTGTAACGGTAGATCCTTTTGTTATTGGCCAACCTGATGCGATCAATTTGAATATCCCATACCTCTTCGATGGTCTTCAGATCCTTGTAAAACTGCCGGTTGTTCACTTCAATTCCCAACCTTGCTTTTCCATCCCTGCTCGTTTTTTTTTCAATTGATTCAGTTTTCCTAAGTTCGTTCAAAATATCCTCTTTTGTAAATTGCCGTTGAAAAAAACTCAGGCATTCATCATATACCCGGAATCGTATCAGGGCACTGCTATTTATTGACATACTTGTAATTAAGCGATGTTGAAAGGGTTCTCTATCATTGATAAAGTTACGATTTTTCTCAAATACTTCATTGTGTTCACTCATTTCCATTATCACTTGAATTTTGACAATTGAAAAGGAATCCCCTTTAGGAAATTTTGTTGAAGGCACTTTACTTCTTCAATTTCCGCAACTGGGATGACTGAATAATTATCAGTGTCAAAGAGATAAAATACTTCTTGTTCTTGCTTTCCGGCAAACGCTCCATCCAAGGATTCATCCAGCGATGGAAGTGTTGTTATCCATACCCCCGGATGGACAGTACCATTCCCAAAAGTTAGCTCGATCTTTCCATCAAAATTGTACAAACCATACTGGTCAATGAATTCATCAAATTGTTCTTTTGTCATTTGTTTAGGTTTTAATTGTGTAATCAAATAATACTATCCAATAAATAATCCCTTAAGCAGCGGTGCCACATATTCAATATTGTACCGCTCAATTGTCAAATTAAGGTTATAACCTCCTTCCTCAAGTTGATAATCCTTGTACTCCAGCAGAATACCTTCCTGCTCTTCGAGTCCGCCTTCCCCGTTTTGTAGCAACCCATTTGCGTAAAGCCAACCTAGGTAGATTAGCGGTTTTGCTTTCTGCTCAAACTCATGTTTGTCTTTGAGGAGTTTCTGTGCATATTCTGTAATATAGATCGTCTCCAAACATTCCCTGATAGTTTTCCGTGGAATTTTATGAACATCGAATACAGGCAGATGCTTGATGCGTTCATTGCGCTCAATTAATTGCAATTCCTTTTCCAGCTTTTCGGCTTTTGGATGCTCAAAGGTTTCTTCAGGAATGAATTGCATTAGATCATCGGCAAAAAATCCTGCCTTCGCAATCAGATTGGTTGATATTTCCGGGATGCTGTCTTTTACCAGAGCAAAATTCAAAAGCTTGCCCTCTTCATCTTCAGTTATTTCTGGTTCAACGATCGAAAAGCCTTCCATCGCTCCCATCAGCATGGCTCCCATCATTCCGCTCACCACATTGTCAAGGTATTGTTCCCTGCTTGAAAGGTTTATGTGTGCATCGAATAACTCTATTCCAAAATGCATGATGATGTCGTCAAGTGTGAAAACATACTCTTTGTCATTTACAGTATAGGTCATCAATCGATCCTTTATCAGCCAGTTTTCCAGTAGATCCATCGAATGAAGTGTGATGGCCAGGCGGAATAGGAACTCTTTCATATTATCTTTGGTAAAGATCCGATAGACGGATGTTGCTGTCATGCACCAGGCCATTGCATAGGATGCCGGCAGGACATCCCCTTTTTCCTGGAAGTGGTAGAGCGGAAGACCCTTGCAAAAACTAAAATTTAAGATAGGATTAAGCATGATTTTTGTGTTTTAAAGTTTGATTTAGTTTATTAAATATCAGTACCAAACACTGATTCAGCGTCTAAGGTAGCCCCATGCGCATTGGCTGCATTTGATCCCACCTGTGGGAGCATATTGGCCGCGGTGCCTCATGAGACAGGCCGGACATACCCGGAAATTGCATTTGTCGCAAATGTACCAGCTGAATTTTTGAGGATACTGTGTCCTGCAAACCATACACGGGAGTAATGTATACATGATATTGGATTTTAGATTGTTATGTTAATTTTATATTTCTATCGAGTGAGTCAAGGCTGATCAAAATATTCCTGTTGAGTTGAGGTAGCATCAACAAAGGCCAGTAAAACCGTTGGTTGTTCCATCCATAGTTTTTTCCATCCGGCGCAAAATCCTCGTCTCCTTTCTGTTCAAAAAGGAACAATCCGGGTACGTTGTGCTCCTGCATGATTTTTTTCATTTCGGCCGTATCGGTTTTTGCTGTTTCAGGTGCATCCATTGCCCTGCCGTCCATCCTCAGCCTGTTAATGGTTCTTCCTCTCTTTACCGACAAAATAATCCTGTCGTCATTTCTGAAATAGGACTTCTTAATGATGGTGTAGAAGGCAGATAACCGCGCTAAGTCCCAATGATGAACCTCTGGATCGTCATCCCATTTGTCCACTGAAACCAACCCGTTCATAAAGGCATCAAAAATCTTCTGAAAGCCATCCCAGGTAATGAAATAATACTCCCCATTCAATCCTGGGATATTGTTTACACTGTTACCTCTGATTAATTCGTCCAATATTTTCATCTGCTTTTCACACGCTTCACCCTTTCTGGTATTAAAGCCGACTGGCAAAAACCTTTTGTGCGACTTGAGGGTAATGCAATCGGAAACCATGATCCTGCTTGGATTGGTCGGCCGCACTGTTCCACCTGCGCCCACTTCAATGGCTGCGAACCGGTTGTTTCCATTGTTATTGACGATCGACTGCCTCAGAATGGCGTCAATTTCCGTGATCTCGCACAGGCGATAAAAGACCCTGTCGGAGCAATACAGCCGGGTAAATATTAAATCCTCCGGCAGGCGTGATCCATATAATCTGGCATGCTGCAAGGTGGTGTCCAACTGCGCTGTTTTGGGATCCCTGCCATAAAAGAAACCAACCATCCGCTGTAGCGTAATTCCCCTGTCGAGCGACTGACCTCCGATGTAAATCGTTGCAAGTACATCCCGCTTAAGTTCCCCCGTTTCCGTATCAATTCTGGCACTAATCTGCTGGTTGGAATTAATTACGTAGGCATTGACAGATTCTGACAATAATATCTCACAATAACAATCGAAAATCAGGTCAAAGTTCATCTGGTCCAATATCTTCATGTGATCAGAACATGAATCTTTATCCAGCAAATTAAACGATGCAAGAATCGTGGTCTCGAAGTAAGCCTTTAATTTCAATTTCAATAAATCCCTCTGGTTATTGTTATTGTGCTGAACTACTTCCAAACAGGAGCGCAGATAAGAACAGACCAAGTCCAATTGATAGTCGTGGTTGTCTTGCTGGGTTGAAGTATGGATCATTGCCGTAAAACCTCCAAGCTTGTTTTTGATTGCACTAAGAATAGTTATCGGATTGGACTTAAAATCTGATTCATGGTCGTAGCATTTGATGACACAGGCAGTATTGACCGCAGCCACGAGCAGGAGATTGTCGACAAATTCTGTTAATCTGGGAAAGTTGCCGCTTTTAAAGATGTTGTTAATATGCCTCTTATCGCGGCGCTTGATATCCATCAGTTCTATTTCGTCCTTACCGACTTCGCGGTAACAGAATTGAGACATACTTTCAGGATCATTGAACTGGCCAAAGAAAAATTCGCCGCCGACATACTTCTCATGTATCGGAAGCAATATTGTCTTATCGGATAACAGGGGAGACTGCTCAGCCTCTTCAATTGAATAATCATCGTTGTAATTGTAGAGGAAGATCTTTTCCGGCTGCAGAAAGATGGAGGCTGGGGTGGCTGTTACTTGTAAGAAATAATGCTCCGGCAATGCCTGTCTTAAAGAGTTGATTTGAAGGGCAACCTTCAACATTTCCACATTTTCGGTCTGGATAAATTGTGGCAAATCTCCGCCTTTCTGCAAAACTTCTTGTTCGATCTGCTTCTGTCTTGCCTCAGGCAAGGATGCAAACGGAACATTCTCCCTGACGACTCGATAACCAATTGAGCTTATGTCGGCTTCGTCATCAATGATCAATATTTTTTGAAGTGCCAGTTCCGGGTTATTTTTCACCATGTGATCGTAGACTTTTTTGACATTTTTATTGTGCTTAATCCCTACGATAATCCGTTTTTGTCCAAGCTGCGATTTGCTCAACCGTTCTGATTCATCAATGCTGCTGATATAGTTCACTGAAACATCTTTCCCGGAGATAAGAGAGTGAAATTCAGAAGCAGTTCGCTTTGTTGTCTGTTCTCCCAGGAGGCTTGAGTTCTTGGTTAATATTACGATTGTATTGATCCCCTTGTCAAAAGCCAATGCGATGATCCCTAAAAAAGCCCTGGTCTTTCCTGACTGTATTTTCCCGAGCAGACAAACTGGTTTGTATGCACCATCAGGGCCTTTCTCCTGACTTAGCAAAGCCTCCACCGCATCTTCCATGCATTTCTTCAATTCAGGAGTATCTTCTCTTGCTTGGGTAAGTTCTTTGTATACCGACACATTGAGTCCTAAAAAATCTTCCATCGTTTTCATAGTTGTGTTTTTTTTAATTAATCATCCAATAACATTCAAAATTGGCCAGGCTTCATCCATTAAAATTGCTGGGTTCTGGTTATAGATTCCGTCCATAAAGGAGTTGATTTGCATCCTCCCTGTAGCCATCGGCAGGTATAAAGTTCTTATTGTTATCAACATACCCCCATTGGCCACTGAGCTTGGCGCACAAGCGGTTGTCAGAATCGGAATAGCTGATTTCCTCATACACTGGTTCAATGTAATCGCCATTGTAATAAATGAACCCAAACTTATCCCCTTTACGAACCTTCCCCATTTTGTCCCCAGGCTGGTATATTTCATCAAGCTCTATTGGGGTTAGGGAATTTCCCTTGATGTCGATGAACCCATATTTGTCTTCCATGGCAACAACAATGAAATTCCAGAAGGAATAATATTCACCAAGGAACAGGTTATCATAGCGGAATTCTGTCACGATTGTTCCCTTCCCATCCGGCAAAACCATGCCCCACTTATCGTCCTTCTTGCATGCGATTGGTTTTTCCCGCGTTACAAAATAGTTAGCCCGGTACCATGTTTCATCATACTCGGCAGGAATGAGAACCTCACCGAAACAATCAGTCAGTCCGATTTTGCCATCGGCCTCAAATTCCTGATCTGACCAGTCATACGAATCCAAAAGTTCCGACTTCTGGCTATTCAGCAAATTAATCATCTCATACTCTCTATAAAGATTGATGCGGTCAAGCCTTGTCTTGATATTCAGCACTTCAATAACCAGGTCTTTGGTTGGTTTTCGTTTCTCTTCCATCATTTGTTTGATAATGTTTGTTAATAGGTTAAGGTCTGCCTAATCGATTGAAGGGCTCTCCATGTTGACTGTTTCCAATTCCAGTAACCTTATGGAAGGTAGTGCATTGGTCCCGGCAATTCCGCTGATCGAACCGTACATGTCAATGGTACTGCCAAGAATCTTGTCGATTTGTTTCTCCCTCTCTTTGTAAAGCTTGGCCATGGCTGTCTTCTCTTTGTTCAGTGCTGTCCGCATATCTGAGGAACCATGCACTACATTTTCAACGCAAGCCCTAAATTCGGTGCCGGTGAGGTATTTGTACAACAGATTCATTTTGTCCCCTTTGTTCTCTTCAGACTGACGGATGATAAACTCCCGGATCAGGACATGACGGAGTGCGAACACAAGAGCTTTAAATTCTGTGAACGAGCAGATCCAAACTCCATCTTTCATCCCTATTGATGGCATATCTGAAGGCATTGATTCAGTTACAAGCACGGCGATATCGCAACCCGCCTCCTTCTGGTCGTTTTTTAGTTTATCGATCCAGCTATTCATGAAGTTCTTTGTTCGCTTGCATTCATAAATAATCTTGCCACAAAGCCGGTTGAACTCGTTGTTAACAGAATGGATATAGTCACCACCACGCTCTCCCTTCTTAACCTCCTTCACCTCATCACGTGAAAAATTATCTTTAAGAAATTCTTCAATGGCCAGTTCCAGGACTTCGCCCTGCAGTTGTTGGGAGCCTTGCTCGGCCTTGCGTTGCATCTCTGTGGCAAGTTTTACCTGGTCTTCCAGTTTCTTTTCTAGTTCCCTGATATGAAGCTCATGCCTTGTTTGCTCCCGTTTGATTACCTCATCGGCAATTTCCCTACGTTTAGCAAGTATCTGACGATCAACTTCAAGTTTCATGTCCTCCTCTTTGTCCTTTAATTCCTGCTCCTTTTGCAGCAATGCGATCTCCTTTTGCCTGAACAGCCTGTTTTCTGCCTTGCTGTCTGCATTCTCTTTTTTCAGTGCTTCAAGTTGTTCTTTGAATCTCTCCTCAAATACACCAGCCAATTTTGACTTTTCTGATTCAAGTTTCACCTTAACCTGGCTTGCAACATTAGCCTCCTCATTTTCACGCAATTTTTGAAATGCTTCGCGATCCTTATCCAAGGCTACTTTTGCTGAATTGATCTTTTCAAAATCGGCAAGAGCTTTTCCTTCAAGTTCTTTGCGGATATTCGCTTCGAGTTGTAATGCGATGGCCGATTCAACCTGAAAAGGTTTTTTACAATGAGGGCAAATAATTTGATTGGTATCCATGGTATAATTTTTATTATTGATTGTTATTAGATTTGACAAATAGAGCTGCTCAATTAAGAATCTCAACTTTTAAATCAAGGTTCAATTTGTCGGAGATGGTGGTTAGGATTTTCTTCTTTAGTTCGGTTGCACCATGTGTGAAGATATATTGGCCAGAGCTTAGCTGAGTTTGCTGATAAAATTTATCCTTTTTGTTTGAAACCAGCGGTACATTTGAATATTTCAGATCCAGAGCTTTTACCCATTTGGTGCCTATTTTTTGAATACATTTCGCCAGCGTATCACAGGCAAACCTATTTGAGATTTGTTTGCCATCGGGGAAAGTGACTAACAGGCCGGTCCAGCGAGACTTTGTTTGTGGGGTAAACATTTTAAAGCTTTTATGTTCTACATTTTCTCCGTCAGAACAGGTGCTGTTTTCTTTCATGTCTGAGAATTTACGACGTGTCGCTATTTTGACAGTCAAACCATCTTCAGGGACATAATCAACCAGCAAAAGCAAGGGTTTGGTTAGTTTTCCAAGGGTTTTCTCAAGCGTAACCTGAAGGTCCGGGAGAATTTCGGTTTCCAAAATAGATTTTTCCCTTTGTTCAATTTGTTCAATCATCTCTTGAGGAATAGCAATATTCTGCTCTTGGAAAAGTCTTATGGCTGCGTAAAGGTTTTCGATTGTATTTGTCATGACAATGTTTTTTGGTAAATGGATAATAATAATTGAGGTGATTTTTCACTGCGCTGCTATTTGAATGTCAAAGGATTTTTCTTTGATATCACATACTTTCAGCACAGGCAAAGAAGGATTATTTGGCAGGTTTGTGACGGGGAAAACCAGTAATCAGGTTTTTGTTGTAAGCAGTTGGTCAAATAAAAATTCCATAAGTCAATAGTTTTAGAAGTTAAACTTGTTGCTTATGGAAAGACACTTTGGGAGCATTCTCAGATCTTTAGTGCTTTCCACTCACATTCGCTTATCCGCCTGGTTGACGAGCAATCAGCCCTGCGTTACGCAGACCACCGTGTCCAGTCAGTTCGCTCAAAACTCCTGGCTCGGTTGGTAACTTAACCGGTATTTGCATTTCTGCTGATACCTTGTTTCTGTTTCTTAATGTTGATGCAAACATATATGTTAAAATCTTAACCTCCAAATAAATTATTATCGTACGCGCATTATACGTGCACATATATGAGAAAGTTCATTCGGATTGCTTATACCCAATTGGCTTCCTATTATTGCGGTGAAACTTTTCCTGAAGACAGAGTTGTTCGAGTTTTTCCAGCGTTGGAAGAGTCCCCTCAATAATTTCGCTCATGGAAAGTTTCCGCACAATGTTGTCTATCTCACCTCCTGAAAAATCATAATTTGTGGCGATTCCTTTGAATTCCGATTCAGAGAAGCAGGGCAGCCTATCGGCCCATATCTTTTGCTTGACCTCCGGTGAGGGATTGTTAAGCCTGATCTTGAACAGAAACCGTCTTTCGAAGGCAGGATCAAGGTTTCCGACGAGATTTGTTGTGGCTAACAGTATCCCGTTAAAATTTTCCATCTCTTCAAGAATGATATTCTGCATAGCATTCAGGGCATTTTCGGCACCACGAAGGTCACCCGTTTTTCTTTTAAGGAGAATGGCATCGGCCTCATTGAAAAGGAGGATGGGACAAATTTTTTCCCTCTTCACAAGGATATTGTAATTGACAAAGACCTTTTTGATCAGCTTCTCACTTTCACCCATCCACATGCTTTTTACAGAGGCAATATCGACGCGGACAATTGCCCGCTTTGTCCTTCTTGCGATTTGCATTACGCTCTCAGTTTTGCCTGTTCCAGGACCGCCATAAAGTATAGCAGTCAGGCCTGTAGACATACCTTTCCCCCTTAACCGTTCCTGTAGCGAAGGAAAGCTGTCATGTTGTAACATCGATTCAAATTCTGCTAGTTGTTCCTGGCATTCTGTAGAAAAATAAAGTTCCCTTGGAACAATATCTTCGGAGGCAGTGATACGGCTATCCTTTGTCTTTTTTGAATAAAGTTCTACTCCTTCACCGAGATACATTTCAAGAGCCTTTTCAGTCAATGAAACTTCCAGCTCATTGAGAAAGTCGCCAGATTCAATCTCCAGTAAATCCTCCTTTATCAACAAACTTTCCCCTTTTGATAAATCCCTTAGAAAATATCTTTTCTCCCATGGATCACTGAAAAGTATATCTGCTAATTCATTTACTTTGATTTTTCCACTCTGAAAAGATGTACTTCCACAGGTTTCAAAGAAAAGAATCTTTTCATACGTCGAGATATTTAGTCCATTAATATATCCTACCAGAGGAAAAAGCTTGCCTAACTCTTCATATTTATCTTCAACGTATTTGATAAGACTATCGGATGCGTATCTCCCTTTTGAACACTTAATTATCTGATTTTTTTGCCTTCTTAGGTATTCATCCAATCCATTGACAGCTTCTCTTATCACTGTTTTAACATAGGGAGTATTTGACATAATGGCATCGTAAACAGTTGTAGATATTTTCAGACATTGTCGGGTTTTGTTAATCTCGTCATCGGTAGTTAGAATTCCCCGTTCTATCAAAATATCAAAATCATTGATGTGCTTAAAAATTTCCACCGTTCCCATATTGAGCTTTCTGGCAATTTGCCGGAGATTTGCCTCAGTATACATGTTGTAATCACTCTCTTGCTCATTAATAATGATAAATATTGCAGTCAAAAAGAAAGATTGCCAAGGCGATATTCCAAAATGGTTCGCTATGTACTCTTTTGCTCTTTCAAACTCTTCAGCATCCACTATTTCTCTGATTTCGAGTGGAACGGGAGATCCCAAATCTTTGTACCAGTTATCAATGATTTCAAAGGCATCTAAAACTGAACTAATTATAAGATGCGTTTTCTTAGTCTTTAATTTTTCCATTTTCGTAATCCGTTATTGGTTAATAGGCGTGTTGAGATAAGTATATTTTCAGATATCAGAAAAATGCAGAATGTTAAGACCATAGAATTATGTTGGTCATTACGTCTGCCTCAAGTAACGATGTTGATGAATGATCACAACTGCAAATTTTGATTGCAGCATTTAGGGAAGGATTATTTAATTGAAGTTGGTGTGTCCCCCTTAATGTCAGGACTGGGCTGGTAGGACAACAAATAAACAAAAAAACCATAAGTCAAAAGTTTTAGAAGTTAAACTTGTTGCTTATGGAAAGTCACTTTTGGAGCATTCTCGGATCTTTAGTGCTTTCCACTCACATTCGCTTATCCGCTTGACTGACGAGCTATCAGTCGTGCGTTACGCAAACCACCGTGCCTAAGAGTTTGCTCAAAACTCGAGGGTCGGTTGGTAACTTAACCGGAACCAGCATTACTGCCAGTGCCATGTTTATGTTGTCTTAATGTTTATGGTGCAAAAATAGGGAGTATCATATAATCAACAAAATCAAAATGGGTAATACATGCATTATATGTGCACAGACACATTTATTTGGCAAAAAACTCGAATAAAACAAGAGTAATATGATGTTGTAATACTACCTAATCAACACACCCTAAATATTTTAAACACTCCGTAACGACCAAAAAAAAGGAGCCAGCGGCTCCCTAATTTCAAAGGTTAATTTGTTCTTCCACTTCTCGGACTTTCACATCCAGGGTACGTTTCATTTCATCAATCACCGAGGAGATGACAGTTGAGTTTGAAGTTCTGAATTCATTTCCGGCTCCATCCTTCAGCAGAATGGTTGAGCTTAGTGAGTCGGCTCCGATCTGAAAGGTCTGCAGCTTTCTTCTGGAGTCAGAGAGCGTTCTCCAACGGTCAATCATCAGGGAGAGATCTTCAACCTTTTGAATTTTCTCATCCAGGGTGAGTTTTCTTACCTCGACCGCCTCTTCTTTGACAATTGTCATTACTGGTGCAGGTGCTGCAACTTCAGTGACTACTTCAGGAACTACTACAAACTTCTCAGCAACATTTGATTTACTCATGGTATTTATGCCTCTGCCCTTCTATGTTGTAAAACAAGAAAATGATGAATTATTTTTCAATAATTTTACATCATAAGTCTGAAGAGGAAGTGAGCTCTGCTGGAGAGCAACTCACCAGCAATAAGATTTATGGCTGTGAAATACAGTTGAGAGCTTCTTGTTGAAAGAGGCTCTTTTTCTATTTCATTGCCAATTATGGCTAATACAAACTCACCTCCGCATTTCCACACAGAAAATTTGGAGGAACTATATCTATAAAAACATCCTTCTATCAACAGAACCGGATTACTTATCCGGGCTGTATTGCCTCGTTTCATTTTTTATAGAATGTGAGCCGCGTCCTGCGGAAAGCAGATTCTAAAGTTCAGAACTGCAGGGCAGCGGTAGCGGACTCACAAAAGGTGTTTTTATAGAATAGAGATTTATTTTATAACAGAACATACATATGGTTGATTGTTTTTTAAAACGAACCTGATCCTGTTTAATAATTTTCTTGCAATCCTGATAATTGCCTTATTAGATTCCATTCGCTTGCAATAATCGTGGAAGCATTTATTGAGAGACAAATCCCATCTTGCAGCAATCCATGCACTTTCCACAATTGCACTCCTTAGATAATTATTCCCCCGGTGTGTAATTTCACCGATATTCTCTTTTTCGCCGCTGGAATTTGTAGATGGGATTAGACCTATGAAGCTACATAACTGATCGAAGTTCGCGAATCTGTTTATTGTATCCATTTCTGTCAATATTATCATCGCCGTTAAGGTGCCAATACCTGGTATTGTTTGTAATAATCTGACATTGTTAGCATATGCTTCACTTCGAGATAACTCTTGGATCCCTCTGAGGGCATTCAATAAGGTTAACCTTAAATGCTGGCTTTCGACAATCAAAAGGTTAAGTGATTTTTTTGCACTGATTTCTGTCAATTCGATGCTACCTAGCCAATTCATAAATCGTTTGGACCAATGAGTAGCCGATTTGCTAAATGCTTCAGGCATCTCAATTCCATGAAAGTACAAGAAGGATTTTATCCGGTTTTTGTAACGGGTAAGATCTTTTACCAGGGTTTCGCGTATTCGTAACAGACATCTGTCCTCAAGTGATTTTAAAGAGGAAACATGTATTCCCTTTAGGTCACCGTTACGTAATGATCTGGCAATTTTTTTGCTGTCCCGTTTGTCTGTTTTGTTAACCTTCTCCTTGTCGGTCGTTGGAATATCTGCTGGATTAACGACAATATTACTGATCCCCAGGGCTATAAGTCTATTATGAATCCAATATCCGCAGAATCCAGCTTCATATGCCGAATGGTAAATTCCATTAGGAAAATTCTTCACCAGATAATGATGCAACAGTTCCGGATTGGGATCCTGAGAAAAGGTTTTTAATGTCAGTTTTTCGGCCATAATTGAAACCTTCCAACTTTTTAAGTGTACATCTAAGCCAACATAAAAGTGTTGACCACTAAAATCAATTTTGTTACTTTGTGTGAGCATAAGTCAGAGTTTTATTGTTTGTACTGTGGTAGTTTAAATTTAATAAAACACCAGACTTATGCTTCATTTTACAAACATAGGGCCTGAGGACTTTT
>JBAXED010000103.1:0-14888 GCA_037140615.1 Prolixibacteraceae bacterium
ACTTTAGTCACTTTAGTCACTTTAGTTCACTTTACGATTAATATCACAAATCTATAAAAACCTAAAAAATGGCCATCGACAAATTTGTAACCCGACACATAGGTCCAAGAGAGAAAGATATCACCGAAATGCTTGCAACCATTGGCGTATCTTCTTTGGAAGAACTGATTGATCAGACTGTCCCTTCAAACATCCGCCTTGAAAAACCGCTCAATCTGCCCAATGGTCTCACAGAGCGTGAATATTACCGCCGAATCCTTCACCTGGCTTCAAAGAATAAAGTTTTCAATACCTACATCGGCATGGGTTGGTATGATACCATCACTCCTGCGGTAATTTTGCGCAATATTCTCGAAAACCCTGCTTGGTACACATCTTACACACCCTACCAGGCAGAGATATCACAGGGAAGACTCGAGGCATTGCTCAATTTTCAGACAATGGTTTGTGAAATGACAGCCATGCCTCTGGCCAATGCCTCCCTGCTTGATGAGGCCACGGCGGCCGCTGAAGCATTGCACATGATGTTTGCCTTGCGTTCCAGAGCTCAGGAAAAAGCCGGAGCCAATGTTTGTTTTGTGGATGAAAAAGTGTGGCCGCAGACGTTGGATGTTCTATATACCAGAGCAGAACCTTTGGGAATCGTTCTGGAAGTTGGTGATTTCAAACAGGCTGCCATTCATGAGAAATGGTTTGGTGCAATTGTTCAGTATCCCAATTCAGATGGAATCATTGAAACTTATGAAGTTTTTACTTCCAAAGTGCAGTCGGTAGGAGCAAAGATTGCCGTGGCGGCCGACCTTTTGTCGCTGGCATTGCTAACTCCTCCCGGAGAATGGGGAGCAGACATTGTATTTGGGTCAACGCAACGATTTGGTGTTCCAATGGGGTATGGTGGTCCGTCGGCGGCATTCTTTTCAACCCGCGACGAGTACAAGCGCGACCTTCCCGGCAGGATCATTGGCGTTTCCAAAGATTCAAACGGAAAACCGGCATTGAGACTTGCGCTCCAAACCAGGGAGCAGCACATCAAAAGAGAAAAGGCCACCTCTAATATCTGTACATCGCAGGGATTGCTTGCCACCATGGCCGGCATGTACGCCATATACCACGGTCCCGAAGGAATACATAACATTGCGGCGCGTGTTCACAGCATTGCCACATTGATTGCAAATGAAGTGACCAAATTGGGATACAGCAGCGAGACATCCGGATTTTTCGACACTTTAAAGATCACACTTCCACGTCATGTGAAAAGAGAAGATATTGAGTGGCTATCTGTCGCGCTGGAGATGAATTTCAGGTACTTTGAAGAGGGAGAAGTCGGAATCAGCATTGATGAAACGACAAATCTCGAAGACATCAACTGGATTCTGGAAGTATTTGCCAAAGCAGCAAATAAGCAAGTTCCGGTTATCGCAATTATACCTGATGCAAGCAGTATTAAGTCCGACTTCAAGCGGAAATCAGGTTTTCTCAAACAGGAAGTATTCAGCAAATACCGCTCTGAAACAGAGATGGCCCGTTATATTAAAAGGTTGGAGAAGAAGGATATCTCTTTGGTGCACTCGATGATTTCACTTGGTTCTTGTACCATGAAACTCAATGCTGCGACTGAGATGCTGCCACTCAGCTGGATTGAGTTTAATGGTATCCACCCTTACGTTCCCAAGAATCAGGCAATGGGATACCATGAGATGATGGAAGAGATGCGGAGAGATCTTTCTGAGATAACAGGTTTTGCCGACATATCCTTTCAGCCCAATTCAGGCGCAGCTGGCGAATATGCCGGCCTTCTGGTGATCCGCGATTACCACAAAAGCAGGGGAGAGGGGCACCGTAATGTTGTCCTGATACCTTCTTCTGCACATGGAACTAATCCAGCCAGTGCTGTGATGGCCGGCAACAAAGTGGTTGTAGTAGGATGCGATGAAAAAGGAAACATCAATGTCGAAGAATTAAAAGCCAGAGCTGTTGAGCACAAAGAGAACCTAGCCGGTTTTATGGTCACCTATCCTTCCACCCACGGTGTTTTCGAGGCATCCATCGTTGAGATGTGTGAGATTATTCATGAAAACGGCGGACAGGTATACATGGATGGAGCCAACATGAATGCGCAAGTTGGATTGACCAACCCGTTCAGAATTGGTGCCGACGTTTGCCATCTCAACCTACACAAGACCTTTGCGATTCCTCATGGTGGCGGTGGACCCGGAGTTGGGCCAATTGGAGTTGCCAAACACCTGGTCGAGTTTCTGCCGTCCCATCCGGTAATGAACAATGGTCACATCGGAATGCATGCTGTTTCAGCTGCTCCGTGGGGAAGTGCTTCGGTACTTCCGATTACTTATGGATACATCAAAATGCTTGGAGCTGACGGGTTAACAGATGCCACCAAAATCGCCATCCTAAATGCCAACTATATCGCTGCCAGATTGAAAGACAATTATGGAATCCTTTACACAGGTGCCAATGGACGGGTTGCTCATGAGATGATCCTGGAGTGCCGGCATCTTAAGATTGCCGCTGATATTTCAGAATCAGATATTGCAAAACGACTGATGGACTATGGATTCCATGCGCCTACACTTTCTTTTCCTGTTCATGGAACGCTTATGGTGGAGCCGACAGAGAGCGAGTCTAAAGAGGAACTCGATCGTTTTGTGGACGCTTTGAAAGCCATTTTTGATGAAATCAAAGAGATTGAAAATGGAATAGCTGATCCTGAAGACAATGTGCTTAAGAATGCTCCGCATACACCCGATGTGTTGACTGCCAATGAATGGAACCATTCCTATTCGCGTGAAAAGGCTTGCTATCCATTGGCCTGGCTACGCGACAATAAGTTCTGGGTTCCGGTTGGACGGGTCGACAATGCTTATGGCGACAGAAATCTGTTCTGCACTTGTGAACCTTTGGAGAGTTATGCCAATTGACGAGGGGAAAATGAGAAGATGGGAATATGAGAAAGCTGGACTGGCTGTAGAGACAAGGCATGCCTTGTCTTCGTGGTTAATTGTTAATCGAAAATAAATTTGAAATGGTAATTTTTCCCAATGCCAAAATCAACATCGGACTGAACATCCTTCGAAAAAGGAAGGATGGATACCATGACATCGAGACTCTCTTCTATCCAATTGGGATGAAGGATGCGCTCGAATATGTTGAAAATGGCAGGAATCAGGTCAATTTCATAAACAGTGGATTAAAACTGGATATTGATCCGGAACAGAACATCGTTGTTAAGGCTTACCGCATTTTACAGGAGACGCATTTACTTCCCGGATTGGATATTCATTTGCATAAAGTGATTCCTTCCGGAGCCGGATTGGGTGGAGGATCGTCTGATGCAGCCTTTTTTCTAAAGGCAATGAATGATCATTTTGAACTGAATATTTCACAGGAGAAATCGAAGTCTATCGCCGGAAAGCTTGGGGCGGACTGCTCATTCTTTCTTGAGAACAAACCTGCCTATGCCACTGGGATGGGTGATAAGCTCGAAGCCATAGATTTTAATCTGAAAGGATATTTTCTGGTCCTGGTAAAACCTCCATTGAGTATTGATACCAAATCTGCATATTCCGGGGTTGTTCCTGCTGAATATCCTCTTCAATTCAAACAAATCATTGCCAATCCTGTGCAAAAATGGGCCGGGAGAATAAAAAATGACTTTGAAACGACTCTTTTTGTCAAGTTCCCGGAGCTGGACGTTCTCAAAAGAAAGCTGACAAAGTTAGGCGCAGTTTATGCCGCCATGTCTGGAAGTGGTTCATCCATATATGCCATATTCGAGCAGGAGCCAGATATTGATCCAAGGGAATTTATACCTGGCTCGATCTTCTGGACTGAAGTCTTGACCTAAAAACAGAAAAGGATGCCTGATTGGCATCCTTTTCTGTTTTTAGGTATGATGGTTGAAAATCAATAAAAACTTGAGCGATTGTCGACAACACCGGCGCTTTCACGCAATGCTTCAAAAGCTTGAACGGATACCCTGTATCCCAAAGCCATTTTAGCCTGATTCTTTTCGTTGGCGACATCCGTGTTAACACCTTTGTTTACACCGGTTGCTTTCACAACATAGACTCCGGTTGATCCAGCAACTGGTTTGGAAACAGCTCCGGGTTCAAGAACAGAAGCAACCCCGGCTATGGCAGGTTCAACACCAAGTCCAGGAATAGAATACGCTTCGAAATTGATATCCTGTGCCTGTGCGACCTTTGATCCAATTGAAGAAGCCAATGAAGCAAGATCGGTTTTTCCTGCCATTTGAGCTTTCAATTGTTCAGCTTTTTTATCTTTTCTAATGGCCATTTCGATGGTAGGCTTATTCGATGCAAATGTTGAATATCCTTTATCCAGAACAGTGCTTAGGTGCGCGATCACAAATTGCGTCCCTAACTCGAATATTGGTGTTCCTTCAGAACTGAGAACCGGTTCGCCTACTTTACTTTTAAAGGCAGCGCGTACAAGTAACCTTGAGTTTTCCAAACCTGCAATTTCCTTGTCGGCCTCCAAAACAGTTGCCAAACGTTTGCTTAGATTTTGTGTGGTAACAGCTGCACGGAATGCTTTCAAATCGCGATTTTCAGAAGCAAATTTAGAAGCTTGAGAATAAGTTTGCTGGTAAGTCTGACTGCTAGGTTCAATGTTGCGAACAATAGTAGCAAGTTGAACATTCAAGGTGGTGTTGCCTCGTTTGGTTACCTGAATCAGGTGAACTCCAAATTGGGAAGTTACTACTTGGATGTCATTTACTTTGCCAAAAAATGCTGCATCATCAAATTGTTTAACCATCATTCCTCTTTTGAACCAACCAAGCTCGCCTCCTTTAACAGCCGAACCTTCATCACTCGAATATTTACGTGCCAGAGCAGCAAAGTCACCGCCCAGTGTAAGAACGCGCTTTAAGCTATCAGCTGTATTTTTTGCTTTGGTTGCTTCTGCCTGAGTAGTAACACGAATGAGAATGTGACGTGCGTTAACTGAATCAGGTAGTTCTTCAAATTTTTGAATTTTGCATAATTTCCAGCTTTGTCCATCCTTGTATGGGCCATAAATATCACCGGCTTTACCATTGAATGCAAATTCAGCAATTGCAGTTGTCAAATCTGATTTTTTGAAAAATGAAGGGTCAAATTGCTTGTCCGAATTGATGTTCACATAAGCAGCAGGATCTTCAACGCCGGCAAATTCAGGTTTAATGTCATTGATCCACTTGATCACTTTGTCTTCATCTCCTTTGGAGGCTACAACAGGGAAGATAACATATTCAATATTGCGACTCGCTTCTTGTTTGTATTGCTCTTTATGGGCATCATAATATTTTTCAGCCTCAGCTGTCGAAACGCTGATTGAGCTGTCGGATACAGAGCTATAAGGTTTTCCGACGTAGTCGATATTCACCTTTTTATTCTTGCCATCCAAACTAAATTTGGCCTCATCGGTGGTGGTATAGATGCCTTTGGTCAGAAGATTGTTATATTTTGTGAAGGAACGCTCTTCCAGAATTTGATTCTCGACGAAAAGCCAATAATTATGCTCAGGACCGGTGCTATTAGATTGTTGATATTTTAGAAACTGAATAAGTGCCGGACGATTGACGGTTCCGGTTTTTTGGTCACGGAACAGACTTTGAATAATTGCATGGGGATTCTCACCCTGAACAAGGTCGAAAAGTTCATTTGAAGTAACTCCGATGCCAAGATTTTCATAAATATCTTTCATTGTCAGATTCCTGACCAACCCCATCCAGGTTTGTTCCCTGATCTGTTCCGTCGTTTTTTGATCCAGTGAGGTGGATCCTGAGTTCATTTTGTAAATATCTGTGAGGTCATCAACTTTCTTTTGAAACTCCTTATAATCGACACTTTTTCCGGCAATCTCTGCTATCACCTGTTTATTGGCACTCATGATTGAACTGCCTGATTTTACAGCATCTCCAAGAACAAATGCTGCCAGGGCCATTCCGATAATTATGGTGATTCCTATGCCTGCCCGGTTTCTGATTTTCTCTAATGTAGCCATCCGTTTTCTGGTTATTTATTTACTTAACTGATAAATCTTTTATCCTGTTTTTTGAGCGTACGAATATAGCAATTTTAGGATTTTAAAACTGCTCAAATTGGTCAATTTTACAAATTACTGATTTTTTTCATCTCAACCAGCTCAATTTTGGTTCTGGTGCTGCGCAAAATTTTGAATTCGTAGTTTCCAATGATGAGGATTGAGTTGTTTTTTGGGAAACTCGCGTAATGAAAAAGAAGATAGCCGGCCAACGTTTCATATTGTTCATCTTCTTCTATGGTCAATCCGAAATTTTGGTTCAGGTAAGAGATAACTGTCCGACCAGAAAAGATAAAATGATTTTCTCCAAGTTTCTTTTCAATCAGTTCATTCGTGTCGTGTTCATCTTCTATCTCACCGAATATTTCTTCAAGGATATCTTCAGTTGTAACCATTCCTGATGTTCCGCCAAATTCATCAACTACAATAGCTGTACTTTTATGCTCGCGAAGAAGGATACTTAATAATTTGTTGGCTTCCATTGTCTCAGGTACGAAAGAAATTTTCCTCATACACGACTGGATCTTTAATGGGTTGTGGAACAGATCAGAAGAGTGAACATAACCAATTATATTGTCTGAGTGATCCTGGTAGATCATGATTTTTGAGAATCCCGTCTCAATAAATTTTTGCCTTAGAACACTAATATCTTCTTCGACATCCAACATGACCATATCGGTTCTGGGGATCATGCAATCCCGGATCTTCAGCTTTGAAAAATCGAGGGCATTCTGAAAGAGTTTAATTTCGCTGTCGACCTTATGGCTCGGGGTTGTGTTATGCCGGTCCATCTTCCCGAAAAGGTTATTCAAATCGATCCGTCCAAAAACCCGCTCATCTTTTTTTTGTTCAATTTTAATTTTGAAGATGAATTTCAAAACGAGTTTGGAAAGTCCGGTGGCAAATTTGGTGACAGGATAAAAAAGAAGGTAGAAAAGTGCAACTGGGAGAGCCAAAAAATTCAAAGCCATGTTTGGGTTAATCCGGAAGACTGCTTTTGGTAAGAATTCGGCGACTATCAGAATAAGAATTGTAGAGACTGTGGTCTGAAGGATCAGGTTAATGGTCTCATTCAAGACCACATTGGAAAGAAAGGGATGCAACAGGTTTGCGAAGGCCAAACTATAAACTACCAGGGCAATATTGTTGCCTACCAGGAGTGTGGCAATATATTGACCAGGATTTCGATAGAAGATGCTTATAATTTTACCACTGATTCGATGTCTTCCCTTGTCGAGCTCAATCCTAAGTTTGTCAGAAGAAAAAAAAGCAATTTCCATCCCCGAGAAAAACGCGGAGGCAATCATGGTGACGATAATAACCGACAGTTCGTTCATATTGCAGGAACTGAATTATTGCCCTTCAATGTAAAGATGACCGCTGGTTTTCATAAAGGACCATTTCGACATTTGGGTATCCGATTTAAAACCTCCGGTTCCGGTAATATATTGATCTCCCTTTTTTATGCTGACAAACTGATCAGAAAAGATCAGATCTTCCGTTTCATGGTATTTCAATTCTTCAGATTTAAGTGTATCCCCTTGACTGTTAACAAGGACAACGTTTCCAAAGGCTTCCCATTTTTTGTCCAGATCATAATACTTGCCTCGATTACCAGACATTTGAGAGATAATTTTTTTGTTTAGATCGTACCTCTGCATTAAAAATCCATCCGGAAAATCTTTGTAAGGTTTTTTTGGATCGTTGTACAACAGTAATTTAGGTGCTTTTAAATGGTATTTAACTACACCTGAATCAGTATAGAACGTCTCGAAATTTGTGGCCTCCATGGTAAGGAAATTGTTGTCGGCCAAAAGATCTGGCGGAAGATCCGTAGAAACTTTCGTCTGGCAAGAAAACAACATCCAAAACAATAAGGCAACAAAAATGCTGCCAATGCTTTTATAACCATTTTTATGAAGAAATTCCTTTTTATCGACAATCATAACTGTTTATGGTTTTGTTTTGCCTGATTCCGAAGGTACTATTATCTTTTGATCTGAATTGATTTCAAAATCAAGGTAATCACTGCCATTTTGGTCAATGGCAATTTTAGTTTCCTGATTGTTGAAGGTAAGTTTAATCCATTCCGATTTGCTATCCGCTTTCAGTGTATATTTCCCATCAAAACTGGTATAATAGGTAGCCTTAGATTTGTGGACAGTAACAAGAACACCTGATGCAGGTTTCCCATTCCTGTAGATCGTGCCTTTCAGAACTCTTGGATTCCCAAAGCTACTTAAGCTTCCGAGAGCCAGGACCAATACGATTAATTGAAAACGCTTCAAATAGATATCCATCGATCGGAAAAATTGAGATCAATCGAATTTTGCCTTAAGGAACCACCTGTCCCAAAGCAGAAAGTGCACAGTTACTTTTGCATATCTTTCACGAATCAGGTTGTTTTCTGTGGTGCCCATTTGTCCGATTTCGCCCGCAATGTTAAGCATAGACCTTGATCTGCCCATTGGCAATCCAATTCCAAAAGTGGCAGCGTAGCCTTTGATCTGAGAACCATTGAGTGTCAGAAATGAATTTTCCAGGTTTCCTCCGAAACGATATTGGACGCGTTCCCAATAACTACGGATGGAATACATATTAGGAGTGTATTCGAGACCGGCAGAATACTTGCTGCTATTGGAAAAATAGTTTACTTCCTGACCCAAAAATTGAGCATCCTTCCATTTTTGAAACAAAGCATCGGCTCCAAAGGTTATTTTACTTTTAATAGAATAGGAAAATCCGACTCCATAAGTCATTGGTATTTGAAGCCCTTTGTTATTTGAAACGACATGCTGGATGGTGTCAATGATGGCGGAAGTGGTGGAAGAACCTCTGAAGAGTGCCCTCTCTTCAAGAATTGTATAATTTGAGTTGATATTTATTTTGGGATCAAAAGTTACACCCAGCACAAGTGCATTGTTGTTTTTTGTCTCAAAATGATATTGTATCCCAGTTGAAACGCCAATTCCATGGGCAGTCAGACTGTTGTCCTTCAGGTAGTCATAGGTATTGCCGTCGTATGGCGCATAAATATATGTGTTGTCAGTTATTTTCCCAAACAGGAACCAGGTATTGACACCCACAGAAAGGTGTTTACCAAGATTTATGGCATTCCCAATGTAAAATTTCGTTAAAGTACCCGATCCGGTAAAGGAAGAATTCACCATCAAATCTGATTCTCCTTCAGAAGAAGTAATGTAGTATCCCTTAGAGGCATATGGCATTATCCCAAATGATCCTGCCCACCATCTGGTGTAAGGAATGGCAAAAGTAAGATGGTTGAAATTCACATTACTCCTGGTATTGTTAATCGTGGCTGTTTGGGAATAAGTAAATTTAGCATCCATTCCAAACTGCATCATGAAAGTAAGCGAATCGATGGAAGTATACGAGGCCGGATTGGCAGTATTGATCTGAAAACCATTTCGAGTACCAATTCCTATTCCACCCATGGCATCACCTTTGCCAAAACTAGTACCACTCATGGTTCCAAATCCGTAACGGGAATAGGGAGAGCTTGTGCTGCTGCTATTTTGTCCGAACATAACTGTCGGAACGATCAGAATCAAGACGATCGAGAGAAGTTTCAATTTATTGCTTTTCAACATTATATTCAAGAATTCGGTTTAAACCTATGAGTGTGATCTCAAATTTTACAAATATGGGATTTTTTAATCTTCTTTCAAAGAATTGGGCATCTCCGCCTGTCAGAACAGGCTGTATTTCCGGCATTGTTTTTCGTATCAGATCAATTGTTCCATCTATTTCGAAGACCATGCCATTTATAACGCCGGCACGTATTGCTTCTTCTGTCGACTGACCGAAGACCGGAAAATCGTCCGATGCTTTTATCAATGGTAATTTTTTTGTGAATTCATGCAAGGCACGAAACCTGCTGGTTAATCCAGGAGAGATATTACCTCCTTTAAAAGTTCCGTTTCCTTCTATCACGTCAAAGGTTATTGCAGTACCTGCATCAATGACCAGCAGATCTTTTCCCGGGAACAATTCCTGAGCGCCAATGGCAGTGGCCAGACGATCCAGACCAAGGGTTTCGGGTGTTTTATACAGGTTCTTTATAGGGATACGAGTGGAGCTGCTTAGTTCAATAAAATAAGAGAATCCGGATTTTATGAAATTAACTACAGCAGGATCAACAGTGGAAACAGACGAAAGAATCACGTTTTCCAAATCTGAGTATTGGACCTTTAAATCTATCAACTGTTCGACCCGGAGATTTTCAACTGTCAAAGATTCTACCATTACTCCCTTCAAAAAGAGAGCCAGTTTCGTGCGACTATTCCCTATGTCAACTACGAGATTCAAAATGGTTCAGTTTTAATGTTCATACTGATATCCAGGGCAGTAACTGAGTGAGTTAACGCGCCTATGGAGATATAATCCACTCCGGTGGCGGCAACTTCTTTCACCCTTTCGATGTTCATATTGCCGGAAGCTTCAACTTTGGCCCGATGGTCGATTATTCCAACACATTCTTTCATCAGTTCATTCGACATGTTGTCCAGCATAATCACATCGGCTTTCATTTCCAGGGCCTCAAGTACTTCAGCAACAGAGGTAGTTTCTACCTCAATTTTCATATCGGAAGATACCTGCTTCCTGATTTGTTCAACTGCATTTTTTATTCCGCCGGCGACTTTTATATGATTATCTTTAATAAGTACCATGTCATAAAGGCCAATCCGGTGGTTTTCGCCACCGCCTGCCTTCACTGCGTATTTATCCAATAACCTCAATCCGGGTACGGTCTTGCGGGTGTCAAGAATTTTGACATTGTAATTTTTTACTTGTTCGACGAAGAGATTGGTCATGGTAGCAATGCCACTCATCCTTTGCAGGAAGTTGAGGGCAAGCCTTTCGCCGGAAAGCAAGGCACGATACGATCCGGTCATTTCGACGAGGAGCGTTCCTTTTTCCACTTTGTCACCATCCCTGAAAAGCGGATTCCATGTAATCTGAGGAGAGAGTGACCTGAACACTGTTTCTGCCACTTCCATACCGGCAATGATTCCGGCGGATTTTGCGACCATCGTGGCCGATCGCACCATCGTCTCAGGAATCAGCGCATTGGTGGTGATATCTCCGGTTCCAATATCTTCTTCAAGAGCCTGATTTATAAGGATTTCCAAATGTTTTATATTTTTTTCATCCATTTTCATAGCCAGTTTCTGACCTCCTCGGTGGTGAGTTTCTTGTCTTTTTCCTGAATAATGTGATAGGCCATGCCGGCTGATTCATCAGGGAAATCTGATCTTACATGCCCTCCCCGGCTCTCCTTTCTTTCAAGGGCTGACACACATATAAAAGAGCAGACCGTCGCGAGTTCATTGATTTTCTTCTCGTTGTAATCTGTGTTGTTCGCGGGGTGCAAAAGAATAATTTCATTTATCCTTTTCAAGGCAGCAGTCATCTCATCTTTATTCCTGACAATTCCTACCTGAATACCCATCAGTTGTGACAATTCATTCTTGATTGTGAGGTAAGATTCATCGGTAGCTTTGTTGAGGACCACCCTTTCGATGGGAAGAACTTTCCCGGTAGGTGCCGGCAGATCTTTGGCTTTGTCGATAATCCTTTTTCCATAAACCAAACATTCCAGAAGAGAGTTGCTTGCAAGCCTGTTGGCACCCATAACGCCTGATGAGGCCACTTCGCCGCATGCAAACAAACCGGATATGTTGGTCTGACCCCAAACGTCTGTTCTGACGCCTCCCACGGTATAATGTGCAGCCGGTGAGATGGGTATCAGATCATTTGCCAGATCAATTCCAAAACTGGTTAATTTGGCGTCAATAGAATGAAAACGTTCTTTTAAAAAGGAGGCATCCAAATGTTTCAGGCTCAGGAAAACGGTTGATTCCGTTTCGAGCATCCTTTGAAAGATGGCAGACGCAACGACATCTCTGGGCGCCAATTCGGCCATGGGATGTAGATCCAACATGAATCGTTTCCCAAATTTGTCAATGAGGTGGGCACCTTCTCCACGAACTGCTTCACTGATCAGGTAAGCATCTTCGCCATCTACAGAGAGTGCCGTAGGATGAAATTGAATGAATTCCATATCAGCCAATCTTGCACCCGCTTGCCAGGCCAGGGCGAATCCATCACCGGTGGCTGTGTAGGGATTGGTTGAGCGGGCATAGATCCGTGATAAACCTCCGGTGGCAAGGATGGTAGCTTTCGCAATGAAAACAGCATTTTCCCCATTGGTATAATCCAGAGTCTGGATACCACAACAAACCCCATTTTGTGTGAAAATCTTGACAGCCGTGGTATATTCAAATGTGGTAATCTGAGGAATTGATATTATTTGCTGAAGCATGAATCCAGTCATAACTTTGCCGGTTGCATCACCGTCGGCATGTAAGATCCGCCTGTGGGAGTGCCCTCCTTCGAGTCCCAGCAACAGCTCTCCGTTTGGTTCCTTGTCGAACTCCAGCCCCATTTGCATCATTGCCCGAACTTGCTCAAGACCTTCATTGACAAGTATAGATACGGCATCATGATCGCAAAGTCCGCGGCCGGCTGTCAGCGTATCGTTGAAATGAAAAAGAGGAAGATCGTCGGATCCAATGGCTGCAGCGATTCCGCCTTGTGCATGGTAAGAATTACTTACATCAAGTTCTGATTTTGAAATAAGGGCTACGGTTCCGTGAGCAGAAGCATGAAAGGCTGCCAATAGTCCTGCCAGTCCGCTGCCGATCACTACAAAATCAAAATTATATTGCTTCATGAATATGAATGGATACCCTGGCTAAATTGAGCGACAAAAGTAATACTTCTTAGCTAAAATAGGGGAAGAGCCCCATATTTGTGAGAAATAGGAGTCAAAGATAGATAGTAATTACAGAGATTTTGGTTCGTTTAATTTTTGTTAACTAAAAATCTTCGATGAGGGGTTTTAAGGTCCTTCCGTGAAACATTAAAAAAGCCGCTGCAATGCATACAACGGCTTTTAAAATTATTTAATATCAGTGACTTATCAGGCAGGCATATCTGGCAAAGACCATGGTGCACGGTAAGTGTGTTTGATTAATTCTGCTGCAAAATCAGTTGCAGGAACTGGATCAGTGTAAGATTTATTGAATGTTGGGTGTCCGTCATGGATACTGAATTTATCTTCGACCACAATTTTGATTTTCTCCTCAGCTGTGATGTTGGTAAATTTCATGTTTGGACCATCCCATTCCAATTCTTTGTTGAGGGTTTGAAGGCGGACAGCCAAAACACCCATGACTACCATTTCGTTGAAAGGTCCAGCCATGCTGAAATCAGAAGCAGTTTTTACACGGGCAGCAGGTGATTCTTTGGCGGCGCGAACCCAATCCATTTCATGAGTAAGAGGTTCAACGCGGCGACGGAATTTAGGTGCATTCTCGGGTTTTTCAACTTTTCCATCCGGACGTAAAATCCAAGGACGAACGCCATAACATCCGCAGACCAAAATTCCTTTTGTTCCGTGGAAGAAGACACAACCGCCTGAATCATTAGGTTCTTTGCCGGCTGGCCAGGCAGCAGGTAACATCGGTTTAATTCCTCCGTCATACCAATAAACTTCAACTTGTGGCAGTTTAACTTTGGCATTCTTTGCCGAAGGCCTTGCAGGGAATGTAAGTTTTACACTTTGTGCTGTAGGCGCACAATCTTGTAATAACAATGTTGAATTGCCCTGAGCTTTAATAGGATAGCCAAGTTTAAGACCCATGAATACGGGATGCAGGATATGGCAGGCCATATCTCCCAACGCTCCTGTTCCATAAGCCCACCAACCGCGCCAGTTCCATGGATGATATATTTCATTGTAAGGACGCATTTTGGCCGGACCGGTAAATAAATCCCAATCCAATGTCTCCGGAACCCATTGCCCTTGTTTTGGTGTATTTAATCCCTGAGGCCAAATTGGTCTGTCAGTAAATGCTTCAACCTTGGTTACTTCACCAATTTCACCGTTCGCGATCCATTCACAAGTTAGGTTAACACCTTCACCAGATGAACCCTGGTTCCCCATTTGGGTGGCAACCTGATATTTGTCAGCCAGTTTGGTTAACAACCTGGATTCGTAAACAGTGTGAGTAAGAGGTTTTTGTACATAAACACTTTTCCCCATGGTAATGGCATGAGAAGCAATAATGGCGTGCGTATGGTCGGCTGTGGCAACCAAAACACCGTCAATTGATTTCCCAATTTGATCGTACATAACTCTCCAGTCTTTGAACTTCTTTGCTTCCGGAAAATCTTTGAAACAGGCGTCTGAATAAGCCCAGTCAACATCGCACAAACCAACGATGTTTTCAGATTTTAAGTTTTTTAAATTGCCGTGTCCCATACCTCCGATGCCAACAGCTGCAATATTCAGCTTGTCGCTTGGAGCCTGATGTCCCAAACCCGCAATTGTGTTGGAAGGCAGGACTGTAATGGCCGCTGCAGCGGCAGCACTTGTTCCCAAAAATCCCCTTCTAGATACTTTGTTTTTCTCCTTCATCAGAATAAAATTATTTGGTTAAAAAAAATTTATAACAGAACTGTAAATATAAATAATAAATGCGTTTGAGTAGATGAAAATATGCATAGGAATAAAAAATTTTCAATTTTCAATTTTGGATTTTTGATTGCAATTGTGTACCATAAAAAAGAGGCCAACCCACAGTGGGATGGCCTCATAAAATGAATGAAACACGAAACAATTACTAAAACTCTCCCATTCCTCCACCTTCGTTACCTGATGAATCAGGACCGTCTTTTCCTGATTTTGAGCTGAAATTATTGATTTTATAACTCAAGGTAAGTTGTACTATTTG
>JBAXED010000104.1:0-14863 GCA_037140615.1 Prolixibacteraceae bacterium
GGAAACAGTGAAACGGAGAGGACGACTTCGAAGAGTGGACGACTAGGACGAGTGGAACTCCGGAGATTGGAGGATTGAAACGGGGAAGAAGGAGGAAGGAAGAGTGAAGAGGGTAGAGCGAGGGTGGCATGCGTCCGCCCATCAAGCCTGGCGGTAAATGAAAATTTGAAACGGGGAAACGGGGAAGAAAGACTGGGGGACTTGGAGACTAGGGGAGTGGAACTCCTGAGATTGAAGAGTTGAAACAGGAAAAGATAACCGGTCCCTGAGCGAAGTCGAAGGGCTTCTTTAATATGTGAAAATTAGTGTAATCTGTGGTAGGGAAAGGAAAGTTGAGAGTGAGGAGTTGAGAACTGAGAGTGATACACGAAATTTTTCTTCTTTAATTCGTGTAATCCGTGTAATTCGTGGTTGGGAATGGGGTTAATTGGAGTTTTTAATTCGTGTAATTTGTGTAATCCGTGGTTGGGTGGGGTTAAGAATATTTGAGGTAACAGTTGATTATGACAAAATCCAGTGGTTTGGTGTTCGATATTAAAAGGTACGCGATTCATGATGGTCCCGGCATCCGCATTGGGGTCTTTTTGAAGGGTTGCAACCTGAACTGCGCGTGGTGCCATAACCCGGAAGGAATCTCAGCAGCGCAGGAGCGGATGTATGCCCCGGCCAGGTGCATCGGATGCGGGACTTGCGTAGAGGCGTGCCCGAATCATGCGCTCACACTGACCTCAGACGGGATTGTCACTGACACAGCGCTTTGCCGGATGTGTGGCAATTGCGCGGATGTTTGTCCGACGAAAGCCATCGAAATGTCTGGAAATCCTATGACGGTTGAGGAGATCATGGCCGAAATTGAGAAGGAGCGCATCTTCTTCGAGCAGTCGGGCGGTGGAGTAACCTTTTCGGGTGGGGAGCCATTGCTGCACCACGAATTTTTGATTCAACTGCTGGATGAGTGCAAAGCAAGGGGAATTCACACGGCGGTGGATACGGCTGGACTTGTCAGTACTGCTATTTTTCTTGAAGTAGCCAAGCGCACCGATCTTTTTCTCTTCGACCTCAAAATGATTGACAGTGACCGACACCGGAAATGGACGGGAGTTTCCAACGAAAAGATATTGGAGAACATCAGGGTACTGGCAGAAAACGGTACGCAAATGATGGTTCGGATACCACTGGTGGGAGGTGTGAATGACGATGAGGAGAACATCAAGGCTACGGCACGTTTTGTGGCCTCTCTGCCGGGCCAAAGTCCCACGGTGAACCTTTTGCCCTACCACAAAATTGCCATGACGAAATACGCCAAATTGGGCCGGGGAGATGAGTTCCAATTGCTCGAAGAACCGGATGCCATGAAGATAAAAAGAGCATTAGAGATCTTTAAGGAGTTTGGGGTTGAGGCAAGCGTGGGCGGTTAGAAGCACAAACCCCACCCAACCACGGATTACACCAATTACACGAATTAAAGAAGAAATTATTGGGGTTTAGAGGATGAACCTTTTGAATTGCAGGGTAGTTGAACCAAAGTTGATGAGGAGACCCAGTCGCAGTTTGGAAGCCTTCAGATAATTGAAGAGTTGGGCTTGAAGGATGTCTGTTAATTCACTCGCAGCCTTCAATTCCAGCACAATCTTATCAAAACAGACAAAATCAGGAGTATATTCTATTTTTAGATATATCCCTTTGTATAGAATTTTTAATCTTTTTTCTCTTTCAAAATCCAGGTCATTGTCAAAAAACTCTCTTTCCAAAGCTTCTTGATAAACAGCCTCCTTAAACCCGCAACCCAGTCGTTTATGAACTTCCATGCAACAACCAACTATCAAATAGCTTTCATCCCTGTATATTAAATCGTCTTCAATCGATCTCATTTTCGAAAGTTTTATCTTTACCTACAAGTTACAGCAAACGAAAGAATACAACGAACGATATCCATTTTTTCTTTAATTCGTGTAATCTGTGTAATCCGTGGTTGGCTGGGGTTATTTTGTGCTTATTTTTGTTCCCATGAGTGATTTTGATCTTTTGTCCACTGTTGAGCAGGGTGGTTGCTCGGCCAAATTGTCCCCGGTACAGCTAAGTGAGATTCTTGCCAAGCTTCCCAAAGTTGTCCATCCCAATCTCATGGTCGGGATTGATACCCACGACGATGCCGGTGTTTACAAGCTGAACGATGAGACGGCCCTGATTTATACCACCGACTTTTTTCCGCCCGTTTGCCGGGATGGCTATGAATTCGGACAGATCGCGGCGGCCAATGCCCTGAGCGATGTTTATGCCATGGGTGGAACGCCGTTGCTGGCCCTTAACCTGATGATGTTTCCTGCTGCCAGGATTCCGCTGGATGTTTTTGGTGCGATCCTGCAAGGAGGCCACGACAAGGTGGTGGAAGCGGGGGCTTTGGTGCTCGGCGGACATACCATCGAAGATTATCCGCCCAAATTCGGACTTGCGGTGGTGGGAACAGTGCATCCTGACCGGCTGATCACCAATTCTGGCGTCCGTGCCGGCGATGTGCTGATACTCACCAAGCCTCTGGGAAGTGGCGTGATCCTCGCCGGACAAAGAAACAAAATGATAGATGAGGCCACCGTTCAAAAGGCGTTGGATTACATGAAGCTGCTCAACAAGAGTGGTGCGGTGGTGATGCAGGAGTACAATCTGAAGGGAGCTACGGATATCACCGGATTCGGACTGCTGGGTCACGCGATGCGGATAGCGGATGCCAGCGGAGTGACATTGCGGATTCAGTCGCTTGATTTGCCGCATTATCCCGAGGCATTGGCTTTGCTCGAAGAGGGATGCATCCCAGGTGCGGCTTTCCGTAACCTGGAATTTGTGAAGGAGAGCACGGTCTTCGGCTCTTCGCTAAATTATGAAAGAAAGATGCTGTGCTGCGACGCCCAGACTTCCGGCGGACTGCTGATGGCGGTTCCGGCTAAATTAGCTAATGAAGTGCTGGAGGCTTTGAAAAAAGCGGGCTTGCCTGAGTCTGCGGTCATTGGAGAAGCAGTGCCCAGGAACAAAAAAAGTTTGTATTTAGATTAACAGTTTTGCATGATTACACAAAACGGTTAATCCAAATCAATTATTTTTTCTTCTTACGTAGCAGGATAAATGCGCCGGCAGCAAGAACAACTCCGCCGATGGCATAGAAAACCGGGTTCACACCACTCTTTGTTTCTTCCTCATTTGCCTGGTAGAACACTGGTTTGGCGGCCTTGTCGGCATTGATGGTGTCCTTGGTAGCACCTGCTTGTTGTGCAACAGCAACGGCTGCAATGTTCAGCATCAGTACCATTGCCAGCGCCAAACGGATAATAGATTTCTTCATTTTTTTGTCTGTTTTTGTATTTGTATTGATATGTTTGTCATTATTATATTTCAACTTTTTGATCTCAGTTAGCTCCTGCTTCTTCTTTGGTCATTCAATCCTTCCGTCCGATACGATCCTATTTCTTTTTTCAAAATGCTACCGCGGACGGTGAACTCCCTGCATTCCTTTTCCCGGGGTGTCGCTCCTTCGTCGCTGGACCCCGGGCTACAAAACTATAACCGCTACGCGGTAGGATTTGAGCCGGAGCAAAATAGTGGTCGAAAATTTCTAGGGAGTTCCACTCGTCCAAGTCGTCCACTCGTCCACTCGTCCAAGTCCCCCAGTCCTCCAGTCCTACTACCGCGCCAGCTTCTCGTACTTCCTCGCCACCTCCGGATCGTTTGCCTTGTAGCTCTCCGCCAATCCGGCATACGCAGCTTTAAATCCTGGATTCATCATCAAGCAAGATTTCAGCAGCTCGCGGGCTTTTTTCAGCTCCTTCCGGTCGACCAGAATCTTTGCCAGGGCAGGATAGGCCTCGAAATATTTGCGGTTGAGACTGATGACCCGCTCGTACAAATCCGCCGCTTTTGCCTGATCTCCTTTTTCGGCAGAAATATTAGCCTGAAAAAGCAGGATTGACTCGCTGTCCGGATTGATTTCCAGCCCTTTTTGCAGGATCGACATCGCTTTTTCCTTGTCGCCCATCGCATAAAGAACCGACGCAAAATTATAAAAGATTAGCTCATCCTGGCATTCTTTGCTGAGGGCTTCCTCATAAAATTTAACAGATTCTTCAGATTGGTGCTGCTGAAAGGCCCTGTACCCCAGAAAATCTGCCTTATTTTCCCGCTTAACCACCGCACAAATCGGTATTCCATCGGCTTCGATGATTTTAATGGAATTTTTCGGTGGCCACATTTTGTTCTTCAGCAGTGTCGGGGAGATGTAGCTGTTGGCCACCACGCAGTAATCCCAGTCGTGCTTGCTCCGTTCGTTCCAGGTAAAATAATCCACTTTTAGATTTTTATCCTTGCGGAAAAACCATTCCGCCGGGAAGTTGGTGGCGATCTTCAGGCTATCGCCGGGATGGTTCTTCTTCAAATAGTCGGTGAGCCACTCGGAGCCTTCACGGATGCTGTGGTAGTAATAATCAGTTTCATAATTGCCATATGCGCCTTTCAGTCCGTTGGTCAACTGGTTGTAATAGAGGTAATAATAGGGATGATTCCTTGCCATGAAGCGAACAGGATGGAGGGCAAGTAGTAATAAAAAGACCAATGCAGTCGTCCCTAGCCTCGACCTGAAACGAAGGAGAAGTTGCCATAATCCAATCGCGGCCAGTACGACCATCCCCGGATAGACGAATAGAAAATGTCTCCAGGATCCGTAGAGGTTGGATTGATCAAAGATGACAAAGACGATCGGGAAAAGAATGGTGAAGATCAGCATCGCATATTTCAGGATATCTCTCTTTGGGGCTTTCCTGATAAGAGCAAAAAAACAGATAATGCCTCCCCAGACCACCAGTGGGATGGTGATGAGCATCAGTTTGGGAAGGTAGTACCATGGCATCCAGTCGGACCACTCCAGTCGTCCCTCGAAAATCTGGCGAAGGGTGGTGGGAAACTGGGTCATGACGCTGGCAGATTCCCAAAGGCCGGTGAAGGGATTTGCCAGGGCGAAGGGCCATAGCAGGATGCTGAGAATGTAGGAGCAACCCAGGATCAGCGCAATCCACGCCATATTATTTTTGAAAACACCCATGTTGAAAGTAGCCGTTTCCCGGTAGGATTTAAACTCCAGTATTGCCCAAAAGAGCAGCAGATAGCAGGCGAGAAGGAGTCCGCCGGGACGGATGCTAATGCAAAAGGCGATGGAAAGGATCAGCGGAAGCGCATTTTTCCAGGATCGTTTCTCCGCGAAAAGCCATCTCAGCATGAAGAGGGTTCCGGCCAGATAGGCCAGGGCGAAAGGGATGTCTTTGAGGTTGTTTTGTGCGTGACCGAGGAAAGTGGGCGAAAGGGCAAAGAGGAAAATGGTGATAATTCCCGCGCCGTACCCCGAAAGCCAAACGGCGAAGAGGCCGGCCAGCACGATGCAAAGCCAGGCTGCCAGGGTGTTCATCTGGTGGCGGAAGGTGTAGATGTCCTCGATATTGAACCAGCGAATCAGGATGGTGGTGATGTTGTCGAAGGATTGGCCGTAATATTTGAGGTGCGTGCCGGGTGTGTTGAGGGCACTCTGGTCGGCCCCATGCGAGGCGAAATAGTTGTAGACGGAGACGGATTGCTTGTAGTGGACATCTTCATCCCCCGAGATACCGGCGTCTTTGGCGCTCATGAGCATGAAAACGAGAAGCAGTCCGGCGCAGAGGTCAAAGAGTCCTCTGGAGATGTTTCCCTTGCCTGGATTCGGTCGATGAATGATATGGAGGAATGGAAGAGACATTATGGTATCTCGTCGTGGATTTTCCGGATGAAATAGATAGGCCGGTTTTGGGATTCCTTGTAGATGCGGAAGACATATTCGCCTACGATGCCGAGGAAGATGAGCTGGATGGAACCCAGGAAATAGAGGCTGAGCAGGGTAGATGACCATCCGATGATGGCAAAGCCCAGAATTTTATCAAGGAGAACGTAAATGCCTGCAAACATAAATACGATGGTGCCGATGAGTCCCAGCCAGAGGCAGAGGCGGATTGGCAGGCGCGAAAAGGAGAAGATGGCATCGGTGGCGAGTGAGAAGAGTTTGGAGAGGCTCATCTTTGGTTCGCCCTGCGCGCGGCCATCACGGATGTAGTTGACGGTGCCCTGGTTGAAGCCGATGAAGGAGCGAAGTCCGGGCATGTACCTGACTTTTTCTTTCAGGGAAAGGAGTGCCTGCAAGGCTTCGCGGGTCATCATGGAGAAGTTGCCGGAATTCTCCATGTTTTCCAGTCCGGTGATATTTTTAAAGATCAGGTGGAAAATGAACGTGTAAAGTGTGCGCTGCGTTTTGCCTTTTCGTCCGGTTCTTTTTCCGCTGACGATGTCGTAGCCTTCGTTCTTGATTTTGTGGTACATCTCTGCCAGCAGCTCGGGCGGATCCTGAAGATCGCCATCCATCATGGCTACGATTTCGCCTTTGGCAAATTCCAGTCCGGCGGTAAAAGCTGCCTGGTGACCGAAGTTCTTGGAAAGGGAGATGATCTTGATATTCTTATTCTGAAGCCTGTGCTTTAAAAGTTGTTCTACTGTTCCGTCGGTGCTTCCGTCGTCGACAAAGAGAAGCTCATAGTTGCCGGAAAAAGTCTTCACGGCCGCCACGGTTCGTGCAACCAGATCATCGATCAGTTGCGATTCGTTGTAGACGGGGATGACGAGGGAAAACATATTGATTTGCATTTAAAAAATTACACAGAGTTACACGGAGAAGCACAGAGTCACACAGAGTAGCAAATTTAAAAAAATTAAGGAAGGAATTGATTGTTTGCGAAACCTTCTTTTTATGTTAAAAACCTTAGTAGAAGGCAAATTTCCAATAAAACTTGAACCTTATTACCTTATTAATTGAAGGGAAATTTCAGATATTGAATCTGCTATTGTTCTCGGAATAAGGTAATAAGGCTATGTGTTAATCTATTCCAATTCTTTCTACTAAGGTTACGTTTTAGAAATAAGGTTTTCAAATCCGAAGATTCCCTCTTATTTTCCTCTGTGTATCTCTGTGCTTCTCTGTGTAATAATTTTTCCTTTACTTCAAATCTTCCGTGGACCTTTCATCCGCTCCAAAGTGAATGTGGCGGCGTCTTGCAGATCTGCCTCTTTCAGCAACTCCTGAACGGCGGGCACACAATAGTCGGAGCCCATCCAGGCAAGTTCCCTGAGGATCAGTTTTTTCCCATCAACAGTTGCACTTTTGGTCTTCAGGATATTTACCATCTGTTTTTCAATTTCCAGAAGCGCAGCAGGATTGGCACTTACCTTGCGAATCCTGGCTTGCAGATCGGTCAGGTTTTTGGTGCTTTTGTCGATCGTATATCCGGCAATTTTGTCAAAATCCTCTTCGATGGTACCCTCTCTGTATTCGGGTCTGGACGAGACACTGCCCACATTGGGGAAGTCGATCGGGATGGTCTGTGTCACATTGCCACTGGCGGCCCACTCTGCACCCCGCTGAAGGGTAACGATAAATCCAACACATTCGGTGGCAGGATGGGTGGCATCTTTGCCAACATGCCCAAGGGCTGTATGGAAGATTCTGCCTTTACCATAGGTGATGGTCATAAGCATTGGTTCATCACGGCCGGTCCCTTTTTTAGAGGTATCCGCGAAGGCGGTAGCAAGGATCTCCATGTTTTTCGCCGGACCGCGAAGGGTGCTGTAAAGCTCATCTTTGCTGTGCACCCAACTGATTGGAAGACCTTTCATAATGGGGTGGTCGGCTTTTCTGGTTCTTACAATGAATTCGTGCTGCGGACCGTGTGAGCCGGCTCCACCTTTGACCGTGTCGATGACCAGTTCATTCTTTTTGTAATAAACATAAGGACCATCCTTTTCACTGCGTTTGTTCCAGCCGCCAATGCCGATGATTTCATTGTACTCTTTCCAGTCGGGGAAGGAGTTGTCGGCTTCATGGTAGATCACGACACCACCGCCGTTCTTCACGAAATCGAGGAAGGCTGTCTTGGTGGATTCAGGCCACGAATCGCCGTTGTAATCCATTACCACGATGGTGTATTTGCTGAAGTTGGGTTTGAAATCGCTCATGTCGTCCTTTTCTTTCGGGGTCTGGGCGATGTCGGTGGTGAAAAGTTTGGTCTGATCGAGGATCGTTTTCAGGATCGGAGCCGAAGCTTGCCAGTTGTGGTTGCTCTGTCCGGTGACGATTAAGGCCCGGTAAGCAGTTTTTTCCTGACACGACTGTATGAAGAAAAATCCGGAGACGAGAAGGAGAAGGAAATATCGTTTTTTCATTTTGATATGTTTATAAATGTTGTAGTAAAAAATTATTACACAGAGAAACACAGAGAAGCACAGAGTTACACAGAGGTGAAAATAAATTATAACTCTGTGTAACTCCGGGGTTTCTCAGTGTAACTCTGTGTAACCTTTTCATCGCTTAAATTGTTGGTAATTGCCAGGGGGCACGGTAAGGACGGTCGAGCAGACGGGCAGCCATCGGGTTGCCGATGATCTCCTCTTTCTCGGGATCCCATTGAATTTTCTGTCCGGTTTGCATGGCGATTTCGCCCAGCAGTCCGACAGAGATGGCGCGGTAGGCAACTTCGATCGGAGCGATGGTTTTCTGTCCGGAGCGTGCACAGTCGACAAAATTTTGCCAGTGGTTGTCGCTCTTCATCAGGTGAATCTCGCTTTCTCCAATCACCTCATCAAGAATTTTAGGATCAGAAGCTGTGAGGATATTGCCACGGTTGACATGGATCCAGCCTTTGTCGCCGTACCAGGTGGTGCCTGAGCCTTTTGAGAGCCGTGCTTCGTTGCAGACCCGCATCTCGATGCCGTTGGCATATTTGCAGTTGAAATCGTACTCGACGGGTACGTTGTAGATTCCTTCTCTTGGATAGACTCCTTCACCAGCGATCTCCACCGGACCGGTGTGTTCGAGTCCGGCACCCCAGTTGGCGATGTCGATGTGGTGACCGGCCCAGTCTGTGAGCTGACCACCCGAATATTCAAGAATCCAGCGCCAGTTCCAGTGACTGACTCCCCTGTAGCCAACTTTTGGAGCAGGCCCGAGCCACATTTCCCAGTTAAGTTCTTTGGGAACTTCCTGGATTGGAGGTGTCCCGATTCCCCTGTTTCCATTGGGAAGGCCTACCTCGATGGTTTTGATCTTTCCGATACGGCCGTTGATGACCAGTTCGGCACCCCGGTGGAAATGGGGTTGTGACCTTTGCCAACTCCCTGTTTGCCAGGTAATTTTATTTTTTTGTACCGCTTTCACGATGGTTTGGCCATCGCGGATAGTGCGGCAGATGGGTTTCTCGCCGTAAACGTGCAATTTTTTCTCGACTGCGGCTGTGTAAATAATTCCGTGCCAGTGGTCGGGCAGGGCGATGGAGACGGCATCCAGCTTCTCTTTCTCCAATAGCTCGCGGAAGTCGCCATAGGTGCGGCAGTCGTTGTTGGCGTAGGCTTTATCGGCAATTTCTTTGGCCTTTTGAAGGTTGTTCGTATCGACATCGCAGAGGGCAACGAATTGAACCTCTTTGTTGAGTTCGAGGAAGTCGCGCATGTTGCTTTTGCCCTGGGAGCCGGTGCCGATTTGTCCCATGACGAGACGGTTGCTGGGGGCAAGCCGGCCTCCCATCCCCAATGCGGTAGAGGGGATAATCTGCGGAAGCACAATGGCTCCCACCGATGCAACAGCCGAATTCTTCAGGAAAGATCTTCTGTTTGAGTTAGTCATAAATATTAATTTGAAGGGTTTATATGGTTTGAGATGTTTATGTTGTTTGTAATGGTTAAAAAGAGGGGGTGAGTGGAGCTCTGGAGTTGGGAATATAGTTGAGAGTTAAGAACTGAGAGTTGAGAGTGAGGAATAGTGAACAGTCGGGGCTGCCCTTGTGGCTGCCCATCAACCCTACCGGTAAATGAAAGTTGAGAGTTAAGAGTTGAGAACTGAGAGTGAAACTCGAAATCATTTTTCTTTTAATTTGTGTAATTTGTGTAATCTGTGGTAGGGAGTGGTTTGAAAAGTTTATGATGATTGAAAAGTTTTAAGTATTGATTACCCTATAATTTCAATCCTGTTAATTCTTTAATTCTGAAAATCCTGATTCAGATATTTGGTGGCGTACCCGGAATCGGTGTCTCAAATTTCATATCCACCGGCCCGAACACCATCTCTTTCGGTCCGAGTTGCATGTCTGATTTCATCATCTCGTCCCAGGTAACCAGCTGACCGGTATAAGCTGCCGTCCGGCCCATGATGGCGGTCAGCGTAGAAAGGGCAGTTTGTTCAGCCTGGTTCACATATTCACCCTTTCGGATGGCATGTACCAGGTGCATGTGTTCCTGCACGTAAGCGGGTATTTTGAGCGAGTTCATCGCGTTTCCGTTTTCGTCTTTCGGGTATTCGAACTGCCATTTTATGTTTCCGTTGAGGTCCCAGATGGTGTTCATGCAGTTGGTATAGCCTTCGGTGCCCATCACCAGCTCGCCGGTGCGGTTGGTGCAGCTGTCTATTTCACGGCAGTAGCTGTGAGAGCTGACCCCGTTGCCATAGTCAAAATCGATGTTGAAGAAGTCATATTGGTCTCCGGTGATACGTCGGTGGCGGCCTCCGTTGCCGATGGCACTGACAGGAGTCTTGCCCATGAACCAGTTGATGACGTCGATGTTGTGAATATGGGTATCGAGGATATGGTCACCGCAAAGCCAGCAGAAATTGTTCCAGTTACGCACCATGTAGGTCATGTCGTCCCAGCCATCTTCACGGGTTCGGAACCATACGTGGTCCTGGTTCCAGAAAGCCTTGGCGGAGGTGAGTCGCCCAATAGCGCCTCCATGCACGCGTTTGTAAGTTTCGATGTAGTCTTCCTGGTGGCGGCGCTGGGTGCCTGTTACGACGCAGAGACCAAGAGCTTCTGCTTTTTTGCCGGTGGCGATGAGAGAACGGATACCAACAGGATCGACGGCCACCGGTTTTTCCATGAAGACATGTTTCTTATTTTGGATGGCTTCCAGAAAATGCTCAGGACGGAAACGTGGAGGAGTGGCCAGCAAGACCACGTCCAGCTCTTCTATGGCCATCATTTTTTTGTATCCATCGAAACCGGTGAAGCAATTTTTTTCCGGAATGTCCAGTTTGAAGGATTTGAACCGCTCACGAAAGGCATCGATCTTATCCTGGAAGACATCACAAACAGCGATGATCTCCAGATCGGGTCCGGCGCTGATAAAATTGATCGCCGCCCCTGTGCCACGGTTGCCTGCACCAACGAGTCCGGCACGAAGTTTCTTGCCTTTTGGCGCCCCTTTCAAAATGGGAGGAAGTCCGAGGGAGGCATTGGTCGCCTCTTTTTTACAGGAAGCCAGGATGGCACCGGCCCCAACGACTGAGATTCCGGCCAGAACGCCAGAGCCTAAAAATTTTCTTCTGTCAATGTTCTTCTTGTTTTCCATTGCTATTATCTTTATTGACCCACTACCGTGGAGTCTGCTTCACATACAATTCTGAAACCTACGTCGTTGCTGTCGGAGTACCACCAAACACTCTTGGGCATCTGCGGATCCGTTACCAGCCAGGCCTTGGTTTTGGTGAAATCGCGGGCGGCACTGCGCACATCTTTGGCGTCACTTTTGAACGATCCGCCGCGGATCACATGCTCCTGACCGCTTTCCGGTCCGGTGGGATTGTTGAGTATTTCGCCGGAGGCTGTTTTGTAGCTGTTGGGAGAATAAAAGTCGGAGCAGAACTCGGCTACGTTGCCCAACATGTTTTTCAAACCGAACGGATTTGCTTTGACATTACCAGATTCTTTGGTCTTTGACAGGCTGTTCACCTTGTAATTCACATAAGAGTTGATCACGGTAGTATCCGCACCAAAAATTTTGTTCATCATACCGGTGGAACTGAATTTCTTTGGGCTTCCTGCGAAGAAATAGGGATCTTTGGAGCCGCCACGGCAAGCATATTCCCATTCTGCTTCGGTGGGAAGGCGGTATTTTTTGCCAGTCTTTTTGGAAAGCCAGAGGCAGTAAGTAGTGGCCGACTTCCACGACATGGTGATAGCGGGGCGGCTACCTTTGCCCCATCCCTGGCCGGGATCACCCCAAGGTGGCGTCGGACCGGTAATGGCATCGGTAACGGGTTGGATTTTGACCTCCTCTTTGCGTCCTTGCGAAGCTGTGGCTTTAAAGAATTCGAGGTACTCGTCCCAGGTAACTTCTGTTTTGCCCATCCAGAATTTGGAGACATGAACTTTCCTGACCGGTCCTTCGTCCGGTTTGCGAAGATCCTCCTTTTCCGGACTTCCCATGTCGAAAGTTCCTTCGGGGATGGCCACCAATTCAAAAGTGAGGGTCGTTCCGGGTACTTTTTCGGCAAAATTTTCAAATTTCTTGACGTCGGCAGGAGCGGTGAAAACCTCTTTGGCGACTGTTTCAGTCACGCCAAAGTTCGCATTGTGAGCATGGAGATTGTTCTTGTCGTAATGGCCAACGTTGAGGTGACAGTTGATGCAATTGGGTTTTTGTCCGTCGGGGGCATTGACATATTGCAGGTGGGCGTTGCTGCCGTTGACAGAAAGGGTAGCCGGAAAAAGGTTCTCGTGGCACTTGATGCAGGATTGTTCATAGACATAACCCTTGGCATTTTCGAGCGATTTTTTTGCTTCCCAGTCGAAGGAGGCGCTGTCTTTGAAAAGTTTGCCATAGACATCCTTCGCTCCATGTTTGGCTTTCGCCGGAAGGTAACCATGACCTTTGGGAGGAAGATGGCACTCGACACAATGGGTCACGAAACCCGATTTGTTGTTGTAATGTTCGGAAAGTCGCCAGTTTTGGTCCTGCGCCGGATGGACGTGGCAGGAGACACAATATTTGTCGGAAGAGGTATAATCCGACACTGTATTCAAGGAAAATAAAAACAAGGAACAGACGATGATCCCTATTCCTGCAAAAAAAATTTTCGATCTGTTACCTTTGAATGCATTGCTCCACTTCATGCTGAATATTCAATCTGTTTGTTAGTCGTAGTAGTGTGCTGAATTCCTCAATCAGAGGCCTAAAAATAGCTTTTATATTAATTCATTGGCAATCATAGAGGGATAATTTTCAATTTTGAATGACTCTACATTCTTCTAAAATTCTACTCCTTAAGTTGATTGGTTGATAAAATTAAATGGAGCTCTTGATTTCTTTGAAAAATTCATTGATTTTAAAATTTTTTGATATGATTTCAATTTTGGCCGATAAATATATTCATAGATTTACATATATATCGATTAACCGGAGCACCTTTTTGTGATTTCGACCTCCATGAAACTTCGTTTTAATTTTTCATTCGCTTGATTTATCGAAGAATTTGAAGTTGCAGGTTAGCAAGATTATTTTTATCAAGTTGAGAAACGCTGATGCAAACAAACAACATTGAACATTCCGAATCAATTGTAGCTCATACCCTGGTGCATCCTTCCGTATTCACCTTACTGATGCTCCCTTTTGGGATAATGACCGGATATGTTACCATCACCCTGGCTTTTCTTTTTGCGCGGGAAGGTATTTCGGTGGAAAAAATAGCTGCATTGGTGGGTGCAATTCTTCTTCCGAATATTTTAAGATTTATATGGGCTCCGCTGGTCGATTCTACCTTAACTCTAAAAAAATGGTACCTCATTTCCAATGTAGTAAGCGCTTTTGGGATTCTGGCTACCGGAATTCTTCCGATAAAGGAATCCAGTTTACCCCTTTTAACTTTAATTGTAATCTTTTCCAATTTCACAACCACTTTTTTATCACAGGCAACTGAAGGTATTATGGCACACGATGTTCCCGATGAATTAAGAGGACGCGCCAGTGGTTTTTTTCAGGCTGGAAACTTGGGTGGAATGGGATTGGGCGGTGGAGCCGGATTATGGCTTGCACAGCGACTACCGGAAGAATGGATGGTTGCTGCGATACTGGCTTTTGTCTCTTTGTTATGCGGTACCGGACTTTTCTTTTTAGAAGAACCGAAGTCAGGTATTCGCGAGCTTCAATTGAGCAAAACCTACCAGAATCTTTTTACAGATGTGTGGGGTACACTGAAAACAAAGGTGGGTATCCTGGCAATGATCATTTGCTTTTTAACACTGGGCACTGGCGCAGCCTCCAATTTGTGGTCAGCAGTTGCCAAAGATTGGGGTGCCAGCGCTGATACCGTTGCTTTGGTAACAGGTGTATTGGGTGGATTACTTACTGCTGCCGGGTGTATTTTGGGTGGGTGGTTTTGTGACCGGATGAATCGCCGGAACGCCTATCTGTTATTCGGATTCCTTGGAGCCTTGTGTGCAGTTGGAATGGCGTATTCCCCCAAAACTGAGCTGATGTATATCATCTGGACTTCTGTTTACGCGATGATCATGGGATTTTCTTATGCTGGATTCACTGCGATAGCATTGGAAGCTATTGGAAAAGGTGCTGCCGTTACCAAATACAATATTTATGTGGCGCTTGCCAACTCTCCCATTTACCTGATGATTTACATCGAAGGATGGGTACACACCCGCTGGGGAGCAGTCGGCATGCTGAACATCGAAGCACTGTTTGCCGTGCTGGCAATTATTTTATTTCTCGTAGTGCAGGCTGCAATGAAAGAAAAGAAATACCTGTCTATTGAAAACTTGACAGTTTTATAAATTTTACTTGATGTTGATATGTACACTTGCAATATGACCAGGGAGGAATCCATCAAATGTAGCATAGACAATGAATACCATTTGTGATGAAACCAATTATTTGATATTCTGCAAATTTTAAAAGTAATCCTGATCGCTATGAAATTAAACAAGAGTACCCTTTTGGGCTGTCTTTTAAGTTTTACCACTATTGTTTCAGC
>JBAXED010000105.1:0-14699 GCA_037140615.1 Prolixibacteraceae bacterium
GCGAGTGGTTGAAGAAGGAAGAATACCCCGGTTCCCGAGCGGAGCCGAGGGGTGACTGCAGGGCTAAAATATTGCTAATAGAATTAACAAATTATACTACTACTCATGCGACTAACTATTCTCCTCGTCTGCCTTTTCGTTGTGAAAAGCCTCGGCGCCCAAATCCCTGAACCCTATTTCCTTTCAAGTCCATCGCTAACGCCGGATGGCCAAACCATTGTATTTAGCTTCGAAGGAGACATCTGGAAAGCATCCCTGAAAGATGGAATCGCCTCCCGACTAACCGCCATGCAAGGAAACGAAAACAACGCCCGGGTTTCCCCGGATGGGAAATGGATTGCATTTACTGGCCGACAATACAACAATAGCGATGTGTACCTGATGCCGGCCGAAGGGGGCGAAGTAAAGCAACTCACCTTTCACAGTGGTTCCGACGACGTGAGCAGCTGGAGCTGGGACAGCAAATTTATCTACTTCACCAGCAACCGCGCCGGACAGGCTTCCGGTTTTAAAGTTGGCATTGAAGGGGGCACACCCGTGCGCGTTTTTGGCGACAATTTCTTCCAGAACGACCACAATCTGGTGGAGCATCCGGTTACCGGAGAGATATTTTTCAACGATACCTGGGAAAGCAGCAACCAGGTGCAACGCAAACGTTACAAAGGGCCTTACAATCCTGATATTCAATCATACAATCCTGTCACCAAAAAATACACTAAGTACACTACCTGGGAGGGCAAAGACTTCGGCGCCACGCTGGATAAAAACGGGAATATTTATTTTATTTCGGACGAGGGAAACGATCAATACAATCTTTACAGTTTGGCAAATGGGAAGAAAACGCCACTTACCCAGTTTCCGACCTCTATCAAGACTCCGTTTGCCAACGCCGACGGCGGAAAGGTGGTCTTTGAAAAGGATTACCAACTCTGGCTTTACGACGTCAAGAGCAACAAAGCCGACAAAGTCAATATCAACATCTACCGGAACAACATCCTGACCAAAGACAAAGATTTTGATGTCAAAGGGAAAATCTCTGCCTTCGATGTTTCGCCCGATGGCAAAAAAATGAGCTTCGTAAGCCGGGGTGCCCTGTTTGTGAGCGATGTGGAAGGGAAATTTATCCGGCAGATCAACGAGTCCAATCCGGAGCGGGTCGAAGAGGTGAAATGGATGGCCGATAACCGGACCCTGCTGTTCACCCAAACGACCAAAGGCTACAGCAATCTGTTCAAGGTAGCGGCCGACAAGGACAGTGCTGCCAGGCAGATTACTAAAGAAGAGCGCAACTGCAGGGGAATCGCGCTGAACAAAAGCAGAACCAAAGCCGTCTACCTGTGCGGAAGGGATGAGGTGCAACTGCTCGATACGAAATCCCTCGAGGTAAAAACCATTGCCAAACAGGAACTCTGGGGATTTCAGAACAGTGTACCCGGATTTTCGCCCAACGACCAGTACATCGTTTTCACCGGAAAAAGAAATTTCGAAGATGACATTTACGTCTACAACATCAAAGAAAATACCACCACGAATATCACCAATACCGATGTCACCGAGTCGGATCCGCTTTGGTCGCCCGATGGCAAGTACCTCTTTTTTACCTCGCTCCGTCTGAAACCCTCCTACCCTTTCGGGATGCCGAATAGCAAGGTGTACGCGCTTCCCCTAGAGAAAATTGATGAACCCTACCGGATAGACAAGTTCAATGAATTGTTCGCTGAGGAGAAGAAGGATACTGCCAAAAAAGATACCACGAAGAAAGTCGTAGCCGAGGATATCAAACCCATCCAAATTGACCTCGACCGGATCATGGAAAGAGTGGGACAGGTTAGCCCGAATTTTGGCTCACAGTCCCTGCAATTTGTCACCGGAAAAAAAGAAAAGACAACCGTTCTATACGTCAGCGACCATGCCGAAGGGAAGCCCGCCTTGTGGAAAACTGTGTTGGAGCCCTTTGAAACCAACAAAACAGAAAAGATCGGCGGCACGGAAGGAGCAGGGGGATTTGACATCGTCGAAGCGGGCGACAAGATGTTTGTGCAGTTTGGCGGCAACCTCTACAAACTGAACCTGGAGACGAACAAGGTCGATGCGATCAGTTTCAGCAATATCTTCCGGAAAAATATGTCTGAAGAGTTTGGACAGATGTTCAAGGAAGCCTGGGCACAGATGAACGAAAACTACTACGATACCAAGTTTCACGGCACCGACTGGTCAGCCATCAAGGCGCAATACCAGCATTATGTTCCTTTCTGCAACAACAGAGCCGACTTCAGGGTACTGCTGAATGACATGCTGGGAGAGCTGAACTCTTCGCATCAGGGATTCAGCACCAACGGGGATGATGAGAACATTGCCCTCACCAACCAGACCATGGAGACCGGCATCGTCTTCGATAACCACGATCCGCTGAGGATCAAGTATGTGCTAAACCGCAGTGCTGCCGACAAAAAGACTGTCGACCTGAAACCCGGCGATGTGCTGGTAAAGGTCAACGACAAAACGGTGGAAGCCTCGGTCGACCGGAACTTCTACTTCACCTCCCCCTCTCTCGACAAGGAGCTGAGACTGACGGTAAGAAGGGAGGGAAAGCTGATCACCACAAAGGTGCATCCGCAACCCAGTCTGGGAAACAATCTGTACGACGAGTGGATCGACAACAACCGCAAACGGGTGGATGACAAAGGAAAGGGCCGGATCGCCTATGGATACATGAAAAACATGGGCCAGGGCGAGCTCGAGAAATTCATCATCGACATGACCCAGGTGCTGAACAAAAAGGAGGCACTGATTTTCGATCTACGCTACAATACCGGAGGCAATGTGCACAATGAAGTACTGAATTTTCTCTCCCAGAAGCACTATCTGAACTGGAAATACAGGGAAGGCGGATTGAGTCCGCAGCCCAACTTTGCCCCTGCCGACAAACCCATTGTGTTACTTATCAACGAGCAGTCGTTGAGCGATGCGGAGATGACCTCCCAGGGATTCAAGGCGTTAAAGCTGGGCAAGATTGTTGGCAACGAGACCTATCACTGGATCATCTTTACGAGTGGCGTTGGATTGGTGGATGGCTCCTTCGTGCTGATGCCAGCCTGGGGATGCTATACCCTCGACGGCAAAGACCTCGAAAAGACCGGCGTCAAGCCCGATATCCTGGTCGTCAACACCTTCGAAGACAAGATCAACAAACGCGATCCCCAGCTCGACAGGGCCATTGAGGTGATTTTGAAGCAGCTGAAGTAAGAAGAAGGAATGAGGGTGCGGCCTCTTTGGTGAGAATTTGTATTTGCATCTTTTGATATAACCAGCTGATGCAGATCTGCCCTAGCACCTCCATAAATATATTTAGTGGAAAATATTTTCAATAATGATGCTGTTAGTGGAAAATATTTTCAAAACAGCCTCCGCTTTTGATATTTACTGGAAGAAATTTGTGCGTCAGCCATTCCGACATGATATTTATTGGAAAATATTTTCTGTTTTAGACGCATTACTGGAAAATATTTTCTACTTTCGCTCATTAAGAGACTTTTAATGGAAAATATTTTACCCATACACCTACAAGAGGTCATATTTGCTTCCAGTGATTCAAGGTTGAGCACGAAAATTTCCAGATTAGAAAAAGCAGGAAAGCTTAGAAAGATTGCATCCCGCGTGTATTCACCAAATTTTTTGGATACTCCGGAAGCCATTGTCAGACGAAACCTTTTTGTCATTTTGGGGAAATTATACCCTGGATCGATTCTCAGTCACCGGTCAGCATTGGAGTTTCAGCCCACATCTGAAGGATATATTTTTCTTACCTATAGCTATACAAAAAGAATAAAACTTCCGGGAGTAACCATTCGATTTCTGCAAGGGCCAACTCCAATTGAAGGCGACAACCTTTTTTCAGGCAATCTCTATTGCTCTCAGCTAGAGAGGGCATTAATGGAAAACCTGCAGGAAAGCAGACAGCCCGGTCCTGAATCTAAAACTCTGACGTTGCCAGAAATCGAAGAAAGATTAGAGAAGGTGATACGAGTAAAAGGCGAATCCGGTCTGAATGAACTGAGAGACAAAGCAAAAAAGATCTCAGTAGGCTTGACTATGCAGAAAGAGTTTGAAAAATTAAATAAACTAATAAGTTCCCTACTAACAACGCATCCCTCAAAAAAGCTGACATCTCCGCTTGCCATAGCGAGGGCTTTGGGATTTCCCTATGATTCCGGGAGGCTGCCTATCTTCGAAAAATTGTTTGTAGAATTGCAACAACAGGTTTTTAAACCGATGCCTGATCAAAATCAAAGTATGCGGTCGTTTCGAAACTTTGCATTTTTTGAAGCATATTTTTCCAATTATATCGAAGGAACCGAGTTTGAGTTAAATGATGCCAAGCGCATTGTAGAAACAGATACTCCAATGCCGGCAAGGGATGAAGATTCCCATGATGTACTTGGCACCTATAAGATCGTCAGTAACAAGCTCGAAATGAGTATTGTCCCAAATAGCCCGGAGCAATTGCTTGAAATCCTTCTCTACCGTCATAAAGTTCTGATGAGTGCCAGGATTTCTAAGAATCCGGGAGCGTTTAAGGATAAAAACAACCGGGCAGGAGAGAGCCATTTTGTTGAACATTCTCTGGTAAAGGGTACGCTGATGAAAGGATTCGATTTCTATCAGGCCTTGTCTCATCCTTTTGCCCGTGCTGCCTACATCATGTTTTTGATTAGCGAGGTTCACCCTTTTTTGGATGGCAACGGTCGGATGGCAAGGATCATGATGAATGCAGAACTGGTAAACCAAGGACAAACCAGGATCATTGTACCAACGGTTTTTCGCGATGACTACCTTGGGGTTTTAAGAAAATTGACCAGAAAGCAAGAACCTGCTTCCTACCTGAGAATGTTGCAACGCGCGCAGGAATTCAGCGCAACCATTGTTGGCGATGACATGGATGCTATTGAAAAACATCTCTACGCATGCAGTGCGTTTAAAGAACCTGAACAAGGAAAGCTAAGCATTCCAGAATAACTTCCGCTGCCAACAATCAAAAATTATTTGGGAGCTAAAACCAGTGTTTTCATTTCCTGTCTTTCTCTTGTCACTTCAATAATCGATTCGCCAAGAGCTACCTCTATTTTTGCTAGGGTATTGATCGTGAAGTTATGCGTACCTGTCATCCATTTACTGATTTCGCTCTCGCTCTTTCCTAACAAGAGTGCCAGATCCTTCTGTTCTTTCCCCTGTTTTAGAAGGATTTCATGGATACGATCTACAATATCGAAGGAATGTTTGACTGCAAAGTCAACATCCTTGGATATAGTATTTCTTCTCTCTTCGAGTCTTTTATTTTTTATCATTTATCTGTTCAAATGCAATGTTAAGTTTCCAAATAATGTCTTTTGATAAGTAATCAATTGTCCAATAATTCACTTATAAGTTAATTACAAATTAATACTAAATTTCTGTGATTGCCAAATATATTAGCAAGGAAACTTCAAGTTACCCCTAAATAATGGCAAGACGAAACTTTAAGGAAAGTTGATTCCAGAAAACCAAGTACTAAATATTGAAGTTGCCCTGCATCAAATTGCCCAGGAGTTTGCCGAAATTAAGTTGGTTTAGATAGCAAGTTCAAATCAACATTTTTACTACCTTTACATCAACATCAAGAACCCTTGAATGGGTACCAACCGAGAGACAACACTCCACGGTGGTCAGAGGATGAGGACATTCGTCAAAATAAAATGAGCAATCCTTTTTTCTTTCTTCTTGGTGTTTGGTTTAACAATTTAAAAAAATCAAACATGAAAGAATTGAATTATCCTTACAGCAAACAGGTTACACTTGTCATTGAAAATAATGATGAGATTGTTTATTATTCACTCGCGGTCTTGGCAACTACCTTTGGAGAGTTTAACCGCCAACTGAAAATGATGAAAAAGCAGCCTGAACCCAAACCTCTGGGATTTGAATTTGATGAATCAGAAACGATAGAAGGGGTCGATTTTTACCCGGGATTCCCTTCCGATATCATCCTGGTGGACAGTTCTGCAAACATTTTGTGCAACTGGACAGAACCCGATTTTTCAGGATTATATAGTGGGAAAACTTTTTATGCAGTTAAGACCATGGTGATTTGCCCCGAAGGCTTCATTCAGAAATCCGGCATCAAACGAGGTGTAAGCAAACTTACTTTAAGGTCGAGTATGGCTTATGCGGCAATCTATTATCAGGATGTCTGGTTGAAAAAGATAAAATTAAATACTGATCAGGAAATCATTGACATTTATAATAATATGGCTGGCAAAGGATATAGAGGGCATGGTGGAACATTGCAAATGTCTGTATTAGGTCATGAAATATTTTCCCGATCATTTGACTCTTCCATTCTCTTTACTCTAAACACGAATGGAAAAATCAGCTCTATATCCTTCGCGAAAAAAGTAAAGTTGGTGGGAAACAAGCTGGAGTACGAATAACTGGAAAGATGCCTGCCGGCGGATATCTGTACCGGCAGGTCCTTTACTTCTAAGAAAAATATGAATCAAACGATTTGCCGGAGAAGCGGATATTTCCGATCTTGCAGTGATCCCTGAAACCATTCCTAAAACGCAACCATGGAAATACAAACTCTTTACCAGGAAGCCATCAAATTTGCCACCACCAAACATTTAGAGCAAAAACAACCTGTTCCCGAAGAGATAAACAAGAATATGGACGTTATAACCGTTGGGAGGAGTTGTTGTATGGGAAAGTAAATGGAAAGTAAATCAAAGTAAAGAAAATCGGAAGATGTTAGGAGCAATTATTGGAGATATTGTTGGTTCCAGATTTGAATTTACCAACCACAAAAGCACTGAATTTGAGTTGTTTCACCGGGATTGTCAATTTACCGATGATACAATCTGCACGATCGCGGTGGCAGATTGGTTATGCACTACAGAACCCAATCCTCAACGCTTTGCTGATTTATTGCAGCAATGGTGCAGGGAGTACCCAAATCCGATGGGGGGTTACGGATTGAAATTTAAAAGTTGGATCAGGGAGGCAAACCCTCAGCCCTATGGAAGTTTTGGCAATGGTTCTGCCATGCGTATCGCACCGGTCGGATGGGCTTTTAATACGGTGGAAGAGACCTGCATGGTAGCCAAACAAATCTCCGAAGTCACCCACAACCATCCGGAAGGAATTAAGGGGGCCCAAGCCGCTGCTGTTGCTATTTTCCTTGCCAGAACAGGCCATTCGAAACAGGAGATCAAACAGGAGATTACGGATAGATTTGGATACAACTTAAACCGGACCTGCCGGGAAATCCAGCCAGTCTATTTGTACAATGAAACTTGTCAGGGAACAGTCCCCGAAGCAATCATAGCCTTTATGGACGGAACCGATTTTGAGAGTTCCATTCGTTTGGCAGTTTCTTTGGGAGGCGACAGCGACACCCTCACTTGTATTACCGGATCCATCGCAGAGGCCTTTTATAGAATCCCCTATGAAATTGAAAAGAGTGCAATGAATTACCTTCCCGAAAAAATCACCAACGTGCTTTCACTTTTCAGGAAAAAATTTACATCCTCGCTTGATGATGCCAAATATTTCGCACAAATCAGGATCACTCCGGAAAGTACCTGGAATGAAATGTTCAGGTTGATTCCCATTCTGGAACAACTGGAATCAAAAGAGCTGGTGAAATGGCACAAGAGTGAACTCCAAGAGGATGGTTCGCACACCTTCCCCTATCCGGTGTATGATGAGGTGGTCAACCAATGGATTCGGGCATTCTATCAGGGGGGACTCGAGATCCCTTACCGATGGGGAGATTGGCTTGATGCCAGGGGATTTTCGAACAACTGGTCTGAAGTTGATTACTCCGTCCTTTCCGTTGTTGATATCTGCAAGATCTTTACAGCCGTTAACCGTGCCGAAAGGTTTTCTGACGGTGCCATTGGTGAATTTTTTCAGGAAGGCAATATGATCAAGTGCCTAAAAGTTTTGAAGGGCAGGATCAACCAGGAACAGGTCAATTGAAATTAAATTTGTGACTTAAGTTTAAGTCATTTTGCAAAAAAATAAACTAATTTTGAGAAAACGGATGTCATGCCGAAGATTTTTGAATATTTGGGAATTCTAATTTTTTTCTACTCTAATGAACATGAGCCCATTCATGTACATGGTAAACATGACGGCTTTGAAAGCAAAGCTGAGTTCTATATTGTTGAAGGGAAGATAGTTGAAATTAAAATAAAGTCAATTAAAGGATTGCGACCTTTAGCAGGCATTAAACTAAAGGATTTTGAAGCCTTTCTTGAAAAGTATTCTGACAAAATAGTTCAAAAATGGATAGACTATTTTGTCTATCACAAGGATGTTGAATTTGAAAAAATTAATACTCGCATCAAATGAGAATTGTTGAAGAATATACTGATACCAACGCGGATTTGATTGAAGTAAAATCAGCTAATTACATCGGTGATTTTGCCATTAGGGTATTCTTCAATGATGGCTTTAATCGATTGGTAGACTTTAAACCATTTTTGGAATTATCGTTACATCCTTCAATTAAAAAATACCTTGAGGAAAAAAGATTCAAGGAATTTAAAATTGTAGATGGTAACCTAAACTGGAATGACTATGACCTTATTTTCCCTGTTGAAGATCTTTATGCAGGACACATATAAATTCTTAGGCTTAAATCCCGTCAGGGATTTCATGTGGCAAATAATTCCATCCCCTGGAAACCCCATTATTTCCAGAAAACGAATCCTGAGCACTAAAAATTCGTTTAACATCTAAGCGAGCAACCAATATTTTGCCGTTTAATATCAGTTCGTTGCTTTTCCCCATCTTTCATTTCACAGGCAATTACTGAATTAAGCACTGACGCACCCATTCATAATACGTTACTATAAATGACCTTATCATTCACACAGAAAAGACCCATGCTTAACCTGGAACATTCGTATTTATCCCTTCCGGATAAGTTTTATCAACTTGTAAAACCTGCTTCATTCAGCAAACCTGAAACAGTGCTGCTCAATGAGGCGTTGTTGGAAGAACTTACTATTCCATATACCAATCAACAGGATCTTATCTCTTTTTTATTGGGAAATGAATCCGATGGCAAAACTTCTTCTTTTGCCCAGGCTTATGCAGGTCACCAATTTGGAAATTTTACAAATTTGGGGGATGGAAGAGCCATTGTGATGGGTGAATACATCACCTCTTTAAACCAACGATTTGACATACAACTCAAGGGAAGCGGAAGAACTTTCTATTCAAGGGGTGGAGATGGGAAGGCTACTTTAAAGGCAATGCTACGAGAGTATCTGATAAGTGAAGCAATGTATCACCTGAATATCCCAACTTCAAGGAGTTTGCTGGTGGCAAAAACAGGAGAATTGGTTCAACGCGAAACTGAACAGGTTGGCGCTGTCTTGGCAAGAGTCATGAAGAGTCATATCAGAATAGGAACTTTTGAATATGCAAGGCATTCAGGAACAACCGAAGATTTACGGGCACTCAACGATTATACCATCCATCGCTTGTATCCTGAAATGAAACACGAGGGGAGTCCGGCACTAAGTTTACTAAAAAAAGTGATGAAAGTTCAAATTGATTTGGTAGTGAATTGGATGCGTGTTGGTTTTATTCACGGTGTAATGAATACAGATAACGTATCCATCAGCGGCGAAACATTTGATTATGGCCCATGTGCTTTCATGAACGCCTATCACCCTGATACTGTTTATAGCTCCATAGACACAACCGGCCGATATGCCTTTGGAAACCAAACCAACATGATCAAATGGAATATGGCCAGATTGGCCGAAGCCTTGTTGCCAGTTATACATCATGAACCTTCCACTGCATTGCAATTGGCCCAGGCCTGCATAGATCAATTTGATGACATTTGGGTTGAAAAATATTATGAAATGATGCTTTTAAAAATAGGCATTGAAAAAAAGGCACCGGAGCTATACTTGTTGGTGGATGAACTGCTGGCATTGATGCTTCATCTGAAACTGGATTATACCAATACTTTCCTGGCGCTAACCCACGATAAAGTTACCGGAGAAGACATCATGGCCGGTCCTGAATTTAAACCCTGGCTGGACAAATGGAAAAACATCCTCATCAATTCCGATGGGGTTGAACAAGCAAAAAACAGGATGAAAGAAAATAATCCGGCATTTGTACCACGGAATCATTTGGTGGAAGAAGCACTGGATGCAGCAGTAAATGGAAATCTTAACTTGCTAAAACAATTGCTGGTAGTGTTGGGTAAACCCTATCATTACCAGGAAAATCTGAGCCATTTTATCCTTCCGCCACCTCTGGTTTTTGAAAATGCATATGCAACCTATTGTGGCACTTAATCCCCACAGGGGCAGAAGATGAGAAATGAACGATTCGTCTCCATGGCTAAATGAGTTAGTATAATAGCATAGAAGAACTACAATAATTCAAAGTTTTATAGGTATAAGGTTTATAGATTTAGCTGAGGAGTTGGAAAGCATTGTTGGTTTCAAAGTGGATTTGGTTTCAAAAAATGGAATTAAAGAGAAATATTTAGAATCAATCGATTCAGATTTAATATATGTCTAAGCGTGATACACTTTTGCTGTTAGATGACATGTTGCAATCTGCACAGAAGATTAAGCAATACACGAAAGGTTTTGACTATATATAGTTTCTTGAGGATAATAAAACCATTGATGCCGTTGTGAGGAATTTTGAAATAATTGGGGAAGCGGCAAATAGAATAGACCCCGATTTTAGAGATCAGAATACGGCCATAAAAGATTTCAAAACCACATAGTCTTAACAAACTATTGGACAATGTTTTGGTGGTTTTTGAGTCAGGAATCTCGAAATTGGATGCAACTACAAGAGAGCTATACGCCGGCAATTACGATGAAGTACCCGGAATATTCTCCCTGATGGATCCCCTCGAAGGCGCCATCGAATCCTTCAATTTGCTGGCCGAACAGTACGATACTTTTATCCTTTCCACCGCCCCATGGAACAACCCATCCGCCTGGACTGACAAATGCTTATGGGTAAAAAACATCTTGGAGAGAAAGGCTACAAGCGGCTGATCAACTCTCACTGGAAAGACCTGAACAAAGGCGACTACCCGATCGACGACCGCAAAAAGAACGGAGCCGGTGAGTTCGAAGGGGAGCTGATTTTGTTTGGATCAGAGAAGTTTAGGGATTGGGAAACAGTGAGAAAGTATCTACTAAAACCAATACTCATATAATTTTCAAAGCTTTTCTCGAATAAGGAGCGATCTAATAGAAAGGTAATACTGTTTTTTCATGACCAGAACAGCCTAAGAAATAGCAGCTTTGCTATGTCTTTCCCGAAAAAGGCGTTTTACTTTAATATCCTTGATACCCCCTTTCATCTCTTTATTGAAAAATAGGTTAAAAATAAATTGTGCGATTATTAATAATGTCTTTGTTCGTGTCATTTTAAAGTTATAAATTCGTAACCATTGTATAAGGTTAAACTACTTGGTTATGAATGAATATTTAACATTGTCAGAAGCCTCTGAACTAATAGGTAAAAGCAAGGAAACTCTGAGACGTTGGGATAGAGATGGCAAGCTGACCGCGGTACGAGAACCTATGAGTAATTACCGTGTTTATAAACGGGAACAAGTTGAAACACTGTTTGCCAATTTCTTTAATCAAGATGTTGAAGATAATGGAACAAACTATGTTGAGCCAAACAATGACTACTCAGTATTAGAATTGTTCGCCGGTGCTGGTGGCTTAGCTGTAGGGATGGAAAAAGCTGGTCTCAAATGTGTCGCATTAAATGAGATCGATAAATGGGCGTGTCAGACTTTGCGTAAAAATCGTCCAAATTGGAACGTACTCGAAGGTGATATTAAGTCATTTGATTTTTCCGAGTTCTTCAATAAAGTAGATGTGGTAACCGGTGGGTTCCCTTGTCAAGCATTTAGTTATGCTGGAAAAAAATTAGGTCTGGCAGATGCTAGAGGAACCTTGTTTTATGAATTTGCCAGAGTTGTCAAAGAAGTAAATCCTCCGATTTGCATTGGAGAAAATGTACGTGGACTGTTAAGTCATGAAAATGGTAAAACCTTGCAAGGAATGATTTCAATTTTAGATGAAATAGGATACAATGTTGTTCCTGTCCAGATATTGAAAGCAATAAATTTTAGAGTACCACAAAAAAGGGAACGCTTGCTATTAGTGGGCATTAGAAAAGATATTGATTTGAAATTCGAATTCCCGAAACCATATAAGAAAATCTATAACTTACAGGATGCCTTGAAAAAGGGTGAACTGTTTGAAACCAATGTTCCAATTTCCTCAGGAGCAAAATACCCTCAAAGTAAAAAGGAGGTTCTAGATTTAGTTCCACAGAAAGGATATTGGCGTGACTTACCTTTGAATATTCAGAAAGAATTTATGGGTGGAAGTTTCCATTTAAGTGGCGGGAAAACAGGTATTGCAAGGCGTATTGGTTGGGATGAACCTTGCTTAACGCTTACTTGCAGTCCAGCACAAAAACAAACGGAAAGATGTCATCCCGATGAAACACGACCTTTTACTGTCCGTGAATATGCACGAATACAAACTTTCCCTGATGATTGGAATTTTGTAGGGCCAATGGCACAACAATATAAACAAATTGGGAATGCTGTTCCAGTAAACTTAGGCACAGAAGTTGGTTATTCGATAGTAAAGTTTCTAAACCTATATTACAACATTTCAAAACCCAAATAATAACTGTAGTTTTCAAAAGTTATTTGGTCTAAAATGCTTCGTTTTGAAACATTTATTTCAACTCTAATTTCTTCCAAAGCAGAATTTTCAGCAACTTCTTCGCTTAGTTCAGCAGATTTCAAATAGTCTTTAATTGCCGCAGGCAGTGCCTTGTAAAGTTTTAACAGTGCATCATTTTGTCCAGAAAGTAATGCGTAGAACTGGTCACCAGAAATTTTGTAAATTCTACTATGACTATATTCTTTCCCATTTATTTCGCCACTCCATAAGTCACAAAAACTGCTCTTTGCTAAAATCTGAACCCAATAGCATTTTGCTTTCTTGTAGTCATTTGCATAGCGAGCTAATTTTTGGAAAAGGGCTTCGGCAGCACTACTATTCATTGTGTTGTGTTTATTTTTTATGTCAGCAAACAAAGTATTGTCTCGGGATTTGATATCAAACCCACTCAAATTGCCAACTTCATAACCTTCTATGCCACCCAAAATTTGTTCATGAAAAGTGCCTATTGAGTTATTTATTGATTTGTCTATTTGCCGAAAAATCTCTGATTGGATTAGGCTTTCTTCCTCAATATCATTGAATTTTGCATCAAAAGTAAGTTTAATTGTGTCTACTTTGTTGGAGTAGAAATTCATTTTATTGATGTTGTTTCTGGCTTTCAAATAGGCTTTATGAAGATTGCCAATACAGTCAATCAAATGGTCGTCTGAAATAAAATCAACATATTTGTTTTTCATTCGATTCCGTTATAATTTTCAGTCACTAAGGTAATACAATAAGTCAAATATTTGTCTGTCAAACTAGAATGATATCGAACACCTATAAATCATTAGTCGCTTGTTAACGCTTTAGCCACGAAACACAGAATCTAAATGAAACTGTAGGAATTCTTTTTTTGGCAAATATTTTTGGGGAAGTTGCAGTGTCAGCCCATTAATATTGCCAAAAATAAAGGGATAGAATTCCTTACTTCCCTTGGTTTTTAATTCTGAAGAAAGTATGATCTTGTACTTTTCAGTGACACCAATTAAACCCTTGTCGTAAGCACGGTCATAAAGCGATGAAAGGCAAATCCCATTCTCTGGATTAAGTCGTTCATTTTCATTTTTAGACCATGGAATAATATGGCTTGCAACCAACAAGTCGGGCAAATCAATTCCAGTAATAGCGCACTTTCTATTATAGTTGGCTAGAACAATTTGACGAAAAATACTTTGGTTTACTCGAGTTTTAACCTCCCGAACCCTTGTCTCACCTTTGAAGTTTTCAATTCCGGTTAAGATCTCAGCAAATTTTGTTTCAATAGATTGTTTTTCAAGTCCTGCCAAAATTTTCTCGCTTTCGAAAAGAAGATCTTCTTTGTTATTGATGAACTCGTTCCAAATAGGTTCAACTTGTTTGGTTCCTCCCGTTAATCCTTTTATCCCTCTTTCTTTGAGAATAGGATCAACGCTAGCAAAATTACTCAAACGCATTGCAATAGAATTTGGAGTTCGATCAATGAATTTTGCAAGATGAATTATTTCCGGATTTCCATGATGAAGCTTGCCAAATGGAAGTTTCAAATATAGATTTAGTGCAAGGATCAGTTCTTCTCTTGTCCAAAGTCTTCGTTCCATGAGTCGGTTTTATGGTTCACTAAATATCATAATATTATTTGAATTTCTAAAGAACAATATCCGGCTTTCCTGGTAAGTCTTTCACATGTAACCGGTACCGAAATCCGTTTTTAAACAGAAACTTGCGCACAAGCATTTCCGGCTTGGTGTCCTTGCTTCGGATCCTGCTCATGTTGTAGCTTCGTACTTCGGGTTCGTGAACGTCGGCCATGGTGGGGAATTGTGAATGACTAAGGTAATGAAATTGTCTGAAGGGGGAATGTCTGAAGCAGAATTGGCCAGAATTGAGCAAAATTTACAGAATTAAGTAATTAGCAGAATCTAG
>JBAXED010000106.1:0-14482 GCA_037140615.1 Prolixibacteraceae bacterium
TATTAAAAGAGGTGGCAGCTGTGACAAAAGAGATTTTAGAGAAAAAGTAAACCTTAAATATATTTTAAAATGAAAAATTTTAACTTTTTAAAAACAGCCGGGATTATTTCATTTGGAATGTTGACCGGATCCGGACAGATGTTTGCGAAAAGCATTGCAAGCGTACCCGGAACTGCCCCCGAAAAGAAGCCCAACATTATCTTTATACTGGCAGATGATTTAGGCTTTGCTGAAATTGGATGCTATGGATCTGACCGTTATAAAACTCCGAACATCGATAAGCTTGCTAGTCAGGGCTTACGATTCACACACGGCTATTCAACTCCCCTTTGTGGACCGTCCCGTGCTTGCCTGCTAACCGGACGTTATGCATTTCGGACCGGAGCTACTAACCAGGATGCCTGCTCTGAAGTATTTACCAAAGCTGAAAAGGCAATTCCGTTTTACCTAAAACCGGCAGGATATGTTTCTACCATGATCGGCAAATGGGGACAACTCCCTGACGATCCTTCCGACTTTAGTTTTGACGAATATTTAAGGTTTTTTGGAAGCGGCGTGTATTGGACGGAACCAGGAAAAAAGCAAAACTATAGGGTGAATGGCACAGATTTTATCCTGAAAGAAGATGAATACATGCCGGATCTGATGCACAAAAAGATGGTTGATTTTTTGACAGTCAACAAAAACAAACCCTTCTTCGCCTATTATTCTATGTCGCATGTTCATGGTGAAATTACAAGAACGCCTGATAGTAAACCAACTACGACAGATTTTTATGATGACAATATTGTTTACATGGACAAATTGGTTGGTCAGCTAAGAGTTGAACTTGACCGCCTGAAATTGAGTGACAATACCATCCTGATTTTTTTTAGCGATAATGGTACTGCCGGTGGTCATGCTGAAACGGCTACCATTGGTGGTCGTCGGTTAAGCGGACAAAAGGGATCCATGCTTGAAGGCGGAAGCCTGGAGCCTTTGATTGTTTACTGGCCGGGAGTTACCCCAAAAGGAAAAATTTGTGATGATTTGATTAGTTCAACAGACTTTCTTCCAACTTTTGCTGACATAACAGGCTCAGCCCTTCCAAAGGATGCTGTTCTGGATGGTCAAAGCTTCAAGGCTCAGATTCAGGGTAAAAAGGGAAATCCAAGGACTTCTCTCTTTGTTCAGCTCGCCAACAATTATTGGGTTCGAAGTTTAGGATGGAAACTTAATCAGTCTGGCGAATTATTTGACATGAGCAAAGCTCCGTTTGAAGAAATTGCCGTTCCGGCTGATTCGAAGGATGCAGCGGCCCTGGAGGCTAGAAAAAGCTTGCAAACAGAACTCAACAGGCTAAATCCTGCCGGAGGCTACATCGACAAAGGAGATGGAACCGGTCGTCATGCAAATAAAACTGCAAATAAAGCTGCAAAGCAGGCATCTAAAAAGGAAGCAAAGGGTAAACAGAAGGAAGAATGAAAAATCCAACGGCAAATAAATCTTTCACGCTAGCCCTGCTGAGCTTGGTCTCTACACCGCTATTTTCGCAAAATAGCGTGGCAAATTTAAAAAGACCAAATATCCTGGTAATTCTTACCGATGATATGGGCTACTCCGATATTGGATGTTTTGGCTCTGAAATAAGAACACCGAACATCGATAAACTGGCAAAAAACGGGGTGCGATTCACTCATTTCTATAACACAGCCAGGTGCAGTCCGACGCGGGCATCGCTGCTTACTGGACTCTATCCTCATCAGGCTTCAATGGGGCACCTTGCGAACAGTAATTTTGATGAAGATGGATATCGCGATGATTTAAGCAAAAATGCGGTCACGATGGCCGAAGTTTTTAAAAGAGCGGGTTATTCCACTTATATGGCCGGAAAATGGCATATATGCAAGGATATTTCCCCAAACGGTGATAAAAGCAATTGGCCTTTGCAAAGAGGTTTTCAACGGTTTTTTGGAACGCTAAATGGATCTGGCAGTTATTATGATCCGGGAACACTGGTTAGCAACAACACTTTTGTGGCTCCCGGAAAAGACTTCTATTACACCAATGCTATCAGCGACACCACTGTAAAATTTATCAAAGAACATCCAAAAGAAAAACCGTTTTTCTTTTATGTTGCCTTTACTGCAGCGCACTGGCCACTGCATGCTCCAGAAAAAGAAGTTGAGAAATACAAAGGGCATTATGACAAAGGTTGGGATTTTACCCGGGAACAGCGATTTAACAAGCTTAAAAAATTGGGCATCATTAGCAAAGAATGTGTTCTGACCGAACGCGGTGTCAATATTCCGGCCTGGAAAGATGAACCCATGAAAGAGTGGCAATTGAGAAGAATGGAAGTTTATGCTGCGATGATTGATGTCATGGACCAGGGAATAGGTCGTATTGTAGCCGAACTTGACAAAAAGGGCGAGCTTGACAACACCATCATTTTCTACATGCACGACAATGGAGGATGTGCTGAAACAGTTGGCACAGACAAGATGGAAGTCTCATTGACTGAAGATCAAAAAATACTTCACCCAATGTCGTATGACTCAATTTTCTATGGCAAAAAACCTGAATACTCCCGGGATGGGCAGTTTGTGCGCAGTGGCAGAGGCGTGATGGCAGGCGGACCCGCCAGTTGGACAGCTTATGGCGAAGAGTGGGCCAATGTGAGCAACACGCCCTATCGGTTGTACAAACATTTTACACATGAAGGTGGAATCGCTTCACCCTTGATTATTACCTGGCCCAAAGGAATATCAGCCAAAGGCGGATTACGCACCGACAACTCCCACCTGATCGATATCATGGCAACTTGCCTGGATATAACAGGCATTGAATACCCAAAAACATTCAATGGAAACGCCATTCAACCTTTTGAAGGATCGAGCCTTGTTCCAGCATTTTTGAATAAACCAATCAACAGGGGCTCAATCTTTTGGGAACATGAAGGAAATAGAGCGATCAGGAGTGGAAAATGGAAACTGGTTTCAAGAACTCAGAAGGAAAAGAAATTTTCTTTGGCCGACGAAAAAGCATGGGAATTGTATGACATGAATGCTGATCCATCAGAAACAATCGACCTTGCCAAAAAAATGCCCGAGAAAGTCAATGAAATGGCACTTTTATGGGAGAAGGAAGCGCAGCGGACTAAAGCAAAACCATGGCCTTGGGCCACAAAATAAGTAGACAACTTCATAACAGAATATAGTGAAAAAGCTCAGTTTTATCGGATCTATCCTTTTTGTCTTCTGTTTGAATTCCGGCATTTACGCCCAGAAGCAGGTACTTGATAGCGTGCAAAAGGAAACCATCAAAAGGGCAGACGCCATGCTGCAGGAAAAACCTGTCACAGTTACGGCTTCGTCCTGCAAGCGCAGTGCCGGTGGTCTGAATGATTTTTATTCAGAAGGCGATTATTGGTGGCCGGATCCGGCCAAGCCCGGTGGACCATACATCCAAAAAGACGGACAAACCAATCCGGAAAATTTCTCAGACCACAGGTATGCCATGATTCGTTTCAGTGACATGACTGCTACATTGACTTCCGCCTGGCTGCTCACGGGTAATCGGAAATATGCCGAAAAAGCATTGGAGCATCTGTATGCCTGGTTTGTCGATCCTCTTACCAGGATGAATCCAAATATGTTGTATGCACAAGCCATCTGGGGACGATTTACCGGTCGCGGAATCGGATTGATAGATGCCTATCATCTGGTGGAAGTAGCACAATCCGCTAAAATCCTGATAGAAAATAAAGCTATTCCCTCGGATCAGGCAGCTAATATTATAGAATGGTTTGGAGGTTTCCTGACATGGATGACGACCCACCAATATGGTATTGATGAGATGAATGCCAAGAATAATCATGGCACCTGTTGGGTGGTAACAGCCTCTTCTATTGCCGTAGTTGCCGGAAATAAAGAGGTTCGTAAAATGTGCATCGATCGGTTTAAAACAATTCTTCTCCCATCACAAATGGCTGATGACGGCAGTTTCCCATTGGAGCTAAAACGTACCAAACCTTTTGGCTATTCCTTATTCAACATCGATGCCATGTGCAATTTGGCTCAGATTTTATCTACTCCGGAAGACAATTTGTTTGATTATAAAACCGAAAAAGGGCTTACATTGAAAAAAGGGATGGAATTCATCTTTCCATTTATTGCAGATAAATCGAAATGGCCTTTTGCAAAGGATATTTATATCTGGGAAGAATGGCCTGCCCGTCAGTCATGCCTTCTTTTTGCAGGTCTTGCTTATAAAAACAATCAATATATCTCAACCTATCTGAGTTTGCCTGCAAATCCTGAACATCCGGAAGTGATAAGGAATCTGCCTGTCAGGCATCCGGTCATCTGGTTAAAGAATTCCCCATCAAAAAAATAATTGCAAATACTTGTTACGATAGACCATCAAAGAAAAAAGAAAATGACACAAAAAAGGACCCTTTGGCTTTTAATAATTGCCCTATGTATTTCTAATTTTTTAGTTGCTCAAACCAATACGAAAGTTCGCCTGAATGACAATTGGAAATTCCTTCGAAGCGATCTCGGAGGTGTTTGGGAAGCTGTCAGGCCGGTAAAAGAGGGAAATCCGGAAAGCGTCCCATTGTGGGAGAGCGTCTCCCTACCCCACTGTTTCAATTCGACAGATGCGGTGGATCCTGACGTGAACTACTACCAGGGACCCGGATGGTATACCAACCAGATCGAAATCAGCAATCCATTTCCAAACGGTCGCACACTTCTTCATTTTGAAGGTGCCGGACAAAAAACTGAGGTGTATGTCTACCTGACAAAGGTTGGATCGCATGTGGGAGGGTACAATGAATGGTCGGTCGATATAACTGATGCAGTAAAAAATTTCCTTCAGGATAAAGCCATCTCAGAATCTTTTAAGGGGAAAATCCCAATTTCAATTCGTTGCGACAACTCCAGAGACTTGGAAATGATTCCCTCGAGCCTCTCTGATTTTAATGTTTATGGTGGCATTTACAGATACCTTAATCTGGTTTGCACTCCTGCTTTTTCCATTGAACGGCTGTTTGCCAATTCGACTGTTGATGCAAAAGCATTGGAAGGGAAACTCGATTTAAACCTTAGAGTACAAAATAAAAGCGCCTCCTCAAAGGCTCATCTAAAAATCCAAATTGAAGATCCTTCAGGCAAAATAATCAGTCTGAAAGAGCAGGAAATTGAGTCAACAAAAGAGGCAATTTCAATTCCTTCTTTAACTGTCAAGAAGCCAGTTCTTTGGTCACCGGTTAATCCAAATCTATATAACGCAACAGTGACGCTCACCTCAGAATCCGGAACCCAAACCGTTTCTGAAAAATTCGGGTTCCGTAATTTTGAATTTGTTGCTAAAGGTCCATTTATGCTCAATGGCAGTCGACTGTTGCTCCGAGGTACCCACCGTCATGAAGATCATGCAGGTGTTGGCTCAGCTATGAGTGAGTCGCAGATTCGTCAGGAAATACTGATGATGAAAGAGATGGGTGTAAACTTCATCCGTCTGGGACATTACCAGCAATCACGGATTGTGTTGAATCTTTGCGACAGTCTGGGAATCCTGGTATGGGAAGAAATTCCATGGTGTCGTGGTGGTTTAGGTGGTGAAAAATACAAGGCACAGGCCAGGCAAATGCTCACAGATATGATTGATCAGCATCGCAACCATCCGGCGATCATTATCTGGGGACTTGGAAATGAAAACGACTGGCCCGGCGATTTTCCGGAATTTGACAAAGGGAAAATCCGGACTTTTATGACCGAGTTAAATACTATTTCGCATCAGCTGGATGCCTCACGCATGACAGCGATCCGCAGGTGCGATTTCTGCAAAGACATTGTGGACGTTTATTCTCCCTCTATTTGGGCGGGTTGGTATCGGGGAATTTACACCGAATACAAAGAGACGACTGAGAAAGAAATCCAGGGTGTGAACCATTTTTTTCATGCTGAATGGGGCGGAGACAGCCATGCTTTGCGGCATTCGGAAGCGCCGGATAAAGTTCTGCAACATGTCAAATCTGGGGGCGGAACTGACGAACGGCTTGGCGATGCATCGCTCTTTGGTGGTGCTGCACGCGTTTCGAAGGATGGTGACTGGAGCGAGTCCTACATCTGCAACCTGATTGACTGGCATTTGAAAGAGCAGGAGAAAATGCCCTATCTGACCGGATCTGCCTATTGGCCATTTAAAGATTTCTCAACAGCCATCAGGCCTGAAAATCCCATACCTTACATGAATCAGAAAGGGGTTGTAGAGCGCGATTTTACTAAAAAGGAGGCTTTTTTTGTCTTTCAGTCATGGTGGACAGAAAAGCCAATGGTACATATTTACGGCCATACCTGGCCGGTTCGTTGGGGAGATTCCGGAGAGCAAAAAATGGTTAAAGTTTATTCCAATTGCGATGAAGCTGAATTATTTGTGAACGGCAAAAGTTACGGTGTAAAAAAACGTAACAGCCAGGACTTCCCTGCAGCCGGATTGCGATGGAATGTTCCTTACCAGGAAGGTGACAATCAGCTGCAAGTCATTGCCAAAAAAGGAAAAACGACTGTGTCGGATGAAATCAAGCAAAAATACCAGACTGAAAAATGGGGAGCTCCGGCTAAAATGGTTCTTGAAAAGATTGAGCAGTCCGGAGACATGGCAACCATTGAAGTCAAGCTATTTGATGCCAAAAATATCCTTTGTCTCGATGCCCGCAATATGGTCTTTTTCGGACTCACTGGTGATGGTAAGCTAATTGACAACCAGGGAACCTCCTCCGGATCGAGAACAGTAGAAGTTTACAATGGCAGGGCCATCATAAAAGTAAAACTGAACGCAGGAAAGAGTATGGCAAGCGTAAAAAGCAAGGGGTTGCCTACTGCATTCTGTGAGCTGAAATAACTTGACGATAAAAACAATTTTGATAGTTTTAACAGTTGTATAACTACAATAACCAAAAAAATGAAAAGAATATTTAAGCGTATTCCGATTCTCCTTTTTTCTTTAATTTGTGCAGCGGCAACATCCGATAGTGTCAAAAATGTACTTATTATCGGCGATTCAATTTCCATTGGCTATACACCTTTCGTCCAAAAAGCATTGGCTTCCGATATTAATGTTGTTCACAATCCAGGGAACGGTGGTTCTACTGAAAGAGGACTAGACAGTATCGAAACCTGGGTCAGCAAAAGAGAATGGGATGTGATCCTTTTTAACTTTGGCCTGCACGATTTAGTTCGCAAGGATTCGTTGAATAAATATGATGTAACGGGAAAAATCTCTGTCCCGGTTGAAAAATATAAGGAGAATTTAAATAAGATTGTTTCAAGGCTCAGGCAAACAACTGCAACGCTAATCTTTATAAATACCACAGTAGTCCCTGAGAATTCTTCAGGCAGAAAGGTTGAAGATCCGGCTATTTACAATGCCGCTGCCTTGGAAATCATGAATGCGAATAGCATTCGTGTATTAGATTTATATGCCACTTCGCAGGCCGTCCATCCCGAAAATTCCAAACCCGGCAACGTGCATTACACAGACAAAGGGTACGAATTGTTGGCGGCTCCAATCATTAAATCCATTAATGCCATCCTGAAAAAATAATTAAATGCCATCATATGAAGCCATTTATCATACTCCTATCGCTTTTAGTCGGAATTGGTACGTTAAGTTCCAGTGCTCAAACAGTTAAAAGAGTATTTGCTGATGCTGAAAAGCAAACAACTTTCATGCTTGATCAGATTCCTGTGTCCAAAGCAGAATGGCTGAAGGATACAAAAAACGCTAAAAAGCCTTTGGTTGTTTCACCCAGAAGCCTTTCTCCAGATGGAAAACTGAACCTTGTTGCCTCCAAGGACTGGACCAGTGGGTTTTTCCCGGGAGTACTTTGGTTTCTATACGAGCAAACAGGTGACAAGAAATGGGAAACCCAGGCCCGTGAATTTACGGCCAACATTGAAGTTGAAAAGTTGAATGGAGGAACCCACGATATGGGCTTCAAAATTTACAACAGCTATGGTCAGGGGTATCGTTTAACAGGCGATCCTAACTTTAAGGAAATCATTATTCAGGGAGCAAAAACCCTTTCCAAACGGTTCAATCCTATTGTTGGTTGCATCAGGTCGTGGGACCACAGCCGCGACAAATGGGGCTTTCCGGTAGTTATCGACAATATGATGAACTTAGAATTGTTGTTCGCAGTAACCAGGATGACAGGAGACTCCTCCTTCTATAAAATAGCCATAAGCCATGCCAATACCACGCTGAAAAACCATTTCAGGTCTGATTTCAGCACTTACCATGTGGTTGATTACGATACAATCACTGGTAAAGTAGTGAAGAAAAATACCCATCAGGGTTTCAGCCACGAATCTTCCTGGGCACGCGGACAAGCGTGGGCTCTCTACGGATACACCATGTGCTACCGCGAAACCAAAGATCCAAGATACCTTCACCAGGCAGAGAAAATTGCAACTTTCCTGCTTACTCATCCCAATTTGCCAAAAGATCTGGTTCCCTACTGGGACTTTGATGCGCCCAACATTCCGGATGAACCACGCGATGCATCCGCCGGAGCGGTCATTTGCTCCGCATTATTCGAACTGAGTACCTACAGCAAAAATGGCACAGATTACAGGAATAAGGCCAACCTGATTCTTGCCAATATGACGAAAGATTACAGATCAGAAATTGGCGCCAATAGAGGATTCCTTTTGCTTCACAGTACGGGCACGAAACCAACAAATATTGAAGTTGATGTTCCAATAATTTATGCTGATTATTACTATCTTGAAGCACTGATCAGATCCCAAAAACTAAAAAAATAATCTATCGATGAAAAACCTTTCAAAATCCAATCGCAGGGATTTTATAGTCAAATCCAGCCTCTCAGCAGGGGCAATTGCATTGGGGGCAAATACTTCAGGCTCTGAAAATCTAATCAGAAAAATTGGCCCCAACGACAAAATCCGCATGGGATTTATCGGAATAGGCAACAGGGGCTCACAACTTCTGGAATTATTTATGAAGAACCAGGATGTCGAAATAGTCGCCCTGTGCGATATTTACGAACCATACCTGCAGCGCGACCGAAGCAAAGTTGATGCCCGCTACCTGGCCGACAGAGCATCTTCTGTTCCTCAAATGGGCGAAAAATTCACTTCAAAACCAACTCTTTACAGCGATTACAGGAAGCTTTTGGAAGACAAAAACGTTGATGCCGTGTGTATTGCTACGCCAGACCACTGGCATGCCATTCAAATGATTGAGGCTGTCAAGGCAGGCAAAGATGTCTATGTAGAGAAGCCGCTTACCCAGACAATCAAAGAAGGCCGGACCATGGTGAATATCTGGAAAGCCAGCGACAGGGTTGTTGCTGTTGGGCTCAACCGCAGAGGAAATGATGTATACCAAAAACTTGCAAAAGAAATTCCGGCCGGGAAAATAGGTCAGGTTACATCGGCCAGAGCAGCAAGAGTAAGCAATCTGTTCCCAGATGGCATTGGAAAACTGAAAGCCGAAGAGCCACCAAAAGATTTCAACTGGGATATGTGGCTGGGGCCCAGGGCCTATCGGCCATACCAATACAATATCGCACCCTATATGTTCAGATGGTTTGGCCATTATTCCAGTCAGATGGGCAACTGGGGAGTTCACTACATGGATGCCATGAGATGGGTGATGGGTGAAGTTGCTCCAGTGGCGATCACGGCCCATGGAGGGAAATTCGTTCTGGATCATGACGGCGATATCCCGGATACGATGCAGGTAACTTATGAATTTGCCTCCAAGAAAATTATCTCTTTCAGCATTTTTGAAGCCAGCGGAGGCGAAATCCTTCCTTACGGTGAAATTGAATTACGCGGAACCAAAGGAAACATCTATGCCAGTCAGGATGGATACAAGGTTGTTCCTTCAAAAAAAGGACAGTTCCAAAACTGGAAAGAGAAAGAACTCATCAAAGCTGAAGAATTTAGTATCCCTACCCAGGATTTAAAAGATGGCAGCAACTCATTTGCCACTGCAAATGTGATCCGCAATTTCCTCGATTGCATCAAAACCAGAGAAAAACCACTTTGCACATTGGAAGACGGTCATCGGTCGACAAGTTTTGCCCACCTTGCCAATATTGCTTTGGTAACCCAGAAGCGCCTTCAATGGGATCCTGACAAAGAGCTTTTTACCAATTCGGAGGAAGCCAACAAACTATTGCATTATGAATACCGCAAACCCTGGAAATTATAAATCATGCAACGACGAAATTTTATTCAAACTACCGGACTGTCAGCAGCCGGAATCAGCCTGGCGGGAAGTGGATTAGCCAACCACCTTCCGGTAGCAAAAAAACTGAAAAGGCCTGTCTGTGCATTTACAAAATGTCTTCAGTTCCTGACGATCGAAGAAGGAGCCAAGGTCCTGGTTGAAAATGGTTTTGATGGTGCAGACCTTTTGGTAAGGCCTGCAGGCCAGATAGAACCTAAAAATGTAAAAGCAGAATTACCGCTGGCAGTGAAGACATACCAAAAATTGGGCATAGAAATACCCATGATGGTGACGGCTGTCACTGATCCGTCAGAGCCATTTTCAATGGAAACACTTCAGGTTGCCGCCGATTCCGGGATCCGCTATTATCGCATGGGATGGCTTGCATATGACTTCACAAAAACAATCCAGCAAAACCTCGATGGCTATAAGAAGATCTTTGAAAAACTTGCAAAGGTTAACGAAAAACTTGGCATTCACGGAGGTTACCAAAACCATTCGGGGCTACATGTCGGCGCACCGGTTTGGGACTTGTATGAACTGGTGAAAGATGTGGACCCCAAATACCTTGGCGTACAATACGACATCCGTCATGCCCAAACTGAAGGTGGCTACTCCTGGATGCTTGGGATGAAAAGGGTTGAACCCTGGATCCGTACCATTTGCATCAAGGATTTTGTCTGGGGCAAAGATCCCAAAGGAGCATGGAAACATCAAAATGTCCTTTTAGGCGAAGGAATGGTCAACTTCGATCAGTTCCTTCAAGAGTATGCCACACTAAAGGTAGAAGCTCCGATCAGCATTCATTTCGAATACGACCTTGGTGGTGCTGAAACAGGGAAAAAGACCACAACTATGGATCCCGGGAAGATTTACAGTATGATGAAAAATGACCTCGACTGGCTCCGTTCAAGTATGAAGAAAAATCAGATTGAGTTTTAACAAAGTATGACCACAAGAAGAGAATTTATCAAAACATCAGGAATTACTGGTGCAGCCTTTCTGTCAGGATTTGATGCATTTAGCACCCCAGCCTCCAATGCTCAACCAAAATTGATTACCATATCCGATGTCAACTCAAATTTTGAGCGGGAGCCACTGATCCGGCCCTTTGGATTTAAAGGCGGCTATATGACTGAGATTTGGCAAACGGTCAACTATTTGAAAAGCTCATCGGGCGAACATCAAATCGGACTCTGCACCCAAAACGTGCTATGGTCGGATGCGAAGGTATTTGCCTCCCACTCCGAAAGCGGTGGCAATGCGCTCATGTTCGCATTGACTGAGCGGGCACTGCAAATCATGAAAGGCCAAACTTTCTCAACGCCTGTCGAATTACTGGACAACATCCTGCCTGAGGTATATGCATACGGCCAAAAAATAACTTCGAATCCGCAACTGCGGAAAACCTTTGCCCTAAATGCCCTCGTCGGAACAGACAATGCGGCCTGGCTGCTTTATGCCAAAGAGAATGGATACAAAAACTTTGACGAAATGATTCCAAAGGCATACAGACCAGCTCTTTCCAATCACCATTCCAAGGCAGCGGCGATTCCCCTGATGGCCTACAGCATTCCGATTAACGAAATCCAGGCAGCTGTTGAACAGGGATATTTTTTCATGAAAATTAAGATTGGTCAGCCGGGGACACAAGAAGAGATGCTGGAAAAGGACAAGGCACGCTTAACCGCAATCCATCAGGCAATTGGCAATGTCAGAACTCCACATACTAAAGATGGAAAACTCCCCTATTATTTCGATGCCAATGGGAGGTATGAGAAAAAGGAGATGCTGCTAAGGCTGATTGACCATGCAAAAAAGATCGGTGCCTTCGACCAGATAGCCATCATTGAAGAGCCTTTTGCAGAGGAGCTCGAATTCAATGTTTCCGATATTCCCGTTAGGCTGGCTGCCGATGAAAGTGCCCATACCGATGCCGATGCCATTAAAAGAATTGAGATGGGTTACAAGGCCATTGCGCTGAAAGCCATCGCCAAGACCCTCAGCATGACCATGAAAATTGCCCAGGTGGCACATGAGCGAAACATTCCCTGCTTCTGTGCCGATCTGACAATCAATCCAATTCTCGTCGAATGGAATAAAAACGTTGCCGGAAGGCTGAACTCCTTCCCTGGCATAGGCAATCTGGGACTTGTTGAGAGCAATGGTCACCAGAATTATAAAAACTGGGAGACGATGATGAGCTATCATCCCCGAAAGGATGGGGCCTGGGTTCGAGCAACAAAAGGTGTTTATGAACTCAACGAAGAATTTTACCGAACAGGTGGGGGTATTTTCGATCCTATGCCGCATTACGAGGAGATGTTCACCTCAAAATAATGATGAAGGATGGATGACGAATAAAGAACAGACAATTCTGTTACAAACTTGGTTTTTCCCTCCATCATCCATCTTTCATCATCCATCATTCATCATTCATAACCATGCTATTTAACATCAAAGGAAAGAAAATCCTGATCACAGGTTCCACCAGCGGATTGGGATTGGTACTTGCAGAAGGCCTGGCGCGGGAAGGCGCCACTGTCATTTTGAATGGTCGTAACCAGGTAAAGGTGGATGAAGTTGTACATTCGCTTCTGAAACTGGGATACAAAGCCAGCGGATATGCTTTTGATATTTCCAAAGCCGATGAAGTTGAACTTAAGATGGCTGAAATTGAAAAAGATCACGGACTGATTGATGTTTTGGTCAACAATGCCGGTATTCAGCACCGCGGTCCTCTTGAAGAATTTAAACTGGAAGACTGGAACAAGGTTCTAAATACCAATCTTACTGGTGCCTTCATCGTTACAAACCTTATAATTAAAGGAATGATTCAGCGCCAAAAGGGTAAGATAATCAATATCTGTTCTTTGCAAAGCGAATTGGCGCGTCCAACCATAGCCCCATATGCTGCCTCAAAGGCCGGATTGAAGATGCTCACCAAAGCCATGGCCACCGAATGGGCAAAATACAATATCCAGGTTAATGCCATAGGCCCTGGCTATTTTAAAACAGATTTGACCAAGGCTTTGTGGGAAAACAAGGATTTTGATACCTGGCTTTGCAACCGTACACCTGCCCATCGTTGGGGAAATCCTGAAGAACTGTTAGGACCACTCATATTCCTGGCCTCTGATGCCAGTTCGTATGTCAACGGACAGCTCATATTTGTGGATGGCGGCATGACGGTATGTGTTTAATGAGAAGCTGTTAGCGATTAGCTATTAGCCAATTGCCGATAGCTGTTAGCCGATAGCATATTCATATAGCAGTTGGAATTTGACCAAAAAATGTTTGTATTTTAATCAATGATCTCAAGTTAATAGAATGGCTCAATCAAAACTAAACTGGAAATTTAAAAGTCCCACTTCCCCGGGTTTGCATGTTGTGGTTTCTCCTGAAAACTCAAGGTGTCGAACAACTTGGGGATTCAGGCTAAATCTCGAAAAGGGAATCGAATTCCGATTATCCGATGAAAAGCTTGAATTAAGCGGTGCGTTTATCTCTGGAAAAGCTCAGATTATCTTTGAAAGCAGTGAATACTTTTTAGAAGAGCGGGATTCCTTTTACATTCCTTCCAGGAGTACGCTTGTCATCAAAGCTCAGACAAACCTCGTCATCTTCCTTGGAGGTGCTCCTTGCGAGGGAAAAGGGATATTCTTTGTCCGAAAATACGACCTGACACTACCCTTGGGAAGCATCCATCAAATTCATGGAAAACCGCCGTATCAACGCGAAGTATTTATGACAATTTCTCAGGAAGACAAGGGATCCAGATTGATTTGCGGCATAACCGAAGGTGAACCAGGAGCCTGGACAAGCTGGCCTCCACATCAGCATTCCAAGGACTTAGAGGAAATTTACTGCTATTTTGACATCCCAAAACCAAAATTTGCGCTGCATCTCTCGTCCCGAATTCCAGGCGAGATTGAAGAAGTGTACGCAGTCTCGACGGGAGATTTTGTGATCGTTCCCGAGGGATACCACCCTACCGTTGGAATGCCAGGCGTTAAAAGTTGCTATTTCTGGATCATGGCAGCCTTCAGCGAAAAAAGCAGACGGTATGATTTGGCGGTGAACGACCCCAATTACTAATGGTTAATGATCAATGGTTAATGGTTAATGGTTAAGGGTTAAGGGTTAAGGGTTAAGGGTTAAGGGTTAAGGGTTAAGGGTTAATGGTTAATGGTTAAGGGTTAAGGGTTAAGGGTTAAGGGTTAAGGGTTAA
>JBAXED010000107.1:0-14375 GCA_037140615.1 Prolixibacteraceae bacterium
GCCTTAAACCTCAAATTGGATGATAAATCAAAGAGATTATGGTTTGGGAATATTTCTGCAGGGCTCGATCCAACAAATGGGAAATGGTATGAAGGCAACAGCAACCTGATGAATTTTGGTAAAAAGAACAAATTCTATGCAATAGCCAGCCTCAACAACACTGGTGAAGATGCTACCGGAGATATCAATTTTCTGATAAGACCCGACGACCAGGGTGAACCGGGGAGTCTGGGGGAGAATCAAAATGCACCCAATTGGTTAGATATCAGCACTTTTTATCCCAATCTGAAGGAAAATAGGATTCGCTTCAACAACACCGCTCTCTATTCTCTGAATGGAATATTTACCCTTTCATCCAGGGTGAAGATGAAAGTTTTGTTGTTTCTAAACACAGATGCGAATAATTTTTACAAAAATATTTTTGAATCGGTCTCCATTGGGGAAACCGCCTTCACCAACACCGAAGATCACCATTTGAAAAGAACAAAAATGACCGGTTTTGGAAAAATTGACCTGACCAACGATATATCTAAAAATAAAACGCTGGCTTACACCTTAAAATTCAATCAGTCTGATGAAAATAGTCAAAACAGACTTGTCTTCAATGATTCGGTAACCAATGAAAAACTGCAAAGTGCCAATGTACTGTTAGATCAAAAAATCGTTTACACAAACAAGTTCAAGAATAACAAAGTTTGGCTTATGACTGGCAGATATATTTATGAGCAGTCCCCCCAGAACTATTCTCTGGACAAATTCATTTACCGGGAGCTATTCCCGGGAGTTGCGGGGGCAGACGAAGTAATCCAAGAAAGTGCTGATCGGATGCACTATGCCGGATTCGAAGCCCATTTGATGGACAGAAAGGCGAACGACAATTTGCTGGAAGTAAAAATTGGCAATCAATTTCGATCTGACAATTTGAGCTCAGGTTTAAGTATAAAGTCAAACGATAATTATTTGGAAGCTCCTTATGGATTTCATAACGATCTGCGTTATACAACAAATGATGCCTACTTCAAGATAGAATATCGCGTTGGCCTGAAGAAAATCGCCTTGCTTTCCTCACTCGATTTTCATCAGCTTTACAACCAGCTCGAAAAAATTGGAAGTTCCCGGCATCAGAATCCGTTTTTTATCAATCCCAGAGCAGGAATGGAATGGAAAATCAATGAGAAAAATTCAATTCTGGCTTCCTATTCATACAACAGAAAAAATGCTACTATTCAGGATGTATATGACCAATATATCAACACTGGCTTCCGTTCATTTACAAAAGGAACAGGCAACTTTAATCAGTTAAATCTTTCAACAGCACTACTCAATTACACCTATGGAGGTTGGGGTAAAAAATCATTTGCCAACGCATTATTGATGTTCAGCAAAAACCATGATTATTTCAGCAACAATATGCTTGTCTCCCAGAATTATACCATGTCTGAAAAAATCCTGGTAAAAAACAAAATTTTCATCCTGTTTTCATCCAATTTTGACAGATATTTAAAACTAATTTCATCGACTTTGAAACTCAATGTTGGATTTTCAGAATCCAATTATGAGAACACAGTGAATGGTTCGGACTTTAGGAAGGTAACAACCAAAAATTACAATGGTGGATTTGAGCTCCGTTCTGGATTTGATGGCAATTTTAATTACCATTTTGGTTCAAAATGGACCTACATTGAAATAATTACCAATTCAAAAGCAAATTCGATTGATAACCTCTCATTTTTAGATCTCACTTTTGCACCTGGCAAAAAATTTGAGATTCAACTCGAAACTGAGCGCTATTATTTTGGCAGTCTGGATAAAGAAAACAACAAATATTACTTTTTGGATTTGAATTTTCGGTACACCGCTTTGGAAAATAAACTTTCATTCACCCTCTCGGGGCAAAATTTGCTGGATACCAAGACTTTCAGAAACTATTCCATCGATGATATAAGCATTTCAAGAACAGAATTCAGATTACTGCCAAGATTCATACTTCTAAAGGCAGAATATCGCTTCTGATCTTATTTCCGTTTCTACAGGTTGCTCTAATTCAATTCTCTGACAAAGCCCCAGCAATCAAATTTTCCTATGCAAATTGTCTCATTTTGCCAAAGAACTATTTATCTGTAAATTTGGCTAAACTTGTGGTCGAAGAGCTGCATCCAATGAACGAAACGGAAATAAAATATAGTCACAATACAATTTGTAAGCTTCTTGCTGATAGAAAATTGAAACCTGCTTTCGATCTGCTCGAAAAAATGATCAGTGCCAACGGTTTGGGCGAATTCAGTGATCAACAGCTTGATTTGGAACAGAATTACCGTTTCATGCTTAAATATACTGTCGAAGGAATTTCAGATCCGGAAAGGCAAAAGATTTATCAACACATTTTGCTCTCTACCTTTGAATTAGCGGATAGCTGTGCCGATAGTTTAAAAATGAAATTTTCGACCTCCCTTGAGTACCAGAAAAAGCGAGGATTCATTCGCATTTTACTCGAAAACATACCTGAATATTTTGCACAGATCGAATCTTTCCATGTGGGTAAAGAGCTTAAATCACTTATTGAAAATACGAGACCTAACAAAAAGACTGAAATTGAAGAGGAGAATCATCATCAAAAATTGATCAACCTTTTCTATCATTACTGGTTTAAAAATAGGCTATCTGTCGATGAGGTTTCTTCTTTTAAGAATTTTCTTAACAATCCGAACATTCCAACTCTGGAAAAAGCCTTCCTGATTACCTCACTAACACTAGGCCAACTTCATTTCTTTGATGAGCAGAAGATTATGTTGCTCTTTGAAGGATACGATATTGACGAAGAAGATATCAATCAAAGGGCATTGACCGGTTTGCTGCTTTCGTTGTTCTACTACGACCAGAGAATTTTCCTTTTCCCTGCCATCTCCGGCCGACTGGCGATGCTGAATGAACGAATATCATTCAGGCAACATCTTGAAAAAATTATTTTGCAGCTAATCGGTTCAAAAGAGACAGAAAAAATCCAACGAAAACTTCAGGATGAGATTCTTCCTGAAATGATGAAGCTGAGTCCTAATTTGAGAAATAAGCTTAGCCTCGAAGCAATGCTTGGAGATTTGCTTAACGAAGATAAAAACCCGGAATGGCAGGATATTTTAAAAGATTCTCCTGGCTTTATGGACAAAATGGAAGAGCTGAGCGAAATGCAGATGAAAGGAGCGGACATTTTTATAACTTCATTTGCAAATCTTAAGAATTTCCCCTTTTTTAGCGAGCTAACAAACTGGTTTGTACCATTTTATCCCAATCATCCCTATCTAATTAGAAGCTCCTCCACTGAAGATATACCTGACAATCAAAAATTGTTTGACTTATTGCTGAAAACACCTGTCTTGTGCAACTCAGACAAATATTCGTTCTGTTTCAGTATGCAAACTATTCCGCCTGACTATAAAAAAATGATGTTCGATTCCTTATCAGCTGAATTTGATCAACTGATTGAAGAGGAAAACGAAGATGACGGCTTCTCCAGGGATAAAAAAGCGGCTGCTATTTCAGGTCAATATATCAGGGATTTATACCGTTTTTGCAAACTTCATCCACAACGGCAAGGCATGGAGGACATCTTCTCCTGGTCATTTGATTTTCATAATAAAAAAGTATTCCAGAGCCTTCTATTCGAGGACAATCAGCTATTAAGAAATATTGCTGAGTTTTACTTTGCAAAAGATTATTACAAGGATGCGGCGGAAATTTATACCATGTTGCTCATGGAAGCTGAGGAAGTCGAATTGATTCAGAAACTTGCCTTCTGTCACCAAAAAATGGAAAATTTTGACCTTGCTCTTTCATATTATCTAAAGGCTGACCTTTTCGATCAAAACCGTATCTGGAACCACAAAAAAATTGCACTTTGTTACAGGCATTTAAAAAATCCGGAACAAGCGCTGAAGTATTATTTGCAAGTCGTTGCTCTGGAGCCCGATAATCTGGGTGTCCATATTTCGTTAGGACATTGCAGGATGGAGCTCAAACAGTATGATGAGGCGTTGAAATCTTACTTTAAAGTAGAGTACCTTTCCCCAGGCAATAAAAAGATTTGGAGACCAATCGGCTGGTGCTCTCTTTTAGTTGGAAAGAAGCAGCAGTCTGAACAATATTTTAGAAAGTTGGTGGAAGACTCTCCAAACAAATTCGATTTGATGAACATGGGTCATGTACAATGGTGCCTGGGGAAGAGAAAAATGGCGCTCGATTTTTATAAACAAAGTATCAATGATGCCGAAATGTCGGAAAAAGAATTTATGGAATCTTTTAATGAAGATCTGGAACATCTTCTTCGACAAGGCGTTGAATCTGATGACGTCCCAATTATGCTTGATCAGTTGAGATATGCCCTCGAAAAAGACCAAAACGCTTAACCTTCATGATGACCAATACCCATCGAAGCAAAGAAATCAGTTGGCTCTCATTCAATGAACGGCTTCTTCAGGAAGCCTCCAGGAAAGAAGTGCCTTTGATTGAACGGCTAAAATTTCTTGGAATATATTCTAACAACCTTGATGAATTTTTCCGAATTCGAGTCGCTATTTTGCGCAGATTAGCCACCATCGACAATCTTGTGCTTGCAGAAGGAGATATTCCAGCAGAAGTGCTGAATCAAATCGAACAAACAGTTGTTGCGCAAAGCAAGTGGTTTGAGCGAATTTATTCCCAATTATTGAACGAACTTGCTGAAGAAGATATCTTTATCATCAACGAGACTCAGCTATCGGCTGAACAGGGTCAATATGTAACCGCTTTTTTTAAGGAAGAAGTTCGTCCCCGCATTATGCCGGTTATCATCAAAAAGAGTCAGCCCCTCCCCTCACTTAACGATGACGCCATATACCTTGCTGTCGTCATGACAAAAACAAAAAAGGAGGAATATGCGCTCATAGAAGTGCCCACAAACATTCTTCCCAGATTTGTCATTTTACCTTCAAACGATGACAAAAGATACATCATCCTTTTAGAAGATGTCATCAGGTTTGAGTTGAAAGACATTTTTTATATGTTCAGCTTTAAAACTATTAACTCTTTTATCGTCAAGCTCACTCGCGATGCTGAACTGGATTTAGATGATGACGTGGCTGAAAGTTATGTTAAGATTCTTTCCAAGAGTTTAGAACAACGAGGGAGCAGTGAATTGGTACGCTTCGTTCATGACAAAGATATTCCTGAAAATTTCCTTGCTCTTCTGCTGAAAAAATTAAATTTTAAGAGAGATGACGTGATTATCGGGGGTTCCCGAATTCACAATTTTAAAGATTTTATGGGCTTTCCATCCATTGGAAAGAAACATCTCTATTACAATATCAACAGCCCCATTCCTCATCCGGATATTCACCAGGGAGAACCCTTTTTAGCTGCCATTGCTAAAAAAGACATCTTGCTTCATTTCCCATATCAGTCATTTTATCATTTTATCGATTTGCTAAGAGAAGCATCCATAGATCCTAAAGTCACCGAAATTAAAATGACTGCATACCGAATGGCTAAAAATTCCAATGTCATTCATGCACTGATCAATGCCGCCAGAAATAGGAAAAAGGTAACTGTTGTCCTTGAGCTACAAGCACGATTTAATGAACAGGATAACATACAATGGGGGAATCTTCTGACGCGCGAAGGTGTCAAGGTGATTTTAGGCGTACCTGGATTGAAGGTCCATTCAAAACTTTGTTTAATAACTAGAAAAGAAGAAAAAGTCCTTGCCAACTACGCCTGTATTGGCACAGGCAATTTCAATGAAATTACTGCCAAGGTATTCTCTGATCAGATGATTTGGACAGCCAATCCCCTAATTACAAAGGAGGTAAGCAAAGTATTCGAATTCTTTTCCAAAAATTATAAAATTGGAAGGTATCACCACCTTCTCGTTTCTCCTTTTACCATGAGATACAAAATGCTACAGATGATCAGGCAGGAGATTCAAGCTGCAAAAAATGGCTTGAAAGCCGTCATTTATCTGAAATGCAATAACCTCGTAGACAGTGAAATAATCAATAAACTATATGATGCGGCCAAGGCCGGTGTGGATGTTCGCCTCAACGTTCGGGGTATGTTTACACTAATTTCTAATTCTGAGGAAGAGAACTATTCCATTCATTCAATTGGGATGATCGACCGTTACCTTGAACATTCAAGGGTCTACTATTTTTACAACGGGGGTAAAGAGAACATGTATATTTCGTCTGCCGACCTAATGTCAAGAAATTTAGACAGACGTGTAGAAGTAACTGTGCCAATCTATGACCAAAAAATGAAAAAAGAGCTTTTGGATTTCATTGATCTTCAATGGAAGGATAATACTTCTGCCCGGGTTTTGGACAACAACCTTACCAACAATATCAATAACCACGGTACTTTGCCTAAAGTAACATCACAACTGGCTTTTTATGATATCCTCCAATCAACCAGCTACCAATCACCAACCGAACCTTCTTCTTAGCCAAAAACTTCTAAAAATTGGTGTTCGGGAAATTGGCATCTGGAGAGAAACTGTTCTGCACGATGAGGCTCTTTTTGAAGAAATTTACCACCTCATCTATAGTGCCAATCCTCGATTGGCCTGGCATGCAGCCTGGGTAATCGATCATGTTTCTGAAGCTGATCCATCCAGGCTTGCACCTTACATTTCAGAAATAATTGATTGGCTTCCTTACTTGAAAATTAGTTCTTTGAAAAGGCATTTCACCCGAATGCTTCTCTCTCAAAAGATTCCCGAAGACCGGATGGGAAATCTTATTGATGTTTTGTATGATCTGCTATCTCCGGAAGAAGCCATAGCGGTTCGGGCAAATGCATTACAACTTCTTCTCAATATTGCATTAATTGAACCAGGTCTTAAAGCTGAACTGATTTCCGTCACGGAATCAATCCTTGAAGAAGAACTTACTCCGGGAATGATTTCAAAATCCCAAAAAGTCCTTTTGGCCCTCCGGCATTAGTGAGGCATAAAAATGCCAAAAAACAGTACAGAAACTATCCCCCAGGTAAAGATAGAAAGCAACATCCAGGGAATGAAACTCCTTTTGTGATGAAAATATTTCGTTCCCAGCAATGCTCCTAATGGGATGGACAGTATAATTGGAGTCAAAATAACAATTCCCGGCATCCCAAATCTCCTTCGAATTCGGGCAATCATTTTATTCTTTCGCGTAAATTTATTTGCTGTTAACCTTCGGTAACGCCTTAAGTCAAGCCATTGCTCAAAGCGAACCTTAAAGATTCGTGGAGTAATGAAGTATATCATTGGCCATACCAGCTTGAGTTCTTTTAGGAGAAAAGAGAAAAAATAGTAAAAGAATATAAACCCCAAAAGACCGCCTATCTGTATCATCACAAACGTCTCAATCTCAGTAAGCCGAAACAAATAAGCATAAGGCGTGGCCCAAAAAAATTTGATGCTTGCTAAGGCAATTACATTTAGATATTTTAAAAAAATTTCCATACTATGTCAATACATCAACCTCAAATTTAGGCATAAAACAAACAGATATTATTAAAGAATGCTATTTAAACTCTATCTTTGTAAAAACCATAATAAGCCAAAAATTGTTTGGAGAGCACAAATTTTTAAGGAAAATGGAGCGTTTTTTTCATGGGATAATAGTCCCAAAGAAATTACTATTTACCTGCTCATTTTTCTTACTGTTCATGTATGTCTCTGGCCAAACAATTAAAGAGTTTAAAGAAATATGGGTAAAGGAAAGCAAAGAATATTTGCTAAACAATCAAAATCCCCTGCCTTATCTGCAATCAGGATTTCATCACTTTTCCCGTCTTTATGATGAGAATTTCGCTGAAGCAATAAAGAGTAATTGGGATAAATTTCCGGTCGTTCCTGGAGTCCGTGTTTCGAAAACGAGAAAATTTGATGCACCTCCTCAGTTTATATTCGATGAGACAATCGATCATAGTTCCAGGTTTTTACCTTGCTATTCAAGCGATCAAAAAGAAGAAGAATCTAAGGAATTTTCTGCAAATCTTCCCAGGTTACGTAAACCAGAGTACACTACCTCAAATCCACAGAAACTGTCAATAAAATTTTATGGCAACAACATTGCAATTACTTACGACAAACTTCTTACCCTGCCCGTCAAAAAGTTATTGAGCAGCGAAACAATTGCCGATTATTGGAATAAATTTTCAGTAGGAAATAGCCAGCACCTTATTAATCAGTTGATGACTTATAAGGACAGACTTGGGATGAATGAATGGGGCTATTTTTTGCTGGTTAAATATTGTTCAAACGCATTGTACCCAAAAGATGAAAGTGGTGGCACTCTTTTGACCTGGGCACTTATGGTTCGGTCCGGATATGATGTAAAAATTGGATACAATCAACTTGGGAACTCCATATTATACAGAACAGCCTCTAAAATTTTCGGTGTTCCGAAAGTGATCATTAATCAATTAGAGTACTACATCGACCAACCTATTTCTGCTTTCCCAATAACTTCCTATACACCTGTTCATTCCGGAGCGACAGGTTCTATTCACTTAATGATCAATCAATCGCTCAATTTCCAGGGAGAGGTTTTAGTTAAAAAATTTCAATTTCCCTGGGACAAAAAGGCATATGAATTCAACCTTAAATATAACCCCGAAGTAATTCGATTCCTTGAAGAATATCCCCAAACTGATCCATTTATCTGTTTCAATGCACCTTTTACCGCTTTATCGAAAGAGTCCTTATGGAAGCAAATCAAACCGGTTTTGGCAGGGATGAGAAGTGAAGAAGGAGCGGCATTTCTTCAGCAGTTTGTTCAAAAGTCATTTTCTTATTGTTCTTTCAACGATATGTATGGGTATGATCGATTTATGTTTCCTGAAGAACTTCTATTCAAAGATCAAAGTAATGACAAAGGAAAATCTTTGCTATTCGCCTGGATGATAACTAACCTTTTGGGCCAAAAGGCTGCATTGGTCGAATTCCCCGGGTTTTATTCAGTTGCAATCTCGCTGGGTCAGCTGATGGATGGAGACAATTATCTCGTGGATGGGAAAAGTTTTACAATAGCTGATCCAACATTTAATAATGCACCTCTGGGATTGGTAATGAAAGATTTCTACCCATTAAAACCTCTGGTAAGTTTGCTTAAAAGTGCCTCTGAGGAAATAAATGATCAGGAGAAAATTTGGAAACTTGCCCTTAACTTTGGTGCCCAAAGAAGCGGCTCGGGAAAAGATTACCTGAAAGATGAAAGTGGAAATTCATACATTACAGGATACCTTACTGAGAGAACAGTTAATCAATTAGTTCTTGCTCCGATACCATTTATAGCAAAGTTTAACGAAAATAACTCCATGGCATGGGTGCTGAAGTTTAATGCTGACGGTAGGGCCTTCGGCCTTGAGTTGAAGCAACTCGATAAAAACGAGTTCTACCTTGCGGGATCCTTCAGGGGGAAACTGGAATGCAATGGCATTTCACAACAAACTACATCCACCGATCCGGACTTGTTCTTTGCTCAATTTAATAGAAATGGAGAAATTGAATGGATGTCGAAAAGTGGTTTGGATGATCTGGAAGAGGACACAAATTCGTTCTACATTGTTAAGATTTCCCGATCGGGAGATATCTTGTCCACCACCCTTGCTAACGAAGACGAGCGAACAGGATTGACTGGTTTCCGCGAGAGCTCTCCAGAAGGCCTTTGCTATGTTGCTTCAAGATATCAAACGACTGGTCTTGAAAAGGAAACAGGAGGGGCAATTCCAAAAGCGAACATCCTATTCAGGCAAAATCTCAAAAGAATGAATCAACTGGGATTGGAGCAATCCACTGCATATCTCTCTTCAATTTTCAATTCGGTACTTAGTCCAGGGAATCAGCTATCCGTTGCAGAATTGGAAGCTTTGAATCAAAATATGACCGGGATGGAAAGTAATACAATGGTCAATCTTAAAGAAACCTTAGCCAATTTCAAAACAATAAAAAACAAGGATGGAATCATTGAAATAAATACCGTTAACTCATTACCTGTTAAAATCTCCTCTTTCAGGATATCAGGCAATTCACACGTAAAGATAATCCCACTTGATAACAACGATTTAAAAATTAAAGTGATAGATGGAATTGAATTTGATTCAGGAATCTTTAAAGAGAAAATTAATTCATTGATCCTTGAAAAATCAAGTGGAAATCTTTTGATTGATTTAGGAAAAGATCATCAGACTATTTCCCGAAATTTGAAACATGAGCTGAGCATTTCGAAATATATGAACCAGCCAAGGTTATTAGAACTTCAATCAAAAAAAATTATCTTACTTTGATACAGGTTTCCGGTGAAATACCTCTAAAAGGAATTTTATGAGATTAGTTCGAATTGTCAAACTGATTGTCTTATTGCTCTTAACTGTGACTGGTTTAAGAGTTTTCTCTCAAAGTTTGCCAACAGGACAAGAGATTCAGTACAATCCGATCACCACAGCAGTCCCTTTTTTGAATATTACACCTGATTCCAGACATGGTGCCATGGGGGACGTTGGTGTTGCCACAACTCCAGACGCCAATGCACAGTATTGGAATCCTTCCAAATTCGGTTTTACAAAAGATAAATTCGGTTTTGCCCTGTCATATACCCCCTGGTTAAGGCAATTGGTAAAAGATATTAACCTGGCCTACTTATCAGGATACTATAAACTTGATCGATATCAAACAATTGGCGCTTCACTGCGATATTTTTCAATGGGCGAAATTGTGCTGCTGGATCAGGTTGGGACAAGTCTTGCCAATGTAAGTCCGAATGAATTTGCATTCGATATAAGTTATTCCAGAAAGTTATCAGAAAATTTCTCGGGAGGTGTTGCCCTCAGATACATTCGTTCCGATCTTTCAGGAGGTATTGGCCCGTTGAATTATGTTGCCGGTCAAACATTCTCGAGTGATGTATCTTTTTATTATACAAAGAATATCGGCAGAAGTAATTATGATCAAACTATTTCCGCAGGTATTAATCTTTCCAATATTGGAGGGAAAATATCATATGACGAAGGTCAAAACAAAGAATTTATTCCGGCTAACCTAAGAATAGGTAGTACTTACACCAAAGAATTAAACAACTATAATTCTTTCTCCATCTCTTTTGATGTTAATAAATTAATGGTACCTAGTCCCCAGCTTTATTCAGGAACATCCAATGGTTCTGGAGGAATTATATTGGCAGACAATAGTACCAACATGTCTGTAATCAGCTCAATTCTAAGTTCTTTTAGCGATGCCCCAGGCGGCTTGAAAGAAGAACTACAAGAGATCAATTATTCAATTGGAGGAGAATATTGGTACAACCATCAATTCGCAATACGCTCGGGCTATTTCTCTGAAAGCGAATACAAAGGAAACCGCAAATTTTTCTCCACCGGCTTAGGAATAAAAATGAATATTTGCTCCATTGATTTCTCATATCTTATTCCAATCCACCAGAATAATCCATTGGCCAATACCATCCGCTTCACTTTGCTTTTTGATGTAAAATCATTCAACAGAAACAGACGATAATGATTCTCAACAGCCTAAAGATTTTGATGCTGGAAAGATCTCACTAGGTGTCAATGGATTCAAAAACGGACTAGCCCTACACTATTTTGTATCAGTTGCCACCCAACATATAAAAGATCCACTTATTCTCTCCAATTTTTACCCAAAAAAACAACAAATCCACACCTTGCAAGATAGCGCCTTTACTTACACAGATTGGGATGAGCTTCTATTGCATGATGTGCCTGAATCCATGAAAGGCCAAAAATTACTGACAACTACAAGAGGCAGGGCAGCGGAGTCCCATCTTGTGGGCACATTCAGAACCACACCTTTCCCTTCCTCAAAAAACCCCGATCAAATCGTTCTTACATGGAGTTCCAATCCAGAAACCAGCATTGATATTCAATGGAGAACTAACTATACCATGGATGCCTCCACACTAAAATTCAGGGAAAAAGGAACAACAAAAGTTTATACCGCCATGGCTGAGAAAATTGTAATGGAGGACCGCATGTTGATAAACGACCGAATTTCCTATCACTATACAGCTAAACTAACCAAACTTAAACCTGGAACCACCTATGAATACAATATTCAGCATCAACATGAATGGTCTAATTTAGAATCATTTACAACAGCTCATCTAAATTCTAACTTTTCTTTTCTATGGTTCGGTGACACTCACTATTCTCCCAAATTTGGTGAAGTGCTTCAACGGGGTTGGAACACCCATCCAGATGCATCCTTCTTTTCAATAGTGGGTGATCTGGTAAGTGACGGTCTAAATCGTGATCAGTGGGATGCACTTCTTAACTATTCAAAAGAAACTTCTTGTCGAATACCCCTTATGGCTGAGCCCGGGAACCATGACAATGGTGCAGGACTTGGAGCCAAAATGTACTGCGATCTTTTTAGCTATCCAATGAACGGTCCATTAGGAATGCCTAAAGAACAAACCTACTCGTTCACCTACAAAAACACGCTCTTTCTTATGATAGATGCTACCTCACCCATAGATATTCAAACACCGTGGATTGAAGCTCAATTGGCGTCATCCAAAACCACATGGAAGATAGCAATGTTTCATTTTTCCCCATATAACCGGGAAGAACCCTATCCGGCGATTCAGAAAGCCTGGATTCCAATATTCGACAAATTCCATGTTGACATGGTTTTTGGAGGCCATCTTCATTACTACATGCGATCCAAACCTATGAAAGGAGGACAGGTCGTTCCATCTGGTAACAATGGAACGATATACACTATTTCAGTAGGCATCCCAAATCAGGATCAATTTTTCGCGAAGGAACCATATGCTCAGGTTGTAAATGGAACGGGCCATTTGTATCAATATGTCAAAATTGATGGAAACACCCTCTATTTTGAATCAAAAAACGCACAAGGAAAAATGATTGATCAGTTCGTAATAAATAAATAGCGGCTTCGCTATCGACACAATTACACATTTAATTAATCTAATATATTATTATGATTAATTGATAGTTGTATCATTCATTAATGCTAGATTTAAATGGTGATTCTTTCTGTAATTTTGACAAAATAATTTGATTAAAAAATAGATAACTCATCTTTAAATACTTTTCATGTCTAATTTCAGTTAGGATCAAGTTTGTTTATTCTGCAAATGATCGATGGTTTCTTCATGAATATTTCATCTTAAGATTCATGAAATAACAATTGTTCAATTGAATTTTGCCGGAGGCTACCAAACTGGTTATGGAGAGCGAATTTTGATATAGTGCTAATAATCAAATTAATGCACTATTTTATAATTAAATATTGAATAGCTCAGACTACTTACGCTATTTGGCATTTATAAAATTATACCTGTGTGAAATACATAGTTCTATATTGATCCACTCTGAAGAAGAGTTTAAAAAGCAAGAATTATTCACGGGTTATTTTCCCAGGAATGGATTAGAAAATTTTCTTCTTTTGTAATTCTCAACAAAATGTATGGGAGCTGACACTATACATTTATTGTTATTTGAAAAATGAATAAATCACAAGCAGTTTTACTCAATTTATTTAGGCTGTGCTATAGTTGTGATAAGGCCGTGATAATACCCTGAAAATTTGCTTCAAATTTTACTGCTATCCTCGAACCTTGGTATTGGAAAGAGAATGAATCCTATCCGTTATTTTTATCCTGTGAGGAATGAGATTTGCTTAAATTATTGAAAACCTCTTCTTCCAATAATTTTATCTTTTTGAGTCGCTGACTTTCAACCGTTTTTCTTTTTCTTTTCAAAGCTTCCCTAATTAAGGCCTTCAATTCCAGTCTGAACGAAAAATAAAATCCTCTCGTTTGTTGGGCATAATAGATCAAACCCCAATTTTCCTGCAATTCACGTTTGATTTTTAAGGTTTGATATTCCTGGGCGAAATATCTTACTCTTTCTGATAGCTCAGAAACATCCTCAATTGATTTGACTTTCCCATCCATCCTGGACCACAGTAATTTATTGTCCGCTTTTTGGAATGTTTTATTCCCGACAATTGATTTTAATGCATGGTAAGCGAGAAAACAGGCCTTATCAAATTCAGATTTTTCAAGCTTGTTAAATTCAGAATAGATATGTCTTTCAATTCCGGTCATTGGGGAATTCTGATATCTCTCATACAGTACTTTACCATATATTAAGTTGACTTCTCTATTGATTTCCTGAAAATTAAGCCTATGGCAAGATTCCTTGTATCTTTCCTTTATGGTTCCATTTTCAATTTTAATGAAATGAGCATACAGTGAATAATAATAGATGTTCCTGATTACGGATTGTGTATCATCTAAAAATTCGGAAAGTAATTGTACGGGGATATTTAAATATTCGGCCTTAGGTGCTAG
>JBAXED010000108.1:0-14320 GCA_037140615.1 Prolixibacteraceae bacterium
CATCATGTGGATTATAGAAATATAATCCGTTGTTAAAAGTTCCAGCCCAGATGATGCCTTCATGATCTTCCATGATGCTTTGTACCCTAATTTTGTCAGGGAATTGGGGTATCGATTCAAATTGATCAGATACTTTATTGTAAACATACATTCCATTCGATGTCCCAACAAGAAGCATTCCATTGGGTATCTTTTTCATGATAACAATGGTCTTGTTATGATTGATTGTATAGTGTTTTGTAATTCTTCCGCTTGGAACATTAATCAGGTCTATTCCCATCAATGAGCCAACCCATAAATTATCTCCATCAGCAACCAATCCGTGCAGATTTTGATGAGGGAGACTATTTTTTCCTGTTTGTGTCTTATAATGTGAATATTTCCCGGTAAGGATTTCCAACTTGTTTAATCCGGCATCCTCAGTTGCAATCCACAAATTATCGTACTGATCAGTAGTGATATCATGTACGATGTCTCCTTCCAGGGAATTTTCATTTGGATAGGCATAAAATTTCTGAAAGGGTTGAAATGGTGCATAATAATTTATTCCACCAGAATATGAGCCAAGCCATATTCCGTTTTCTTTATCTTTAAAAAGGGTATGTAAAAGATTTGTTGACAAGGAATATGGATCCAGTATTCTTTTTTTAATAAGCGTATAGCTATCTTTTTCAAGATTATAAATATACAGACCGCTTTCAGATGCCATCCAGACTTCGCTTGGAGATATTTGTATGAAATCATTGACACAAATTTCACCTTGCTCTATTTCTTTGCTCATCAAATCTCTGTATGTATTCGTTCGAATGTCAAATAATTTCGCACCATGAGTAAGTGATCCTATGAAAAGTTTCTCACCTGATATTGATGGATAAACGCTCGTAAGGTTCTTAACCTTGTATCCGGGAGAATGAGAAAATAAATCATTACCATGAAATTCTCCACTTGTTATATCAAATTGATAAAGCATTCCATTCGATAAAACTAGCCAGATCTTTTCTGTAGAAGTATAGCAAAATGAATTTAGGAAACCATTATCAGGAATAGAATATGTTTGATGAGAATCAAGTTGTTCGTTGTATTTTACCAGTTTTCCATCAAGAATCAGCCAAAGGTTTCCGGAGGAATCAAAAGAGAGGTTTTTTGCTCTCATTCCCTTGCAGAAAGGGATCAGTTCGAAATTTTCCTCTTTTTCATTGTATTTATAAATACCCATAAATGTCCCTACCCACAAAGATCCCTTGTTGTCTATTGCTAAACTAAAAATCCAATTATTTCCTATCGATTTAGCCCCCTCATCTGTATCCCGGAAGACGCGAAAAGTATAACCGTCAAAACGATTCAACCCATCCCGCGTGCCAAACCACATAAACCCGTGAGAATCCTGAATGCTGCACGTGACATTGTTATTGCTTAATCCGTTTTCGACCTGGTACTGCTTGAAGTAATAGTCCTGAGCCGACAGAGAAGAATTTACAATGATTAACAGACACAGAAGAAAAATAATTCTTTGCTTCATTTATTTTTTTTAAATATCACGGGAAAACACATAATGATCTGTATGGCAAATGGTTATAAATCATTCTTTTCTAATTTTTATCCTGGTCCTTGCCAATTAATTTAAATTGAAAAATACGTCAAATTTCCCGTCAATATTTTAAAAATCGTCTCATCCTTTTTCAAAATCCTCTCTGAGAATTTTGAAATACCAACTCCTGGATAAAGTTTTTGAATATGAGATGAAATGAAAAAAGTACAATAACCATGTGAAAATGCGCAATCCTAAGGAAGGTTAAATTTGGTTCTTGTTAAGATTTGATAAAATATCTTGGATGTCAGTCTCAGAATAATAAGAAAATGCAAATGCAGATAAGTTTCTCCGGCACTTCTCTGTGGTAGGGCAGGTTTAAATATTAATAACACCAAAACTAAATTTTATGAAAAAATCACGAAAGCTAAAGGCACAAAGAGATTTGTTTTCCTGCAAAGGAATGCCTCTAACAAGAATTTCTAGAATGGTCATCATTATGGTCTTTTCTTTATTTCTAGGCCATGCTGATGTGTTTGCAAAAAAATCCAACTCTCAAAAGGTACAAACATCAAATCCACAGATTAATTTGTCTGAAGGTGAAAATGCAACGAATGTTGCTTCCCAGCAGACATTATCAGTATCAGGTAAAGTGACAGATAGCTCAAGTTTACCTTTGCCGGGAGTTACCGTTGTTGTTAAAGGCACAGTAAAAGGGACAATCACGGGTAACGATGGACTGTTTTCAATTTCTAACATCCCAAATAATACGATATTGGTGTTTTCTTTCGTTGGGATGAAACCTCAGGAGATTGCAGTTTCCGGGAAATCGAAAATTAATGTTGTCATGGAAGAAGAGTCCATTGGCCTGGATGAAGTGGTAGCAATTGGGTATGGTTCTTTGAAGAAAAAAGAAATTTCAAGTTCTATTGTAAACATATCTAAAGAAAATTTCCAAAAGGGAGCAGCTTCAGGCCCGATGGCATTGCTTGTTGGTAAGGTTGCCGGCTTAAACGTTGATCCTTCCGGATCTTCCCCTGGCTCAACAGCGAGCATTCAGATTCGTGGTGCAACCTCTGTCACAGCAGGCAATTCACCGCTGATTGTTATTGATGGCATTGCAGGTGGAGGAGATATGAATAATATTGCAACACAGGATATTGAATCGATAACTGTTCTTAAAGACGGTGCTTCGGCTGCTATTTACGGCACACGCGGCGCCAATGGTGTGATTCTTATTACCACCAAACGAAGTACTAAGGGTGGAGGGGCAAATTCATTAAATGTAACTTATGATAGTTATTTTGCCATCAACAGTATGCACAAACTTCAAAACGTACTCTCATATGAGGAGTATCTTGATCCAAAATATAAAAGAGCACAAACCATCGATTTCGGAGCCCATGATGATTGGTTAGGTGCGTTGAAACGCGATTTCTCTTCTGATAATAACCAATACCTCGCCATAACAGGTTCAACAAGTAAGAGTAACTATAGTGTTTCAATCAATTATATAGATAAGACAGGTCTTGATAAGGCAAATGCACGAGAGCAATACGGCATACGTGCAGCACTCTCACAGAAAACGCTCAACGATTTATTGGAAATTAACGCATCTGTAAACGTTAGTGCAGTGGATGCTAAAACCGGTTCAAATGGGATCGGAGGCACAGCTACCATGAATCCAACAGTGCCCATTTGGAATCCGGATGGTACTTACAATCACCCGACTACATCCACAGGTGCTACGAATGCCGTTGAAAATGCCAATGATATTACTACCGGTAATATTGATAACTATATATTAGGTACGCTTGAAGCGAAACTCCAGTTAATTAAGACAGCTAAACAGACGTTGACGACGGCTGTAAGTTACTCCATGGACTTTCATGACTCGAAATACAGTTATTATCTTCCTTCAACACATGCTACCTCGTCATGGAATGGATATAAAGGTAGTGCCACATTGCGTGATCAGCGATGGTTGAATAAACAATTTGAATGGACAGTCAATTATTCATTCAGCGCTGGCAGCCATTCGTTAAGAGCTGTCGCAGGCTACTCATTTTCAGAGGATTCGTGGGAAACTATGTCAATGACAAATTATGACTTTACTTTTGACCAATTTCTTTATAACTCCATTGGTTCAGGTACATGGCTTACCGCTGGTAAGGCAGGTATGTCATCAGATAAGAATTCATCTCGTTTAGTAGGTCTATTCGGTCGTGTAAACTACTCATGGAAAGAGCTCCTCACGGCAACAGCCTCCTTGAGATATGAAGGTAGTTCACAGTTTGGTATCAATAAGAAATGGGGATATTTCCCAGCCGTTTCGGGTTCGTGGGAGATTTCCAAAATGCCATTCATGGCGAATTTTAAGGATAAAATCAGTAGTTTGAAATTGCGTGCTTCCTATGGTGTAACAGGTCGTCGTGCAGGTAGTAACTACCAGTCTCTTCAAACCTATACCTCAAGAGGTACCTCATATTACATGGATGGTGCATGGGTCCCGGCTTATGCTCCAAGCAAGAATGCAAACTACAATTTGGCATGGGAACTTGGTATTTCTTCCGACATTGGTATCGACTTTGATATCTTCAAGCGCCTGCGCGGATCTGTTGAGTATTTTGACCGACGCTCAGAAAATTTACTCTACAATTATACTGCACCACAGCCACCATTTGTTTACAATTCAATTCTGCTAAATCTGGGTTCAACAAAAAATACCGGGATCGAAGTTTCGTTGGATGGTGATATAATGAAGAAGAAGAATTTTTCTTGGGTCATGAGCGCCAGGTATTATACAGGTAAAACAATTCTCACCAAACTTTCCAATGAACTTTATAGTGCCTCCTATATTGATATACATGCAAGAGGCGGTGCCGGTTCTTCAGAATACTTCTTTCGTCTCACAGAAGGAAGCAAAGTTGGTGAAGTTTACGGTTATGAAGATGCTGGTGTTGACGCAACCGGTCAATTGATGGTTTGGAGCAAAGCAGGTGTAGCTATCCTGAAAACAGCAGCCACCAATACCGATAAAAAATATATCGGAAATACTGCACCTAAACACGTCTTCTCATGGACAAACAGTTTCAAATATAAAAACTGGGACGTGAACATATTCTGTCGCGGTGCAGCAGGTATGAAAATGTGGAACGGTCAATTATTCAATATCGGGCTTAAAGGTTCAACTGCAAATAATGTTTTAAAAACGGCTTTTACGAAATACAACGATATTACTTCTGATGGAGCTATTCTTTCTTCATTCTTCCTGGAAAAGGGTGATTGGCTTAGTGTTGACAGATTATCCGTTGGATACAATTTCCCATTGAAGAAAAAAGCTGTTAAAAGTTTGTATTGTTATCTTTCAGCAAACAACCTGCACACGTTTACCAGTTTTACAGGAGTTGACCCTTCAACAGTTCAGTCCATTGGCTTGGATCCTGGTATTTCGGGAGATACAGTCCTATTAACGACACAGTTTACCTTTGGTACAACTATCAAATTTTAATGATGATAATAAACACGATTAAGAAGCCATTATGAAAAAGATAAAATTATTCTGCATAACTATACTCACGAGTATAATGTTTACTGGTTGTTTTGATCTGGAGGAGGTGCCATTCAACCAACTTTCACCTACAAAATTCTATGCAAATGAAACCTCTGTTAAATCTGTAATTTCAGCTATTTACGCTCAGGAGATGCAAGATCTTGCAGAGTTCTATTGGTATATGCAGGAATTTTCGGCCGACCAAATTGCATGGCGGACATGGAACGGCGGTGGCTGGGGTTGGGACGAAGCATATAAATTTGTACTTTCTACTCATACCTGGGATTCACGGTCGACAGTTATTCAGGTAACATGGGAAAAGGGCTGGGCATCAATCGGCCTTTGTAACAATGTTATCTATGACCTTGAAAACTTAGATGCAAAAAGTATCGGTATGACCGATGCCGCCAAACAATCATACATTGCTGAAATTAGAACATTCCGTGCGTATTGCTACTATTGCATCTATGAAGTTTGGGGTGGAGTACTACCACTCAACACAGGCGTTTCAACCGCCGAAGTCCCGGGTAGTGTATCTACCGATTTCGATGCAGGATGTAAAATTCTCTATGATTTTATCGTGAAGGAACTTGATGAATCATATGCTTTACTTCCTAAAAACAGCGTTAATCGTATGAATCAGGCTACGAATCGTATGATGAAGATGCGTATGTTGCTCAATTCAGAAGTATTTATTAAAACTGCAAAATACACTGAATGCGCTACCCTTGCTCAGGAAATTATTGATGGCAAATACGGAACATATCAAATTGCTTCTAAATATCAGGATATCTTTGGGCCGAACAACCAGAGTTGTACGGAAAACATCTTCGCTTTTGCAAGTGACGCGACTCACCGAAATACAGGATGGATTCGCGACATGGCATTCCTTCCTTATAACATAAACACTTATCTTAATGGACCTACGCCAAACTCCGGTTGGAACTGCTGCTGCTTAGCACCTTCTTTCGACAACTCTGCTAATTTTTATACCGGAGCAGCCGACGAATCGGCTAAATGTTTCCTTGATGCACCTTATGGTGATAAATTGGGTGCCGTTTATCAGCGTTTCAATCCGAAAGATATCCGTCGTCAGAACTTCACTTCCGACGCAACAGGCAATTATGTGGGGCAGTTTCTGAAGGGTACTATGAAGACAAATTTCGGAACAGGAACCATTCTTTTAGGTGATGCAGACCGTAACAAGCAATCTTTGATTTATGTTGACCAGGTGGGTACATTTCAGAACAAAGGCCGAACCCTTGAAACCGTTATGTCTCCTCGTTGGGGGGAAACGAATTCGGGAATTAGGTTTATGAAATATCCTATGTTCCCAACTACCGCTGCAATCGACTACCGTGAAGCTGATAATGTAGAGTTCCGTTTATCTGAAGTTTATTATACATTGGCCGAATGTAAACTCCGTGCAGGGGATGTTACCAGTGCAAAGACTTTGGTTAATCAGGTTCGCGTACGTTATTTCTCAGCAGCCGATTGGGCAACAGCTAAGGACCAACTTAGCCGTGGCTTTACAGCTTATGACAAAGATTGGATGTTAAGTGAATGGGGTATTGAATTTTTGGATGAAGGACGTCGCCGTCGTACAGACTTGAGACGTTTTGATAAATTCACCCAAGGGCAGTGGTGGTTTTTTGGACGTACAACGGAAGCTGGAATATCACTTCCAGTAAAACGTGACCGTAAATACGAATGGTTCCCACTTCCTGACAAAGCACTTGCCGTTAATCCAAAACTGAAGCAAAATCCAAATTATGCAAATTAGTATATCATAATTTATTTTGTCCTGATTTTATCTGGAAGGATACATCGCTTTATAACACACATAAATCTTATTTAACAAAGCTGACCGGAAATATTGAATTGGACGATTCCCCGAAAAATCTATCGGGGAATCAGCCAATTCAATAATAAGGCGGTTGCTTATTGCTCTCACTATTCGAAAGAATTATAGAAATAGGAATCAAATTACACAAAACTATAGTGGCATTTATATGAAATTAATAGTTATGAATAATTCAAAAAAATTTACACGGGGTGTACTGATTACAGTTTTGTTTCTGGCCTACATGATAAATGCCTTTGCGGTAGATATCACCCATATTGAACCATCATTCTGGTGGGTAGGCATGAAAAATACAGAATTACAGATTCTTGTTAATGGTGAGAATATTGCCAATTCGAAAGTATCTATCAACTATCCCGGGGTCAAAGTAAAGGGAATCGAAAGTGTTGAAAGCAAGAACTATTTGTTTATTTATCTCAACATCTCGAAATCGGCGAAACCGGGGATCATGAACATCGAATTTGCCGATGGTACAAAAAAATCGGTTCAACGCTATGAGCTGAAAGCGCGCAATCAGAAATCCGGAGCATTGGGATTCTCTACCGCTGATGTACTCTATCTTATTACACCTGATCGTTTTGCCAATGGTGATCCTTCGAATGATAATTTGGAGGGTGCAACGGTCGACAGGCAACGTTCAGGAGGTCGCCATGGCGGTGATATCAGAGGAATCATCAACAATTTTGATTATCTGCAGGATTTGGGAATAACGACAGTTTGGTTGAATCCCGTTCAAAAGAATGGCCCGAGAACATACCATGGATATGCAATCAATGATTTCTATGCAGTGGATCCGCGTTACGGTACCAGCGAAGAATATATAGAGATGATCGATAAGGCTCATGATCGCGGAATGAAAGTGGTCATGGATATGATTTTTAACCATTGTGGCGGAGATCACTGGTGGATGAAGGATCTGCCCACAAGTGACTGGTGCAATTTCAATAACAAATTCGTTCAGACCAGTCACAATAAATGGAGCATTGTGGATGTCCATGCTCCCGAATCAGAGAGAAAGAGTTTTACCGACGGATGGTTCACCAGAGGCATGCCCGATTTGAACCAGAGAAACAAACATCTTGCTACCTATTTAATCCAGAATAGTATATGGTGGATTGAATATACACGCATTGATGGAATACGCCAGGATACTCACCCTTATGCCGATTATAATTTTATGGCCAGATGGTGCAAGGAAGTTACAGAGGAATATCCAAATTTTAATATAGTCGGGGAATCCTGGTATCCAAGTGGTCCGGGTTTCACAGCCTGGTGGCAGCGAGATTCGAAGGTCAGCAATTCAAATTCCAATCTGAAAACGGTAATGGATTTCAATCTGACCTTTATTTGCCAGCAAGCTTTTGTGGATGAGAATGTGTCAAGTGATGGAAAATCAAAAGGCCTTTTCAAGATATATGAATCTCTGGCACAGGACTTTTTATATCCTGATTTAAAGAATATTCTCATTTTCCTCGACAACCACGATTTGGGCCGCTTCTCACTTCAGGAAGATGCCGACCTGAGAAAATACAAGCAAGGTATCGCCTTCCTGCTCACAACCCGGGGCATTCCACAAATTTACTACGGAACAGAAATTGCCATGACAGGCACCAAAGAAGCCGGAGATGGTGGAATTCGCAAGGATTTCCCCGGAGGGTGGAAGGAAGATTCTGTGAGTGCATTTAAAGCAGAGGGACGTACTCCCAGGCAGAATGAAGCATGGGATTATATGAAAAAATTGTTGCAGTGGCGAAAGGGGAATAAGGCTGTTACTGCAGGGAATTTGATTCATTATTCCCCCAATGATAATGGCTGCTATGTCTACGCAAGAATCAAGGATGACAAAACAGCTCTTGTGATCTTAAATGGCAGCAACAAGGACCAGATACTCAGCATGGACCGTTATAGAGATGTAATTGGTTCAAATACAAAGGGCGTTGATGTAACTAGCGGACAGGAATTTGATGTAAAATCTAAAATAAATGTTCCGGCAAGGGGTGTATATGTGATGGATCTTAAGTAATGATTAGTTGTCAAATAGCTTAATAAATATAAATAATATGAAAACATTATTTCGTGGCATCTTTAGTGTTATTGTGTTTTTGTTTGTTCTGGGCAGTGTAAACGCTCAGGATAAACAAAACGTCAGTAAATGGCCAAGAGGAGTTACCTATGAGATTTTCGTTCAATCATTCGCTGATTCCAATGGAGATGGAATTGGAGACATAAATGGAATGACTTCGAAACTGGATTACCTTCAAAATTTAGGAGTTGAAGCTGTTTGGTTAATGCCGATGAATCCTTCTCCTTCGTACCACAAATATGATGTTGCCGATTATTACGATATTCATCCTGATTACGGGACTCTGGCTGATTTTAAAAATTTCGTCAAGGAAGCGCATAAACGAAATATTAAAGTTGTCATTGATATGGTGTTGAATCATTGCGGAAGGACAAACAAGTGGTTTCAGGAAGCGCTGAAAGACCCGAATAGTAAATACTGGGATTATTTTGTCTGGACTCATAAAGATGATCCTCAAACCAAAGCTGAAGGAAAAATCATTTCAGGTGATTCATTCAACAGAAGAAGATGGGTTAAAGTAGATGGAAGTGATTACCTCTATTATGCCTATTTCGGTGGCAGTATGCCCGATTTAAACTATGATAATCCTAAGTTGCGTCAGGAAGTATTTCAGATTGGGAAATTTTGGTTGGGTGAAGTTGGAATCGATGGATTTCGCTTAGATGCTGCAAGGCATATTTTCCCTGATGAAAGAGCTGCTGATAATCACAAATGGTGGGAATATTTTCTGCAAGAAATGAGAACTGTCAATAAAGACGTTTACATTGTTGGGGAAGTCTGGGCTCCTGCCGAAGTGGTCGGCCCTTATTTAAAAGGGATTCCAGCTTTATTTAATTTTGATATGGGCGGCGCGATCATTAAAGCAGTAAATGAAGAGAATGGTAGTCAGCTCGTCGAAAAGCATAAAAAAATAGAGGATTTCTATGGTTCAATCAATCCCGACTATGTCGATGCATCCTTTTTAACCAACCACGATCAGACTCGCGTAATGAGTAGCGTAAATGGCAATCTTGACAAAGAAAAAATGGCGGTGGCCTTGCTTCTTACCCTTCCAGGTTCTCCTTATTTGTATTATGGTGAAGAAATAGGCATGTTTGGTAAAAAACCTGATCAGAACATAAGAGAACCTTTTCTTTGGGATATAAAGATGAATGACAAACTCAGGGCGACCTGGATCAAACCAATTAATTCTACCGATTCTACCGTCGTACCAGCATCGGTGCAATTACTTGAAAAAAAATCATTGCTCAATTACTACAAATCGTTTATTCATTTGAGAAATACAAGTTATGCATTGACTTATGGCAAATTGGTGCCTGTTAATATATCCATGAGTCCTTCGGTTTGTGCCTTTGTACGCTCGGATGAAAATGAGTCATTGCTGGTGGTGCATAATTTATCCAATGAGAATCAAGTTCTCAGCTTACCGACAAATTTACAGGATTATAGTGCAGAGTATTTTGCAAATAAAAAAGCACAAATAAAGAATAAACAGATACAAATTCCGGGATATTCAACGGTTATTCTCAAGAAAACATTATGAAAAAAACACTATTTCTATTTTCTTTCATTGCAATTTTCCTTTCGATAAATTCTTGCAATGCCCAAGTGGTCAATGAGCCTAAGGCGCCAACTCAACCAGAGTTTGTACAATATGGCATTCCATACAATAAAGTTCCGGATCGGCGGGATGTAACTCTTTACCAGGTAAATATCCGGACATTCAGCGATAATGGGAATTTGAAAGGCGTGACAGCCCGGTTGGATTCAATTAAAGCCTTGGGTACCAATGTTATTTATCTGATGCCTATCTATCCTGTGGGTGCAATTAAGTCGGTAAATTCCCCTTATTGTATCAGAGACTACAGCATGGTGAATCCGGAGTTTGGAAATCTGGAAGACTTGCGGACTCTGGTTGAAATAGCACACCTTAAGAATATGGCGGTTATACTCGATTGGGTTGCCAATCATACATCCTATGACAATGTTTGGGTCAAAGACAAATCATGGTACATGCAAGATGCTAACGGGAACATTATTAGCCCCCCCAATATGGGGTGGAACGACGTAGCCCAATTGGATTTTTCCAATCAATACATGCGATTGGAAATGATTAAAACTATGAAAAGTTGGGTATTGAAGGCTAATGTTGATGGTTTTCGCTGCGACTATTCAGATGGTCCACCGTTTGATTTTTGGAAGCAGACAATTGATACTTTGAGAAATATATCAACACATAAACTGCTGATGATGTCAGAAGGTAGCAGAAGTGATAATTATAAGGCTGGGTTTGATTATAATTTTGGCTTTAGTTTCTTTGGAAATTTAAAAAGGATATTTAAAGACAACCGAACTGTAAAATCTATTGATAATTTAAATATTTCAGATTACAATGGAGCAACAGATGGTCAGCAGATCATCAGATATATTACCAATCATGATGTAAATGGCTCCGATGGCACTCCTTTGGAATTATTTGATGGTCAAAAAGGATCGATGGCAGCATTTGTGGTTGTGGCCTATATGAAAAGCATTCCGATGATTTACAATGGGCAGGAGGTTGGTACTCCTTATCGATTGACTTTCCCCTTCACCACAACAAAAATTAAATGGGGAATTAATCCGGAAATTACTGCTGAGTATAAAAAAGTAATTGCGTTCAGAAATTACAGTGAAGCAATTAGAAGGGGAGAATTGACCTCCTATAGCAGCGATGATGTTTGTGCTTTTGTAAAGCAACAGGGTAATGAGAAAGTGGTGGTGCTCGTCAACCTAAGAAATACCAGTATAGATTATTCAATAAATACGGCATTGGTCAATACATCATGGACTGATGCAATAAATGGCGGGAATGTAAAATTGTCGGAACAGATTACTTTGAAGCCATATGACTATCTTATCTTAAAAAATTAATATTCAAAATATTACACAATATTTAAGTTATTAAAAAACTACAAAAAAATGAGACATTTATTGCTTTTTGCTATTTGTATTATCGTTACAACAACAGTTGTCGCTCAAGGGCAGCAACCAAATACTCCTCAAGCCTCTCAAGGTGGACCACGGACAACAGGTGTTCAAGCTCCCCAAAACGGAGCACAGCCACAGCAGAGACAACAACAGGTCTCCCCGGAGAGTACAGAATGGTATTATCCGGTACCAGCCAAGGTTCAGCCAGGAGCTTTCACTAAGCCACCTTCCGATGCAATTATATTGTTTGACGGAACTGATTTGACCAAGTGGGGATCCAGAAACGGGGAAACTGCTAAGTGGAATGTTATCAACAAAGAGCTGGTCATCGAACCCGGGACGGGCAGCATTATGACAAAAGAGTATTTTGGAGATTGTCAGTTGCATCTAGAATTTAAATCTCCGGCTCCTGAAGAATACACCGGACAAAACAGAGGAAATAGTGGAATTATGCTTCAAAGTAAATATGAAATTCAAGTGCTTGATGGCGATAATAATCCAACTTATGTGAACGGAATGGTTGGTAGTATTTACAAACAAAGCGCTCCCATGGTCAATGCCTATACTAAAAATGGTGAATGGCAAGTGTATGACATTTATTGGAAAGCACCTAAGTTTGGAACAAATGATCAATTGGAATCACCGGCCATGGTTACTGTTGTATTGAATGGGATAGTCGTACAAAACAACTATGTATTAAAGGGCACTACTCCATATATTGGCTTTCCGAAATATGAAGCCCATGGTAGATTGCCACTTTCATTACAAGATCATGGCACAAAAACTGCATATAGAAACATTTGGATACGCAATCTGTAATTGCATCTGTTTATAATTTGTATTTTAAGGGTCACTTGGAATAGAAGATCGCGAAGCCAATACCCACTTAATCATTTTCGAATGGTTTGAACATCTTCAAGTGGAATTTCATTTTTTAAATTGTAAAAATCATGTCAGCAGGTAGAAGAGATTTTATAAAAAGCACTGCCTTTGGGGCTGCCGGACTTGGAATGTCATCCTTTGTATCTGACGAAGTTAAGCCTGGATATCCAATTACATCTGGCGACAGAGTGAATCTTGGCCTTATTGGAGTTGGAATGGGATTCCGTGACTTACTTGGAGCACTCACCAATTCATGGGTACATTGTGTTGGCATGTGCGATGTCAACAGAGAACGTTTGGAACAGCAAGCAGCTCAGTTAAAGACGAAGTTTCCGGATCAGACATCAGAATTACAACTTTATGGTGATTTTCATAAGTTACTTGAAGATAAGAATATTGACGGAGTTATCATTGCAACACCCGATCATTGGCACGCTTACATCTTTGCAGAAGCCATAAAGGTTGGTAAGGCAATTTACATTGAGAAGCCTGTTGCAAATAGCATTGAAGAGTGCAATTTGTTGATGGATTTGCAGAATAAATACAAGGGTATTGTCACAACAGGTCTGTGGCAAACCAGTCAGCGGTATTTCCTGGGAGCGAATGAAGTCTTGAAAACAGGAGTGCTTGGAGATGTATATAAAGTTCAGCTTTGGCTGTCTCAATCGACTGATCCAAGACCTTCTGTTGCAGATTCTCCGGTACCGGCAACACTCGACTATGAAAGATGGTTGGGACCTGCGCAGGTAAGGCCTTTTAACACTTACCGATTCAAGGGATGGCGGGGGTTTTGGGATTATGGAGGTGGTCAGCAAACCGATTGGGGTGCTCACTGGATCGATTCAGCATTCGATGGTCTTAAAATCCTTGGATTATGCAACAGGGAATATCCTGATGCCGTGTTCTCCACTGCCTACAGGCATCCTGAAACCTTCAATGAAACGCCAAGCTGTCAAACCACTATTTTTCAGTACAAGAAGTTTCATGTAGAATGGGCCCAACAAGTTGCGCACCTTTATAACCGTAACCAAGGTGTTGCCTGGATCGGCAGTAAAGCCACATTGGTATGTAATCGAGATGGGTATGAATTAATCCCTCAAAAAGGCAAAGATGGATCCACTAACGTGGAAGCTGTTAAATTAGATGGCCCATTTGAAGAAGGCGGAGTGGACGCACATGCAACAAATTGGTGTAATTGCATTCGAAATAAATCTTTACAAACGAATAGTCCAATTGAAAAGGGCGCTTTTGCCTCTATTTTGGCACATTTGGGAAATATTTCATTCCGCACAGAAACCAGGCTTGAATATGATCCGTTGAAACGGAAATTTATCGGGAACCCGGATGCAGATAAAATGATTAAAGCAAAATATAGGGCACCCTGGGAATTGCCTAAGTTATAGATGGATATAATTTTCCAAAAACAGCTTGGCCTAACTA